>JAFMIZ010000170.1 GCA_017853715.1 Pedosphaera sp.
ACAAAGCGGCCATGCGGCAGTGGCTCCAAGCCTACGACGACGCCTGGGAGGTCTACAACAAACTCCCGCAAAGTCATCCGCAGTCGGCTACCCTCTACACCCGCGACTACAGTCGCCACATGAAAGAAAACGCGGAGTCCAGACTCCAGAAATTGCGGGAGGCTTTGGCTCGGTAGGGAAAAGAAACATGATTTCCACCTCACGACAGAATCTATTGATCGCTGTGATTTTAATGGCATTCACTTTGTCAGCCTGGAATGCATCTGCTGGTGAAACAAAACCCAATGTCATTCTTTTGTTTATAGATGACATGGGCTGGGCTGACTTTTCCTGCTTCGGCAATACAAATGCCACAACACCAAATGTCGATCGGTTGGCCGCTGAGGGAATTGCCTTTGAGTCGTTCTATGTCAACTCCCCCATCTGCTCCCCATCACGGGCGGCCATTTCCACGGGAACCTATCCGCAGCGCTGGAAAATTTCTTCTTATTTGGCAGATCGCGCCAGCAACAAGAGTCGCGGTCTGGCCAATTGGCTGGACCCCAAGGCACCTATGCTTGCCCGGAGCCTGAAACAGGCGGGGTATGCCACCGGACATTTTGGGAAATGGCACATGGGCGGGCAGAGGGATGTCAACGATGCACCCGCCATCACGGAATATGGGTTTGACGAATCACTAACGAATTTCGAAGGCATGGGGGCGAAGCTCTTGCCTACGACAATCAACAAGGATGGGAAAAAAGGGAGGATTTGGGGGGATGCCGTCCGATTGGGAAAACCCGTCACTTGGATGGAGCGGTCTAAAATCACCACGGGTTTTATTGATGCGGCCATCGCATTCATGAAGAAGGCCGAGGCCGCAGGGAAACCATTTTATGTGAATGTATGGACCGACGATGTCCATAGTCCGTTTTGGCCCTCCTATGAGCGTATCAAGAAAACGAATAACAAACGGGAACTCTATCTTGCCGTGCTGGAAGAGATGGACAAACAGTTCGCTCCGCTTTTCGATTTCATCAGGAATGATGAAAAGTTGCGCAACAACACGATGATCCTGATCTGCTCCGATAATGGACCGGAACCAGATGCAGGTCGTGCAGGCGTCCTCTATGGATTCAAGACGCATCTCTACGAAGGCGGTATCCGGTCGCCTCTCATCGTGTGGGCTCCTGGCCTGATGGCGAAAAATGCCCTCGGTTCAAGGAATAAAGAGTCGGTTTTTTCGGCGATTGACCTGACGCCATCACTTCTAAAACTGACTGGGGCCCAATCGCCAGTCGATGCAACCTACGACGGCGAAGTGCTACTTGATGTCTTATTGGGCAGATCGAACGAATCGCGCAAAAGCCCCATCTATTTCAGTCGCCCGCCGGACAGGAATAATTACTATGGATTCAAGAATTTGCCTGATCTGGCAGTTCGGCACGACAAATGGAAATTGCTGTGCGACTACGATGGCAGCCGCCCGGAGCTTTATGATCTATCGTCGGATCCCAGCGAATCAAAAAACCTTGCAGATACTCAACCCGATCTAACTCAAGATCTCGTAAACAAAGTAGTAACATGGCACCAATCAATCTCGAACAATTAAATTCAGCCGCCAGCCTTATGACGGCATTCCTCCGCAACCTTGCCTGCGTGGTCATCTTCACGGTGATGACAGGGATCATTGGGGTCGCAGGGGAAGCAGAAAACGATAACAACCAATGGTTGGTCGACTCGCTGGTCATGTTGCCAGGTCCGGAGGGTTCCTTCGATGAGGTTGCCGTAAAAGACCCTACCGTGGTATTTTACGAGGGAAAGTGGCATGTCTTTTACACGGCCAGGAGCAAAGAGGAATATACCACTGGCTATGTTTCGGCAGAAACTCTCGCCGGCCTGCAAAAGGCGCCTAGGCATGAACTCAAAATGATTCGAGGAAAGAAACGGTATGCCTGTGCGCCACAAGTCTTTTATTATCAGGCGCAGCGAAAGTGGTATCTGGTCTTTCAAACCCTGGACTCGACTTATCAGCCGATGTTCTCGACAACCTCCACGATCTCGGACCCTGAATCTTGGAGCGACCCCCAACCCCTTCTCACGAAAGACACCAAGCAAAAATGGATCGATTTCTGGATCATCTGCGACAAGAAGCGGGCATACCTGTTCTACACAATGGCGCACAGCGGTGTCATGGTAAGGTCAACCAGCCTGGCGGAGTTTCCGAAAGGCTGGGGAAAAGCTCAAAAGGTATTCGACAACATTCATGAAGCCGTTCATGTCTATAAGGACAAGGGAGGTAGTGATTTTCATATGATCTACGAGCTGGAAAAGGATGGAATTCGTTCCTTCGGTCTCGCCACCGCACCTCATCCGGAAGGTCCGTGGAAGAGGGTGACCGACCATTATGCGACGGGGGATCAGCTCCGATATCGAGAAGAATCGGGAAAATGGACGGAGGTGGTCTCCCACGGCGAGGTGCTGCGATCAGGCTACGACCAAAACATGGAATTCGACCCTCAGGGGTGCCAATGGCTCATTCAAGGAATCACAAATCAAGAATTGAACGGACATTATGATCTGCTGCCCTGGAAGCTGGGCCTCATCACCAAGATCGAAGAAAACGGGAAACAAACACCCGCGCCTCGGGAATGACCTTCGTCCGCCGATCCTTCCGCGAGCACTCTTTTATTCCCTTCAATAGAAATCACATGATAGCGAAACATTTTTACAGCGCACTCGTTGGAATCATTGGTGCCGGTCTGTTATTCCTGCCCGCAACATCCGGCGCGGAATCAAGAAGCGAGGCGAACAGCTTCGGCATCGTTCCCAAGCCTTTCTCGATCGAGGCAAGGAAGGAAAAGCCGTTCGTGATCAATGCGGACACCTCGATTGTTTATCAAAACGAGGCGAGCAAGCCCGCTGCCGAGTATCTTCGGGAGCGGATCGCCGCGTCCACGGGACTCCAGTTGGCCGTCCGAGATTCCGGCGACGCTAATGCGATCGTCCTACAGGTCGATCCCGAGCGCGTTGGGTTTGACGAGAAGGACGCCTACACTTTCAAGAGCGGCGGGGAGAACATCACCATCACGGGCAAGAGCGCGAGCGGGCTGTTTTATGGCGTGCAGACCCTCTTTCAACTTCTGCCTCCGGGGATCTATGGCGACACGCCCGTGTCGGACATGACGCTGTCCGTCGATGCGCTGACTATTCAGGACAAGCCCTCGATGGGCAAAATCCGCGGCCTGCATGTGGATATCGCCCGTCATTTCCGGACCAAGGAGGAACTCAAAAAAATCATCGACAGCATGGCGATGCACAAGCTCAACACGCTGCACCTCCACCTGACCGACGACGAGGGGTGGCGGGTCGAGATCAAGGCCTACCCGAAGCTGACTTCCGTG
>JAFMIZ010000171.1 GCA_017853715.1 Pedosphaera sp.
TCATGAACCCTCTCAGAAAATCAGCGCCCGCGGCAAATTCCCCGGAGCTGAAACCATGACGCAGCGCCAACTCGTTCGCCGCGCGATTGATCGAAATAATCACCCCCCGCTCATCCAGCACCACGATGGCCGAACGCAAAGCATCCAACGTGGCACGCGTAAAATGTTCGCTCGCCTCAAGCTGCTCATTGGCTTTTTTTAACTCCTCGGTGCGAAGCGCCACTTCCCCATCCCGCGCAGAAACAAGCTCCTGGAGACGGCTCGCTAAACTTACGATTTCAGAGCAGGCCTCGGGAGAGTTCATCGGCTGGAATGGAGCGTGCCGATTGATTGATCTGACGCTGCTGAAGTAGAGCTGTTTAAGTGGGCGGATGACTGCCCGGTAAACATTCCAAAGGACCTGGAGGCAGAGATAAATCAATATGGAAGACAGGATTACACTATCACGCTTCCGGTTGTTGATAAAGGCGCGGTCAGCCTCCAGCTTTCCTTGGCGGCTTTTCTGGTAGGCGCTGGTGTAATCAGCAAACTTTTTTTGGAACGTGTCCGCGCGCCGGTTCAGCTGGGCCATTTCAGCCACCAAGGCGTCCTCGGGCTGGCTTTGACCGACTGCCAGCTTGGGCTTCAAGAGGTCCTTGACCTCGTCCAACTCGCGGACCAGAAAATCTCGTTTACTTAGGAGCTCGACCCCCGGATCAAACACTTTTACATCCAAGGCATTTTTGCAGCTGCCAGTGGCATCGCTGGCGATGCGGGCGGTGGTGTTGTCAGGATGCTGGATGTAAAAATCCAACTGTTGTAAAAAAGAGGTGACACTAAGCTGCAGCGACTTGGCGGCGGCGTCGGCCTGTTGACGGATGCGGAGCTGCTCAGCCTCAACCCGGCCAAGCTCCCCGCGCAAGCTGACAAACCAGCAACTCACGCCCACCACGCCCAATGCGGCCAAACATCCAAAAAAAACATGCCGCATGAGGCTTGTGCGGGTTTGGGATTTGTAAGCCATCTGATTATATTGTAATTTGATGGTGGCCGTTGCTTTTACCCAAACTCTAAAACCGGCGGTTGCACTATAGGGCTACACAAACCGCAGCGACAAACAATCCAATGGCCTGCTTGGGCTTGGCTGAAAGGGCTTATCACCCGCATCTGGTGACGCCAAGCTCAATGCGATTTAACCTAAACGAATTAAAGGATTCTACAAGGCCGAAAAAGGAACAACCCGAGCCTGCCGCTGCAGGATAAACCCGGATTCTGAAGTGAAAATCGCCGGGCACTTGGCGCACACGGCTGCACAGCACTGGTCCACCTCAGTCGCAGAAGATTTTGTGTGCCCATGGATTGGAGGCGCGGCGGTGTTTGTAGCGTGTTGCAGGCAGGCCGCCGGGCGGGCGGTCAGCTCAGGTTCTGAGTTCGGGTTGGTTATGATTATTACACCAACCGCGGTGAGCTAAATTTATTTTGGCTTTTACCGGGACGCCCAACCTCGCTATCAAGCTGCCTGGAGTCAGCCGGGACGATTTGCAGCAATCCTCCGGCTACGTATTTGGCTTTATGGTTGGATAGCCCCAGTCAACCCCCAACCGTCATCACACAGCCATAATGCCTTGAGGGCGGAAGCCAGGATGGAATTCACCAAATCAGCAGATTCGGCAACCGGCAGGGATGCCGCGCGGCACAACCCATCCGTAAATTCGGGAGTCCATTTTTCCATGATTTGACCAGAGCTCAAACCTTTGAGGGCATTGGCGAGAACTGCGTCGGCGAGCGCCTCCGCATGCGGCTCTCGGGACCTTTGAACCTTCACGCCAATAATACGGTTTTGCGGGTCGGTTGCCCACGCCAGCTCCGTCAGCCCCCATTTTGTAGGCTCAGTCCTGACTTGAAGATAGCCAAGCAGCTTGGTGTCGCGGTAAACCTTATAAACGACATGCTTGGCGATCTCCCGGGCATCAAACCGAAACTTGGAGGTTTCCGGCAGCCGCTTGTTCATCCCCGCCGTGATTGCCATGATTTCGGAAGTGAAAGTCACCTCGCCGGAAAAGAGCTCATGAATGATTTTGTTGGGACTGCGGATGGCGCAGTAGGCCTGCCCATGAACGGAAGGCGCACCAAGGAAGCAGCACAGTGCGGCCAGGACGGCCAAAGGGAGAGCGTGTTTCGTTTTCATATTTAAAAGCGGAATCGCAATTGAGCATTCAAATAACCTACATCTGGAGTGCCCGCCGGCCGCCAGAGAATTTCGTTATACTGGCAGCTCGCGGTCCATCGGCTGCTGATTGCCCACCGGACACCAAATTCAACAACCCCCTTGTCAGTCCAGTCACTCCCCGCTTTCCGGGTGAAATAAAGCGAGCCTTGACCATACAAAGTCAGCGCTTCATGCAGCAAGGCCAGATCAAGCTCCAACAATCCATTCGCCACATCTGATTTGACCCCCTTGAACGAGGTGTCCTGCCCCCCGCTGAATTCCGTCAAGATTCCCAACAGCCCGAAATGGTATTGACCGTCCGCCGCCACCCGCCACCGGTCGGTGTAAGTCGCACCGTTGGGACTGAGCACCCGCCCGCGAAAGAAAGAAAGCCCCGCTTCCGGAATGCCGGCATAGCCCTCCCAATCCACCGGCGTTCCCACCCGGCCGAAAATGGCATACGGGTCGAACTGCGTGTCGTAATATAATCCCGACCCGCGGCTGACGCCAAATTCGTATTGAATGGGAGACAGCGTGCCATTTAATGTGACGCCCCAGTCGGCATTCATGCCCGTGTTCGCAGCCCGGGTGAACTGGCGCAATTCCCCGGCGTTGTTGATGGTGGCCTCCAAGCCGTAGGGTAGTTCCAAATGGCCCACTTTGAGGTTGAGCGAGCGGTCTGCCGTGAGATGAAAATTGATGGTGTTGATCTTGGGTATGAACTTCCAGTCGTTGGGAGCATCATAAAAACCAGGAACTGGCGCAGGGTAATCCCGGATCACCGCCAGATACGGTTGAAGATTGATGGTGGCCAGATCGCGCGTGGAGGAAGAAATCACCCGGAAATAATCCAACCCTACAGTATATTGCATGCCGCTTTGACGGTTCTGCGTCTCATTAACTGATGTGACGCTGAGGTCTATCGCCATCAATTCAGACCGGGTATCAAGCCAATCGATTGATATAAGGGGCAAAAATGCTGCTGCATTTGTGCGCTCACCCGCTGCCGGCAAAGCAGCAAAGACCTTGCTGGCCAGCATCAAAACCAAACACCCGGTCGCTGATTTTTTTTTAGAAAACAGAATAAAAATCATATAATATTGTGAATTGATTCACAATGCATTTTTTACCTTCTCCAGCATCTGCCCCAGCGCCTTTTCGGTGAACGGTTTGTTGAGGAA
>JAFMIZ010000172.1 GCA_017853715.1 Pedosphaera sp.
AGTGCCTGCAATCGCTCCTCCAGTGAGCGGGCATTAAAGAACTCCGTCAGCTCGCGATGAAAGATTATGAACTGTTCGACGAAGTCGCCGGAGAAATGAGCGCCGGGTGCCGTGACCCGCTCCAGCAAACGCTGGCTGGTGACCAGGTCCTCTGGCCCAGCACAACGATGCAGCTTGTTTTGGAGCGTGGTTTTGATCTCGCGCTTGAGGTCGTGCGGAATGTCGTTGCGATGCGCAATGTCGCGAATGCGCGTCAGCGGTTCCGCGCGCTGGAACGGCGCGGCTGTGGAAGGCAGACAGGCGATGATCCTGCGCACCAGAAACATGTTTTCCGAAGTCGCCAATTGTGAAAGCCGTTCATGAATCTGGGTGGCGATTCGTGCGTGATGTGACGGACGGAAATGGCGTCCATCCTCCACACAAGGAATCTCGCCGGTGTTCAGAAAGCGGAGATATGACACAATGTCGGCCAATTCAGCCTGCCCCATCGCCCGCGACTCATCTGCTAGCAGTTCCTGCACGACCGCCAGCTTCTCCCGCCAGCTGCGGGCGGAGGCGTTGCCACTGACGAGCGCATCCGCAAATCCCAGCGCGCTCACAGCTGGAGCTGATTGAGCTTTGGCATTCATCTTACCGCCCGGGATTACATCGCATTGAATGACGTGTGCCAATCACTCTTCTCAATAGTCAACCATACCGAGGGTCATTGCGGACCCATGGCAGTTGAAGCCGCTTTGCCTTTTGAGGCGGTTCGTGTCTTCATGCGCTATACTAGAGGCAAGGATCATGAACGACTGGGCACTCATCACGGGCGCATCGTCAGGAATCGGGCGCGAACTGGCAGGATGCTTCGCGGCGGATCGGTTCCACTTGGTGCTGGTCGCGCGCAACGAGAAGAAGTTGGAGGACCTCGCCGAGGAGCTGCACCTCAAGCACGGCATCATGACGAAAGTGTTGGTCCGGAATCTCGCCATAGCCGGGACGCCGCAGGATATTTTTGATTCGGTGCGAGACCTGCCCGTTTCCATTCTGGTGAACAACGCTGCCTTCGGCGTTTACGGCCCGTTTTCAGAATCCGATCTCGCCACACAGGCCGCCGTAATGCGCGTGAACATGACTGCGCTGGTGGAACTCACGCATTTGTTTCTCCAACCGATGCTGAGCCGGCACAGGGGGCGAATACTCAATGTGGCGTCGGTGGCTGCGTTTCAGCCGGGGCCAACCATGAACATTTACTACGCCAGCAAGGCATTCGTGCATTCCTTTTCGTATGCCCTTGCGATGGAGCTGGAAGGAACGGGCGTCACAGTCACAGCATTGTGTCCCAGCACGACGCGCACAGACTTCTTTAGCCGGGCGAAGATGAAGATTCCGCAGAATTGGTTTGCGATGGATGCCCGCGCGGTAGCAGAGGCAGGCCATCGTGGCCTGATGCGCGGCAAGCGGGTGGTGATTCCGGGCCTACTGAACCGGATCTTAGCCGCGCTGGCCCGACGCGGACCCGTGTCGGTGGCGGCAGGAGCGGTCCGCAAGATCCACGCACAGTAACTGCCTCCAAACCAAAACTCCTACACAACCACCAGCTTCGCCAGGCAGCTCCGCCCGGAGGCGTTTGCGTTGACAGGCGGGTTGGCAAACGTGGTTGCGCTGAAGCGCGCTTGAAGTTTTTGTGGTGCGCCTAACTTAACCACGAGATGGCAAGAGTTCAGCGAGCCGATTCCGTGCATCCACCAGAAGAGTGTGCGGCTGAGGCCACTGCTCAAGGATGGCGCAGCCATTGAACGCGCGGCGATGGAGACGTTCCACGAAACCGGCGAGTCCGGCAGAGCTGTCACGCGAGGGGCCGGTGAACAGGGGCAGATGGCTATCGCGGTCGCCGAAGTTCTCGTGCAGGTGCAAGTGGATGATGGGCACCTTCGCGCTCAGCGCGTCGAGATACGCCCAGTAGTTGTTTTGCAGCGCGCCAAACAGGTTGGCGTGGCCGAGGTCAAAACACATTCCCGCATGGGACGCATCCACTTCGCTTCGTTCGCTCAGCACAGTAAAGCAGGCGTTGAAATCATCCGGCCCGGTCCAGACAGTGTTCTCGATGGCGAGGTTGAGATTGGCCTCCGCTGTCAGCAGCAGCGTCGGGCGCAACGCCGTCACGAAGCCTTCCACGCCATGGCCCATCTCGAGATGCAGGTTGACGAGAGTGGCGCCGATGTCGCGGGCAAAAGCAACCGTGGTGTATAGCCGTTGGTCCTCGGGATCATTCAGCGGATTGAACTCCAGCGGCGCGTGAACCGTCAGCTCGATGCCCATATCCCTGGCGGTCTGCCGAATCCAACGTCGGGTGGTGTCATCCAAATCCTGCTCGGCCCAGCCGCCCACGCCCGCCGGTCCGCGGTCAGGGAAGAACTCGAACGCCGTGAAACGATTGGCGAGCGCGAATTCGAACGGCTCCAGGACGGAGCGGGCAGAGAAGGCGGTCTGGTTGCCGATGCGAAAAGCAGGACGCGTCACTGCGTGCGCGCTGTCGGGCTGGGATTGATTGCGTTGGTGAGCAGGCGCAGCGGGCAAGGGACTGCCCGCCCTACCTGCAACGGACCCACCCCTAGCTCCTCCCGGGGGGGGCACCTCGCAGGACGCGCTCGCAGAATAGTTCCCCTCCCGGGAGGGGAGAGGGGTGGGTTCGTATTTGCCATTCATCTTACAATCCCACCTGTGGCCGCGTCTGCACCACGGCGAATTTGCCCCGGCTGTAGGCGCCCTCGATATCTTGCGCAGAGCCGAGGGCTTCTTCCACCACTTCGCCGATTTGCGCGATCGGCACCAGCAACCCAGCACGCCAGCCCTCGTCCCACACCAGTTTCTGCGACGTATAATCCAGCGTCATTTCCAGCGGATCGTCCAGCAGCACGCTGTCGTAAAGACCGGCACCCGCGTAGCCTTGGAGGTCTTCCGCGTTGGAGTCGGAGCGGAAGATCAACCCACCGCCGAAGAGGCCAACGCTTTTACTCGGATAGGCGAGCACTTTGGGTTTGCCGCCGTGCTTCGCGCACACAAAGCTCAACGCGCGGCCGGGATAATTTCCCACCAAAGTTTCGCCCAGACCCAGCACCACTTCCGCATACACTTCGTCGCGCTTGCCGTTGAACGGATTCACGGTGTGAATGACGAAGGCGAACTCGGCTTCGATCACTTCCTGTATCAGCACCGCCATTTGCACGGCGCCGTGCGGGAAACCGCGCGCCTGTCGGCTGAAGTATGCGCGATCGTTCCACTTCGAAGCCCAGACTTGTTTGATGCGCGCGGCCGCCAGACTGAAATCCCTGGGAGCCGTCAAACCCGCTTCGCGCATCGCGGCCTC
>JAFMIZ010000065.1 GCA_017853715.1 Pedosphaera sp.
TTACAGGTTGGAAGTTACAGGTTACCCACTCGGAAATCGCCTCGCCACAAGGAGCCTGCAACTTGCAACCCGCAACACCTGCCCTCACCGCCGCCCGTCATACCATGGGTGACAGGCTTCGCGGCTGCGGAGGACCTTGCGATGCGCGAAGGTGGCCTTGAAGAAGAAGCGGAGCAGTTCCCAGTTGGAATAGAGATGAAGCTTGCGCGCAGAGGTCAGGAGCGGATGACGATGCAAGATGACGATGCGCCGACCACTGGGCCGCCCGTGTTTCTGGAGGCGCAGACTCAAATCAAGTTCCTCGCCAGCAAACAATTCATGGCTGAACCCACCCACCGCCCGAAACGCAGCTGCCTCCACAAATATGAAGGAACCCGCCATAAGTCGCCGCATGCGACTGACGCGGTTCCAGCCTGCGGCGATGAACTGCCCCACCCAATTCTCAAGCTCCATGCGCAGCGTCGAACCACCCGCGATGCATTTGCCCGAGGCAATGGCCTCGGCCACATCACGCATGAGTTCTGGCGACGGGTGCGAATCTGCGTCGATGAATATGAACCAGTCGCCCGTGGCTACGGACGCACCGGTGTTGCGGGCGCGGGCAATCTGGTTTATCGACTCGAACACCACTTTGGCGCCTGACTCACGCGCGATTTCCGTTGTGCGGTCAGTCGAGTTGTTGTCGCAAACGATGAGTTCTGTCTCCCAGCGAGGTTCAATGAAGCCAGCCAGACTGCGCCTCACTTCGGCCAGCGACTGAGAAAGTAAACGCTCCTCATTGAACGCGGGAATGACGACGGAGATTTTCATTAGTTGACCATAGATTTCTCCCATTCAAGGGTCTGGCTGAAGGGTGGAAAACCTGTCGTTGTTCTGGTGAGCGCGACTCGTCTGGGTCTAGCCATGGCAAAAAGGCTCGTTGTTTTTGCCGGGAAGGTTTCCACGGCTTTCCAGCAGACTGCGAATCTGAGGTGACATCACTGCCCTCCAGCAGGTTTGGCCGGCCTTTTCTGTTCTGCCGGGAGATGCATACGGAAGCGCCCCTCACCGTCGGATTCCACCTGGCCACCTTCCACCAATCGGCTCAAAACATTATAGGCCCACTTAGGATCCGTCTCGAAGCGGCGACGTCCATCCGCCTGCCGACAGACTTGTTGGGCGGCGACAAACTGTCCCGGCCATGGCTTCAAATAGTTCAATATGGCTAGCTCGTCAGGATGCATGCTTGGGTCCGAGAACCCGGAAGCAACAGACCACGGATTCAGCGGGACGCAAGCACTTATTGACCGGACTGCGAGAGGCCTAACCCCGTCCTCCCTCTCCAGACTTGGCGGGAGTCATTGCTTCGTGTTTCATATCCGCAGCATGTCCATGGACGATACCAATTCACTGATCGAACAACGGAAAGCCAAGCTCGCCGCGCTGAATGCCAAGGGCCTCAACCCTTTCATGAACAAGTTCACGACCGACATTGAGTGCGGCGTGGCGCGAGCGAAGTTTGAAGCGGGCGAACTGGCTGAAGGCGCCCCCGTGGCGCTGGCTGGACGCATCACCGCGCACCGCGACATGGGCAAGAGCCAGTTCATGGATCTCAAGGACACCTCGGGTCGCGTGCAGATCTACGCGCAGAAGAACGCGCTCGGCGAGGAGCAGTTCGACATCTTCAAGCACCTCGACATGGGCGACTTCATCGGTGTGAAGGGCACAATGTTCCGCACCAAAACCGGCGAACCCAGCGTAAAGGTGGACAGCTTCACCATCGTCGGCAAATCCCTGCGTCCGCCGCCGACGGGTTGGCACGGGCTGGCAGACACCGAGATCCGTTACCGTCAGCGTTACCTCGACTTGATCGCCAGCGATGACGTGAAGAGCACGTTCCTCAAGCGCAGCGCCATCACCCACGAGATCCGCCAGTTCTTTCATGGCCGTGGCTACGTGGAAGTGGAGACGCCCGCGATGCAGGCCATCCCTGGCGGCGCAGCGGCGGCCCCCTTCAAGACTTTTCACAATGCGCTCGGCTGCGAATTCTATCTTCGCATCGCGCTCGAGTTGTATCACAAGCGCCTGCTCGTGGGCGGAATCAACAAGCTGTTCGAGATCGGGAAGAACTTCCGCAACGAAGGCCTTTCGCGCCGTCACAATCCGGAGTTCACGATGCTTGAGGCTTATGAGGCGTTTGGCGATTACGCGACGATGATGGAAACTGTGGAGTCGCTCATCAAACATCTCGCCCAAAAGGTCCTGGGCACCTTGGTCATCGATCACAAGACGCCGGAGGGCCAGGTTTACAAGACCATTGATCTCACCCACTGGAAGCGGGCGCGCTACAAAGATTTGGTCCGCGAAAAGGTCGCCGAGAAGACGGAAGGCAAGATCAAGGACTGGTTTGCCCTGACACCCGCCGAGCGCCGTCACGCCGCCATTGAAGACTTGAAGATGGAAGGCGAAATCGCCACCGGCTACGAAGACTTCGAAGTCACGGGCGCAGTGTTTGAGAAGCTCGTGGAACCCACACTCATCCAGCCTACCTTTGTCACCCACCTGCCCAAGGAACTCGTGCCGCTCGCCAAGCTATCGCCCGATGATCCCACGACCGTGGAAGTCTTCGAGTGCTGCATCAACGGACAGGAGATTTCCCCCGGCTACACCGAGCAGAACGACCCCATCGTGCAACGCGCCACGCTGGAGCATCAGGCTGGCGGCGAGCAACAGAAGCTGGATGACGATTTCCTCGTCGCCCTCGAGCACGGCATGCCTCCCGCAGGTGGTATAGGGATCGGCATTGACCGCCTGTGCATGATGCTGCTCGGACAGGAAAGCATTCGTGACGTCATCCTGTTCCCGCAAATGAAGCCACGGGCCAGCTAGGGCGTTCCTAAAATGATGCAGCGAAGAGAACGTTCGCCATCACCCCGTCCGCCCGCACCAGCTCGCCAGAGGGGCTGTAGTCATAATTCGCAGTGACTGAACCGTCGTTGGCACCGACCAAGGCGGTCACTTTCCCGTTGCCGTCCGTGGCGACAAAGTCGGTTGAGGGTTGAGTGTTCGTGATGGATAGCTGCCGAATGGCCAGCACCCCGCCCACGCCGTCCGCATTGGCGTAGGTGCGGTTGCCCAGGTCGTCAAGGCCGTATTCAAACTGCTGACCGGCCACCGGGGTGCCGGAGCCTCTCAGCTCAACATTCTCGACAACTGGCTTGACGCGGGGGGGCTTTGTGGTTGGATATGGCGCATGAGAATTTCCATCTTACTCGGATTGGTTGCGGCGTTCGTGATCTCCACCGGTTGTGTTCAAACCCAGAGCGGTCGCAAGACAGCGGCGGTGCCGTTTGTAAAGGACAGCGTCACGGGTCGCTATGAGCGGTCTGTCTCGCAGGTGTATGAAGCCGCGAAGGAAGTCCTGCGCTTGAACGGCCAGCTCGTCAACGAAGTCACGCGCCACAACGACGACAGCGTCGCCGTGCTGGCACTCGAAGGTTACGTACAGGACCGCAAGGTGTTCATAGGCGTGAAGGAAGAGGATCCGACGGTTACCTCCATCACGGTCCAAGTGCGCACGCCCCGCGGCGGCACTGACAACAACCTCGCCCACGAACTGGAGAAGCAGGTCGCATTAAAGCTGGTTCGCTGAGCCGCCCTTTAACCCCAAATCATCTTCGTAAGAGCCAGGCGTCACCGTCTGGCTCTTTTCTTTGCCTTTGAACTCCAGCTTGAGCAGTTGGATGCGGTTGTCCGTCACGGTAGCTACGCCAGCATCGGGATAAAGTTCGATGATGCGTTCCAACGCGGCCCGGGCCGCTTCGTAGGTTCCGCCATATCTCACCTGAAAATCGGCAAAAGGTTGAGCCATTTCACCACCTGCTTCATGGGCTGATTGGGATGTTGAATCATCCGCTCCAACTGTTCCGTGGCGAGGTCAAGGCGGTGATAGTATTGGGCATACACTTCCGCGAGACGCTCGCGCACCTCGGTGTCTTGCGGGTGTTGTTGCAAGTGCCGGACATACAGCGCCGCCAGTTCCGCACCATCCACCTCGACCACGCGCTTGATGCTTGCACCAGCATCCAGGCCGGCATCGCCCTCAACAGTCGTCAACTGCATGGGCCGCCGGGCTTCGCTGCCCAGCAGCATGTCCATGTTGCCCAGTCGGGCGATGCGTTGACGCGCGCGTTGTTCCCATTCGGTGCCCGCAAGCAAATCGGCCAGTTGCTCAAAGCACGCTTGCGCCGCGTCGCGGTCCTGGGCGTATTTCAGATGCCAGTCGGCGAGGTTATTCAGCGCGAAGGCGATATTGGCGGGTGCGTGGTTGGGCTGGCTTATGAATCGTTGCACGACGATGGCCGCCGCTTGCAGGTCCTTCAAATCCTGCGCCTGATCTCGGCCAGCAACATCTGACCTTCGAAGTCGGCGGGGAACTTCCGCAACTGCTCGCGCACGACGTCGCGGGCTCCAGGTAGTCGCCCCGCTTACGCTTGGCGAGTGAGATGGAATACACCGGCTTGGGGTCAGGCATCGTCTTGCCATCGTCATACAGCGAAGCAATCTGGCTGGCGATCAGCTCGGCGATGTTGCGGCGCCAAATGATGGCCAGCACCAAGCCCGTTGCGGCCATGGCCGGGACAGCCACAATGCTACTCAAGCCACCGCTCCCCGCCAGCGGTCCAAAGAACAACAGGACAAAGGCCAGGCAACCCAACGTGAGCAGCCATTTGAAGCCAAGCAACAGGGGACTCTCTGAACGACGAAATGCGTGCCAAAACACCCATCCCATGGCAGAGGCCGCGGCGAGCCCAAGCAGGATGGTGGAGATGATTTGCCAAGTGCTGCGCATGATTACTTCTACAGGTTCTCCCGATTCCCAATGAACTCAAGTGAGCAGTCGAGATGAACTGCTTGGCATGTTAGCGCAATTGCACCAAAAGGCATCACCCCGTCCCTCTCCCCATCCAATGGGGAGAGGGTGGCCGACTTGTGCGCCACAGCCTCACAGCGAAGGCGAAAGGTCGGGTGAGGGTTGGAGAACACTAATCGCGCCACATCATTTCAATGAAAATACGAAGCATATGACCGCGTAAGTTACCAAAACCTCACGCTTGGCCTTTCCCAAATGATGGTGCTAGGTTCCATCAGGATGACAGCTAAACGCCGCACACGTCGGATCATGGGTCCCACGTTCCTGCTGCTGGCTGTCATTCAGATCGCCCTCGGGCTGACCGTGCTGCGCGACCAGTTAACGCCCGTCGGCACCCTGCTCTACTGGTCCATCTGCTTGGGGGCCACGGCTGGAGCAATCCTGTGCGCGCTGATGGATGCCATGGTGAATTTGCGCGAATCCCGCCGGGAACGCCGTGATCTTCTGGAGACCACCCTGCGCGAAGTGGACGAAGCCCGCACGGCGAGGAAGCGAGGCAAGTGAGGGCTTTTAGGTTGAAACCGCACGCATCAGTGCTTGAATGGCAACAGCCATGAATTCGCAGCCGCCAGCGCAAGGCATCGCGTCCAAAGAGCGCGAGCGCAAGGCGCTGCTCAACCTGCTCGGCGACGAAGATCCCATGGTGTATGAAGCCGTCCGGCAACGCATCGTCTCCCTTGGCCCGGAGGTCTGCGTTTGGCTGAAGCCCCACACGCTCAGCGGCGATCCGCAAGTGCGTCGCCATTCCCTCACCATCATCCGCCACTTCGCCAAGCGCGAGGCTGACCGCGAGTTCCTTCTCTTCTGTCTGCACAAGGGCGACGATCTGGACCTCGAACAAGGCACCTTGATGCTTGCCCGCACGGCCTACCCGGAGATCAATTTCGACGCCTACCACGCGCTGCTGGACACCTTCGCCGAAACCATCGCTCCCAAACTCAAACCAAACCTGACGCCGCGCGAGTTGCTGAGCGTGATCAATCATCATCTGTTCAAGGAACTGGGCTTTCGCGGCGACGAGGAAACTTATTTCGACCCCAAGAACAGTTACTTAAACCAGGTGCTCGACCGCCGCAAAGGCAATCCCATCAGCCTGTGCCTCGTGTATCTGCTGATCGCGCGGCGACTGAAGCTCCCCATCGCGGGCATCGGGCTGCCGGGACATTTCGTGTGCCGTTACCAGTCGAGCATGGATTCCGTTTACATTGATGCGTTCGACCAGGGGCGACTGCTGACCAAAGCCGACTGCGTACAATTCCTACTGCACTCGGCATTCGGATTGCATGAACAATTCCTCACGCCCGTGAGTTCCCGGCGGATGCTCATGCGCATGTGCGGCAACCTGCATCAAAGTTACCTGCACCTCGATGCCAAGGAGGACGCTCTGAGGATGCAGGGGTATCTAGCGGCGTTGTCACCTGCGGCGAATGCTTGAGAAATCCCAGTGGGGATTCACAAAGCCACATCAGGTTTGGGTTTCGTGATGGTGCTTGCCGGTGCGGTCATAATCATCGACCCCAGGGCATGGTGATGGTTCGGCGGGGCTCAGACGCTCCCGGACCCGACATCCGATTAGTGAACCAGAAATCCTCACGCCCCGCCGCTCTCAATGCTACGGCGCGGTTGCAATGTTGATGGGACCGGCGTTGGCTGCTCAGCAGTGTGCGACCAGAGAAAGAGGATTAGTCACTCCGGCAACGAACGCCATTGACGCAGCGACAAATATGGGTCCACGCGCGACAAGAGGAAGCTGGCAAACCTTTCCTTCAACTTGGCCCACCACGTGCGGGCCTTGCGCCACTCGGCGCGCTCGATGCGCTGCGAATGGCGCAACAGTTCATCGAACAATTTGCCTGCCGGCTCAAGCGTGGAAGCGGATTCGAAGCGGGTCATCAGCTCGTAGTTCAAAAGCAGACTGCGCGGATCGAGATTAGCGGAGCCGACATAAACGGCGTCGTTCACGATGAACAGCTTTGCGTGCAGGACCTGAGGTTGATACTCGTAAAGCTCGATGCCTGCGCGCAGCATGCGTTGGTAAAGACTGCGCGCAGCCAGATGCGATAGGGCGACGTCACACTTCGCAGGCAGGATGAGTTGAACACGCCCGCCCAGCCGGGCCACGCGTTGCAGATCACGTCGCAATCGCCACGTCGGCAAAAAATACGCCACCACGATCCGCACCAATGGCGCCTGCCCATTCTCCCGGACCGCACGCGCGGCACGTTTCAAATCCCGACGCAACGAGCGACACAACGGACTCGCACCCCGACCTGGTCCGCTTAGGAGCAGTTGCTCCGCCGGGCTGATAAGCGCTTTCTTGGCGCCCGTGTGGCGCAGGCGAACGAAAAGTTTCTGTTTGAAGTCAGCCAGGGCAAAGAGACGATCGAAGGAGGCTTCAAGCTTGGTTGCCAGCGCGCCACCCACCCGCACGCCGACATCACGCCAGCCGCGGGTGACGCCATCGCCCTCGTATTCGTCGGCAATGTTAAAGCCGCCGATGAACGCCACGCGCCCGTCGCAGACGAGCAGCTTGCGATGATTCCGGATGCCGAGCCGTCCGAAAGAAAGCGGGTTGAATTGTTTCACGCCAACGCCCGCCTGACGCAACGGTTCCCAGAAAGAATCCGGCAATTCCATCGAGCCGAGGCCGTCCACCAGCACCCGCACCTTCACACCGCGTGCGGCGGCCGCTTGCAATGCGCCGGCGAACCGCAACGACAGGTTGCCCGGCGAAAAGATGTAACTCTCCAGCGAGACGCGCTCAACGGCTGACTCAACGGCAGCCAGCATCGCGGGGAAAACCACATCCCCGGCAGCAAACCACTGCGGCGCAGCTAGGTCGTTCGCAGACACGGAAACAATGTAAGCTGCTGGTATAGCAAGGCAATCCAAGCCGAGGGTTGCATCGAACGCTGTCGCCCTTAAGTTCATCTCGCGGCCGAGAGATTTTGAACTGGCGAATGAACAAAATGTCGGTTCACTTGGCTGCGCCAAATCACATGCGCATCATTTTGGGATTCATTCTGGCATTTGCCATGGCAGCTGGGGTAACGGCAGACCAATTCCACACGAAGGCTGAATTGATTGTTCCTGTCGAATCTGCCCGCGCCGGAGAAACGGTGACTGTGGGTGTTCGGCTCAAGATGGAGCCCAAGTGGCATACCTACTGGGTCAATGCCGGCGATGCCGGCGGGCCCACGGAGATTGAGTGGCAGCTACCCGCGGACATCACCCCCGGCGCCATCCAATGGCCCACTCCAGAACGCTATGATGCGGAGGGTCTAACCACCTTCGTTTATCAAGACGAAGTCACCCTGCTCGTGCCACTCAAACTGGATGCGAACCTCGCCTCCGGCCCAGTTGAATTGAAAGCCAATGTCGCCTGGCTGGAGTGCGCGGACTTGTGCCAACCGGGAAATGCGCCGGTAACGGCAACCCTGAACATTGGCAGCGAGGCAAAACCCTCCCCGCAGGCGCAGTTCATTGAAACAGCAAAGCAACATCTTCCCCAAACAACCTCCCCGGCTGGCCTGAGCGCAGCTTGGGAAGGTCCCGCCACAACAAACAACACCCGCAGCTTGATACTTGAGTGGCCCGCGAACGGCAGCACGAAGGCGGATTTTTTTCCACTGCCCAATGAGGATTATGAAGTTCAATTCACCCCCGAGAGGTTGCCGGTGGATGCGAGCCGAATTGCCCTGCGCTTAGACATCAAGGCTGAATCCGGCAAGTGGCCGCAAACCGTGAGGGGATTGATCGTTCAAACCGTTGGCGGTAAGCGGCAGGCTTGTGACGTCAGCTTGAAGCCCGAGATCGTTGATGCAGCGACAAAGACCGGAAGCACGGCGGCTGCGACCAGCAATGGCTCTCAAGTTCCCTCGCTCGGCGCCGCGCAAGCCCTGCTGCTGGCGTTGCTCGGCGGCATGATCCTCAACCTGATGCCGTGCGTGCTACCGATCTTGTCGCTCAAGGTGCTGCACATCGTGAACCAGCACGGCGCACCGCTTTCGGATGCCCGCAAGCACGCCTTTGTCTATCTGCTCGGCGTGCTGGTCTCGTTCTGGTCGTTGGCCGGGCTGGTCATCGCGGGACGGCTGGCGAGCTGGGGCGAACAATTTCAAGACCCCCGCTTTATCGTGATCATGGCCGTGCTGATGACGCTGATTGGGCTGAACCTTTTTGGCGTGTTTGAAATTCTCCTGCCCGGAACCGCAGCCAACAAGGCGTCGGAACTGAGCGCAAAGGAGGGCGTAGCCGGTTCATTCTTTACCGGAGCCATGTCCGTGGTGCTTGGCGCATCGTGTGTGGCCCCCCTGCTCGCTGCCGCCATCGGTTGGTCTATCGCGCAAACTCCGCTGATGATCCTGTTGGCATTCTCGATGATCGGTCTGGGCCTGGCGTTGCCATTCGTATTGATCAGCTTTGTGCCGCCGCTGCAGAAGCTTTTGCCGAAACCCGGTGCGTGGATGGAAAAGTTCAAGACCGCGATGGGCTTCCCGATGCTGGCTACGGCGGTATGGTTGCTCTCGCAAACCTCCGACCACTTCGGCAATCGTGGTCCACTTTGGCTCGGCATTTTCCTCGTGTTGCTGGGCATAGCGGCCTGGGTGTATGGCGAGTTTCATCAGCGTGGCAACAAACGGCGGGGACTCTCCGCCGTGATCGCCATGGTCATCCTGGGCAGCGCCTATGTGTGGGCATTGGAGCATGAATTGAATTGGCGCAATTCGCCGGCGCATGGACCGGGCATTTCAAGTGCGACGACAACGAAGTCCGAGAACGGCATCGCGTGGGAACCGTGGAGCACACAGGCCGTGGCCAAGGCCCGTGCGGAAGGACGTCCGATGCTGGTGGACTTCACCGCCAACTGGTGCCTGAACTGCCAGTTGAACAAGAAGACCAGCCTGGAAATTGATTCGGTGCGCGCCAAGCTCAAGGAGATCAACGCCGTCGCATTGCTGGGGGATTACACGCGCAAGAACCCGGAAATCTCGGCTGAACTGAAGCGATTCGAGCGCGCTGGTGTGCCCCTGGTGTTGGTCTATCCCAAGGACACCAGCAAGCCGCCGAAGATTCTGCCCACCATCCTGACTCCCGAAATCGTGCTCAACGCCCTGGCTGAAGCCGCACAGTGAACGAGCTGCCAGTTGGCCTTTGACAAATCAACGCACCGTGACAACTTGCGCGCCATGAGAACCGCATTCTTCCACCGCCCCTTGGCCTGCCTGGTCGGCCTGGTTGCCATGGCCTCCGCGTGCGCTGAAACATTTCGCATCGCCACCTACAACGTCGAGAATTACCTCGACCAACCCACCGAGTCGCGACGGTTCACCAAGTCTGAGGAATCAAAGGCACAAGTACGCGCCAACTTGAAGGCATTGAAGCCGGATGTGCTAGCCATCCAAGAAATGGGCCAACTCACCGCGCTGCTCGAATTGCAGGCATCCTTGAAAGCAGAAGGGCTTGACCTGCCACATTACGAATTTGTGCGGGGCTGGGACACCAATATCCACGTGTGCGTGCTGAGCCGGTTCCCCATCGTAGCGCGACGCTCCCACACCAACGAGTCGTTCCTGCTCAGTGGCCGGCGTTTTCAAGTCAGCCGCGGATTTGCTGAAGTGGATATCCAAGCAACACCCGACTACCAGTTCACGCTGTTCGTTGCCCATTTGAAGTCGCGCCGCCCGATCCCGGATGCAGATGAAGCCGAGATGCGCGTAGCCGAAGCAAAACTACTACGGGAGATGGTTGACGCGCGGATCGCTGCGAACCCCAACGTGAACTTGGTGGTGTGCGGCGATTTGAACGACAATTACAACAGCGATGGCGTCAAGGCGCTGGTTGGCCGCGGCAAGAATGCCTTGGTGGATACCCGGCCCGCGGAGCGCAATGGTGACAACAAACCCAATCCAGCCAATCCTCGCTGGTTCCCCCGCAACGTGACCTGGACGCACTATTATGGCGTGGAGGATTCCTACAGTCGCATTGATTACATTCTACTCAGCCCCGGAATGGCAAGCGAGTGGGAAAGGGATGGGAGTTATGCGCTGACGTCGTCCAACTGGGGCATCGGCTCGGATCACCGGCCCATCGTTGCGAAATTCGAGACCGATAATCAGTAAGACCGGAGCTGCGGCCGCGCTGAATTCTCAAGGATGCCACGCTAGCTTACATACAAGATCTCCCTGAGTTCACGGACGAGCACGCTCATGAAGGGAAAACGCTTGTTTGGGTCCGTTTCCAGGCACTTGAGCACCACATTCTGCAGAGGTGGTGGCAAATCCGGATTCAACTGCCGCAGTAAGATAAAATCATTTCGATTCAACTGATTCTTGAGGATTTCATTGATATCCTCGCCGGGGAAGGGCTTTTGATTCGTCAGCAACTCATACGCAGCGACGCCAAACGCAAAAATGTCCACGCGCTGGTCGATCGGTTTGCCCTGTAGCTGCTCCGGCGGCATGTAGGCGGGCGTGCCGGGATTCTTAGTCAACTTGATGGGCGCATCGGCCAGTGGTTGCGCCAAGTCGAAGTCCACCAGCCGGACCCCCCCGTTGCGTGACACAAGCACGTTCTCCGGCTTGAAATCCAGATGGATGTAGCCGCTCTCGTGGATGTGTTCCAAACCCTCAGCCATATCGAGAATGATCTGGGCGACATTCTCCGTCATCACCGGGTCATGGCGCGCGTAAAGCTCCTTGAGATTGGCCCCTTCCAAATACTCCATCAGGCAAAACATGCGACCATCAATCTTACCGTGCTCAAAATAGCCGATGACGTTTGGATGACTCTGAACACTCGCCAGAACTTCGCATCCTTGCTCGAAGCGCTCGCGGGCGTGGCGTTCGGCAGCGAACTCCGGACGCATCACGCGCATCGCATGAGGACGATTGTTCTTGTCGGTGCAGAGCCAGATGTCGGCCATGCCGCCACTGGCGACCACTTCCTGCAAGGTGAAGCGCCCGAACGGCCCCGGCATCACCGGCTCCGAACTGACCTTGTTGAACATGCCGAACACGGGGGCGAGTTTAGACAGAGGGCTGGCAAATCGCCACGTGGAAATACGCTCCCCCTGGAACCTCAATCAAGTGAGGTCAAGGCCGGGATTTTTCCACCGTCACATCACCACCAATGATGCGCTCGATGCGACCATGCTCGGTGCGCAAAAGCAGCGCCCCGGAATCATCCAAGGACTCAGCACGCCCCTGTACTCTCCGCTCACCAATCAGGACAGTGACGTGCTGTCCGATCGTGGTGCAGCGTGATTCCCATTCGTCCGCCAGCGCGGCAAACTCCCCGCGGCAGACCCGGGCATAATCGCGCTCAAGTTCAATCAAGATAGCCGCCGCAAGGTCGCCGCGATGCACAGGTTGTCCGCGTTCGAGCTTGAGTGACGTGGCCAGCTTGCGCACATCAGGCGGAAAATCCGACGCAGCTTGGTTCACGTCGAGACCGATGCCGATGATGACATGATTAACACGGTCCACCTCGGCGCTCATCTCCGTCAGGATCCCAGCCACTTTGCGTCCACCGATCAGCAGATCGTTTGGCCATTTGATATCAGGCGCAATGTCCGTCTGCGACTGGACCGCACGGGCCAGCGCGGTTGCCCCAACCACGGTGAGCTGCGTGGCTTCGGTCGGTAGCAATTGAGGCCGCAACAGAACCGAAAACCATAGGCCCTTGCCGACAGGCGATTCCCATTTGCGCCCGAGGCGACCCCGCCCCTTGGTCTGCGACTCAGCAAAAATGACAACCCCCTGCTTGACGCCGTCCCGCGCCAGTTTCTCGGCCACGTCATTTGTGGAGGTGGTTTCCTTGAAAACACGGATGTCACGGCCCACGACGCGATTCGCGGGCAGCCGGGCCATCAAGTCATCGGCATGCAGAACGTCCGGGGAGGACAGTAAGCGGCAGCCAAGATGGGGCTTGACCTCGATCTGGTAACCGAGTTCTCGCAGGTCAGCCACACGACCATCCAACGCAGCCAGGGACAAACCCAATCGCCGCATCACTTCGGAGGCGGCGATGTAGCCATTGCGATGTTCGCGCAAGGCTGCCAGCAATTGAGCGTCAGTGGTCATCTAGGTTTACTTGTGAACCGAGGAATCACTCCTCGTAATCCAGTCCGATATCCACCGCACGGGCGGAGTGAGTGATGGCGCCGACGGAGATAAAATCCACCCCGGATTCTGCGATGGCGCGCACGGTTTGCAAATTCACGCCACCGCTGGCTTCAGTCCTGGCGCGACCGGCAACCAATTGCACCGCAACGCTCAACTGTTGTGGATTCATGTTGTCGAGCAGGATGAAGTCCGCCCCCGCGTCTGCCGCCTGCGCTACTTGTTCAAGCGTGTCGGCCTCCACTTCAACCTTCAAGGAGGGATACTCCATGCGTGCGCGCAGCACAGCCGCAGCGATGGCGTTGGGTTGAGCTGCCCGCAATGCAGCAAGGTGGTTGTCCTTGATGAGCACCATGTCGAACAACCCGATGCGATGGTTGCGTGCGCCGCCGCACGCAACGGCATATTTCTCAAACACCCGCCAACCGGGAGTCGTTTTGCGCGTATCGAGAATCTGCGCTGCCGTGCCTTCAACCGCCTTCGCATAGCGCGCCGCCGCCGTGGCCACGCCGCTGAGGCGTTGGACGAAATTGAGCGCCACCCGTTCAGCCGTCAGAATGGCGCGAGTCGGCCCAGTTATGGTCAGCAACGTCGCGCTGGGCTGAATGGTTTGGCCGTCCGCCACGTGATGGGAGAACTGCACTTCCCTGCTCAGCTCGCGAAAAGCCACGGTGGCGAATTCAATCCCTGCCAGACGCAACTCCTCGCGCGCCCGCATCGAGACCTTGCACATGGCATCAGCGGGCACCGTGGCCTGCGTGGTGACATCACCAGTCCCGATGTCCTCGGCGAGTGCCGCGCGCACGGCAGTTCGAATCAATTCTGGGTCCAAGTTCGGCAACACGGCGCCAGCATGGCCACGGAGGCGCCACGGTAAAAGATTTTTCCCGCAGAATTGACTGGCTGTTGGTCGGGGTGCGGCGTAAGAAAATCGCATGAACAATTCCAGTCAGGGCCAAGCAACCAGCGCGCGCAACTTCACCCGCCGTCAATTCATCTATTCAACTGCGCTCGCGGCGGGAGCCATGGGGCTGGCGGGTTGCCAGAGCATCCGGCCGGGGCCACGCCGCATTTCGCCAAACAGCAAGATGAACATTGCCTGCATCGGCGTGGGCGGTAAGGGGCGCAGCGACACGGATCATTGTGCTTCGGAGGACATCATGGCGTTGTGCGATGTGGACGAGGAAATCGCCGCCCCTCAACGCGCCAAGTATCCCGGAGCCAAATTTTACCGCGACTGGCGCGACCTGCTGGAGAAGGAGAAGACGATTGATGCCGTGGTCATTTCCACCCCTGACCATACCCACGCCGCCATTGCCTCAGCGGCCATCAAGCTGGGCAAACACGTTTACTGCCAGAAGCCTTTGACCCAAACAGTTTATGAGGCCCGTTATCTACGCCAGCTCGCGGAGGAATACAAAGTCGTCACGCAAATGGGCAATCAAGGCAGCGCCGCACCTGGCTTGCGTCGAGCGGTGGAAGTGGTGCAGGCGGGCGTCATCGGTCCCGTGCGCGAGGTGCATGTGTGGAGCAACCGTCCCATCTGGCCACAGGGACTGAATCGCCCTGAAGGTGCGGATGTAATACCGGCTTCTTTTGACTGGGACAAGTGGCTGGGACCAGCGCAGGAGCGCCCGTTCAAGAAAGGCACCTATCACGCCTTCAAGTGGCGTGGCTGGTTTGACTTTGGCACTGG
>JAFMIZ010000173.1 GCA_017853715.1 Pedosphaera sp.
TGTTCCATCTCACCGCCAACACCGACCCGCAACGCGACAGCATCTTCACCAAAGGTCCGGCGGACGTGCTCGACCATGCCACGAGCGAAATCGCCAGTGGGAGCAAGCTCGGCATCGACGCGACGAAGAAATTACCGGGCGAAGGTTTCAAACGCCCCTGGCCGCCGCTCATCAAGATGGATGCCGCGGTGAAGGCGAAGGTGGAAAAGCTTTTCCACCGGTAGATTGCCAAAAAACCAGTCTGTCAAAAACGCTGCCAGTCGAAACTGTAGGTTGCAGAAATGTTGCTCGCTCAGATAGGCTTCGGGTTGAAATGCATCACAATGCTGTGCCTTCTAAAAAACCGCACAAAAAGCGTAGGCAGTTCAGAGTAGCTGCCAAGCTGGACAGTGCAGGGCAACTATCGGGGTCAGTCTTACAACCTCGCGACCAAAAAATTTCGGTCATCATCCCTGTCCTGAACGAGTCAGTGCGTGTGTCGTCTGTCATTCGGCTGGCTAGGCGGAGTCCGTTGGTCGGTGAAGTCATCGTGGTGGATGACGGTTCGATTGACGGCACGCCGGAGTTGGCACGGGCGGCGGGTGCGCGGGTCATAACGAGCACGCTGCTGGGCAAGGGTGCGTCCATGCAGGACGGTTTGCTGGCGGCGCGGCATCAGACGTTGCTCTACCTCGACGGGGATTTGGCTGGACTGCGCGACGACCTCATTGAAGTGATGGCTGAGCCGCTCCTGCGCGGCGAAGCTGACTTCGCCAAGGCGTGCTTTTCGCGGCGCGCCGGCCGCGTCACGGTGCTGACGGCCCGGCCTTTGCTTCGGACCTATTTTCCGGAGCTGGTTTCTTTCGAGCAACCACTCGGGGGCATCATCGCCGTTCGCAGGGATTTGCTCCAGCGCTTGAGTTTTGAAAACGATTACGGCGTGGACATCGGATTATTGATTGATGCCCACGCACTTGGCGCGCGCATTGTGGAGGTGGACATCGGCCACCTCGAGCACGACAGCCAGGATTTGGATCGCCTCGGGGAGATGGCTACGCAGGTTGCCCGCGCGATTCTCGAACGCGCTGCGACGCTCGGGCGCGTTCGCCTGGCGTACATTCGGCAGGCGCGCGAACGGGATCGGATTAATCGCGCCCAGCCCGACCGCGTCTTGTCGCAGGTCGGTGCGGTGGAACGGTTGGCGCTTTTTGACATGGACGGAACGCTTCTCAACGGACGCTTCATCTCCGAACTCGCGCGGCGAACGGGGCGCGAGACCAAGCTCGCCAAATTCCTCGACCGATACGATCTCACCCCGGAAGTGCGGGCGAAGCGCATTGCCGGCATTTTTCGCGGGGTGAAGAAGGAAGTGTTCGAGCGCACGGCGCGCGAATTACCACTCATCCCCGGAGCGATCGAAGCTGTGGTTGGACTGCGCAAGCAGGGATTTCGCGTCGGCATCGTCACGGACAGTTATCACATCGCCGCCGAGATTGTGCGGCGGCGGGTGTTTGCGGACTTCGTACTGGCCAACTTGCTCGAGTTTCGCCGCGAGGCGGCCACTGGTGGGGTCACGCTTGCGCCGACCATGCGTTGCGGACGCAAGGGTCGCTTGGCCTACGACAAGCTGAACGCGTTGCGCTTCCTGACGAAGCGCATGGGCATCACCGCCCGGTCAGTGCTCGCAGTCGGCGATGGCGAGAATGACATCGGAATATTGCGAGCTGCCGGTTCGTCGGTTGCCTTCCAGCCAAAAACGGAGCGCGTGCGCCGGGCGGCGAAGCATGTGGTGACCGGGCGGCTGGATGAGGTGTTGCGGTTTGTTTCTCGTCCGAGCAACACCATCAGGGGCTGAAGCCGGCGCTCACGCGGGAGTCAACGCAGGTTTTCCACGATCAGCACGCGGCAACAGAAACAGCGACAGCACGGTCATAAACAGACCTGTCATCAAAAGCCACGGTGCGGTCGCGCTGTCGGACTGGTGCTGGAACAGCGCACTGGCAGCCAAGGCAACGATGGTCAGGTTGGGAGAGAATAGGAGAAAGGTATTCCGGTCGCCGCCAGTCTTGAGCCAGCGACGGTGAATGATCTCACGAAATCCGAGCAGCAAGCCGGCCACGCCGAGCGCCACCAAGGCGTTCCAAGTCACAAACGCTTGCCAGGGCAGCTGCATCCCCAGCGCGACAAAAAAGACAGGGACAAGAAAACCGTGGCTGATCGGAGACATGTAGGCTTCGAGTCCCTTGCCATCATGTTCAATCCGGCTGAGGAACAGGCCCAGCACGAATGCGGTTTTGGCAGCAGAGAGGCCAAAGCGTTCGCCGAGGGCGCAGACCGCCAAGACCAGTAACACCAGAAAGTGGACGCGCCAATGCGTCGCCTTTTCCAGCACGAATTGAAAGAGCTTTTGGAAGTGAGTGGCGAAACGCGCGACCAGCACTACGGTGATTCCGATACCCAACAACTTGACCGGAACACGCCAGGACAATCCAGCGTCGAGCATCACTGTCTCGACCGAAAGCAGTACGATAGCGAGCAACTCCAGCAGAATCATGATATGCAACACAAGCGTTCGGGAGTTCGCATCGGGGAACGGATATTTCTTCCAGGCGGTGTGCGCCATGCCTACCGAGCAACTCGTGATGGCGGCGGCGGTAATTAATGCCTCGGCAACTCCGAAGCCGACCAGGTAGCCAGCCGCCAGGACAATCGGGTATTGTGCCAGTACCAACAGAACTACGAGGCAAAACGGACGGAGCAATTCCCGCGGCCGTGGCAGATCAATCTCCAAACCCACTTCAAACAGCAACAGGACAAAACCCACCTTGCCTGCCTCGGTCAGCATCGTCAGGACACCGGCATTAACCAAAGGGGCGATGCTTAATCCAATCAAGACAAACAACGGATAGCCCAAGGCTGGTCTTCCGAGCTTGCGGCATACGTCTGGCACGCCCATGAAGAGCAGCAAGAGAAAGATGATGACTTCGATGTTGTTCATCACTCGGTGTTGGCGCGCGGCCATCGCCGCAAACAAATTCTGCACATGGAGATTGGTATTGGACAGCAATATCAGCCGAAGCGCCATCGTTCCCATCACCCGCGGGGGCGGCTGACTAAACTCTGCCCCCGCATGAATCCAAATCCAGCCCAACTCCGTGCCCGCTGCCAACCCGGGTCGCCCGCAATTGATCGATGATGTCAGCGTCACCGCCACGCGGCAGGAGCAGCGCGTGCTGGACTTGCCCTTCACCGCCGAATGTGTGCCGGGCGCGACGTTGCGCCGCGAGCAGATGACCGCCAGCGTGCCCGAGGCGTTGGCCGAGACGCCCGGCGTGGTCGTGCAGCAGACCGCGCGC
>JAFMIZ010000174.1 GCA_017853715.1 Pedosphaera sp.
CCTTTGGGCGAATAAAAATGTGGCCTCTGGTTTCCACGGCGCGGTGATGCCTAACAGTTAAGTAGGCGACAGTTGCTTTTGGATGATTGTCGCCATATCATTGTGGGCAAATTGTGAAACGGCTCCAATTCCCTGTCAATCTGTGAGTTTGCCAATTCCAACTTCCAGTTTGTCGGCTAATCCAAGGCAGAAGCGACTTCGCCCGTTGGGGCGCTTCCAGCCGAATCCCAAGTTGCCGTTGCGGGAGCAATTGCATGAGGTGATGCGGTTCTTTCATTACTCGCAGCGGACCGAGGATACTTATTGGCAGTGGATCGTGAGGTATTTGCGGTTTCATAAAACGCCGGCGCGGCAGCGCCGCCCGATCGGCGCCAAACCGGAGATCGGTTTTCCTCAACCGGCCCCGGATGGGTGGCGGCATCCACGGGAGATGGGGGCGGCGGAGGTGGCGGCGTATCTCAGTCATTTGGCATCGGTGCAGCGGGTGTCGGCGGCCACTCAGAATCAGGCGTTGAATGCGTTGATCTTTTTGTATGCGGAAGTGTTGCATGAGCCGTTGGGTGAGGTGGGTGATTTTGCGCGGGCGCACCGGAGTCGGCGCGTGCCGGAGGTGTTGAGCCGGGCGGAGGTGTCGCGGGTGCTGGCGGCGGTCGAGGCGGATTACGCGCTGCCTCTGCGGCTGCTGTATGGGAGCGGATTGCGGTTGATGGAGTTGTTGCGTTTGCGGATCAAGGAAGTGGATTTGGAGCGGAATCAGATTGTGGTGCGGGATGGCAAAGGGGCAAAGGATCGGGTCACGATGATTCCCGACCGGTTGAGGGCGGAGCTGGAGGCGCATTTGGTGACGGTGCGCAAACAGTGGGCGGCCGATGTGGCGGCGGGTTATGCGGGGGTGTGGCTGCCGGAGGCCCTGGCGCGGAAGTATCCCAACGCGCGGCGCGAGTGGGCGTGGCAGTGGGTCTTCCCGAGCTGGTCGTTGACGAAGGGACGCGTGCGTCCGGATGCGCCGGATCATGGGATGGGTCTGTGGCGGCATCATCAGGGGCCCGAGAATTTGCAGCGCGCGATGAAGGTGGCGTGCGCGCGGGCGGGGATCAACAAACGGGCGACGCCCCACACGTTGCGGCATTCGTTCGCCACGCATTTGTTGGAGTCGGGCACGGACATCCGCACCGTTCAGGATTTGCTCGGACACAAGGATGTTTCCACCACCCAGATTTATACCCACGTCATGCAGAAGCCGGGGCTCGGCGTCCGCAGTCCCCTCGATGGTTGAGCCTTAACGCCGTTTCAGAGGTAGCCTTCGGCCCCGTCACTTCGCACCCGCCGGCAAAGCAACTTCGAAAAACAGATTACGCTCCTGCATCTGAACCTGCCTCCGTCATATCATGGGCACATCATGACCGGCAACCCCTTTGCCGAGTGGCGGGGCGGCGATTGGGCTTGGTGGGGCAAAGCCGCCCTGCTTGTCTTCCCAGCCACCTCCCGGCCGCTTACCATTCCTCTCAGTTATGGTTTGGATGTCATCACGTTGTGCCACCGGTTTCCCCCAATTCCGTTTTGACTCACCTTGGTCTTCCGATATGCTGGCGCGCCCTGATTCCAAGGGCGTGGAGCGAACCCAGAGTTGATTTTCTGATATGGCCAAACTGTTCATCGAAGATGTCGAATTGAAAGGCAAACGCGCCTTGATCCGTGTGGACTTCAATGTCCCGCAGGACAAGGTCACCGGTGCCATCACCAATACCAAGCGCATTGAAGCCGCGTTGCCGACGATCAAATATGCCTTGGACAAAGGTGCGGCGGTCATCTTGATGAGCCATCTGGGCCGTCCGGACGGGCAGCGCATCGAGAAGTTTTCGCTCAAGCCGGTGGCCGAAGCGCTCTCCAAATTGCTCGGCCAGTCGGTACAGTTCCTCAGTGATTGTGTGGGCGCGGAAGTCGAGGCGGCCTGCGCCAAGGTGCAGCCCGGCGAAGTGATTCTGCTGGAGAACCTCCGCTTCCACATCGAGGAAGAAGGCAAGGCCAAGCGCGAAGACGGCACCAAGGTCAAAGCGGACCCGGAGAAGGTGAAAGCCTTCCGCGCCAGCCTGACCAAGCTCGGTGACGTTTACATCAATGACGCCTTCGGCACCGCGCATCGCGACCATAGCTCGATGACCGGTGTGCAATTGCCGGTGCGGGCCTGCGGTTACTTGATGAAGAAGGAACTGGATGCCTTCGGCGCCGTGCTCGACAACCCGCAGCGTCCGTTGCTGGCCATCCTCGGCGGCGCGAAAGTGGCCGACAAGATCCAGCTCATCAACAACCTGCTGGACAAGGCTGATGAGATCATCATCGGCGGCGGCATGGCGTACACGTTCCTGAAGGTCCGCGACAACATGGCGATCGGCAATTCGCTCTTCGATCCCGAAGGCGCGAAGATCGTGCCCGACCTGCTCAAGAAGGCGGCGGACAAGGGAAAGCAGATCCATCTGCCGGTGGACTGGGTCACGGCGGACAAGTTCGCGGCCGACGCCAACACGGGCACCGCGACCCTTCAGGGCGGCATTCCCGCAGGCTGGGAAGGGCTCGATTGCGGTCCGGGATCGGTGAAGATATTTGCGGCCGCCATTGCGCGCGCCAAGACCATCGTGTGGAACGGGCCTCCGGGCGTGTTCGAGTTTCCCGCCTTCGAGAAGGCGACCAAGGCGATGGCTGATGCCATCATTGCCGCCACCGCCGCGGGCGCAACCACGGTCGTGGGTGGTGGTGACACGGCCACCGCGGCCAAGAAGTTTGGTGCGGACAAGAAAGTATCGCATACTTCGACCGGTGGCGGTGCGTCGTTGGAGTTTCTCGAAGGCAAGGTGCTGCCCGGTGTGGCGGCGCTGTCGGACCAATAACGGAGCACCGGATCGCTGGAGTGATGGTCTCATCACTCCCTGACTCCACAACTCCACCACCTCATTTTTGAACATGAACAAAGAACGCAAGCTGATCATTGCCGGGAACTGGAAGATGAACAAGACGGTCGCCGAGGCGCTGACCCTCGTGGACGACCTGAAGCGCGAACTCGCGAGCGTGAAGGAAGTGGACATCGTCGTGTGCCCGCCCTACACCGCGTTGAGCGAAGTCTCCAAGGCCATCCTGGATTCCAACATCAAGCTCGGCGCGCAGAACATGAGCGAGAACAACGTAGGCGCGTTCACCGGCGAGATCGCTTCGGTCATGCTCAAGGAATTCTCCACGCGGTACGTCATTCTCGGCCACAGCGAGCGCCGTCAGTATCAGCAGGAGAGCGACGCGTTGATCGCCAGGAAGGCGGCGGCGGTCCATGCGGCGAAT
>JAFMIZ010000066.1 GCA_017853715.1 Pedosphaera sp.
GCGGTTTCCTAAACCGTTGATCCCCGTTCAATTCGGGGCGGGAGCACCACTCGATTTTCACCGGGCATTTCTCACGAAATGCCCGTATTTATTGGTCGAAATGCACATTTCCCCCGTTGTCCGCTTCGGTGCAAGCCGGTGCAGCCACCGGCAGCGATTTGCCACCAATCCCCACTTTCCGTCAGATCTTGTGGCGGATTGCCCGCCCTCCAGCGCGGTGAAACATGCAGAGGCGGCCAGTTGAGCGTGGATCACCCTGTGCCGCGTGCCGTGTGCCCGAACTCGACCACGCGATCGCCAATCCGGAATAGATGCCCGTTCCAGTGAGTGCATCCGGTGCGGAACCAGAGAAGGGGGTGTTGTCATCTCTTACCAGCGAAGTATCCCTTTGGCCGCAGGCACGGTCGCGTCTTCGTCGGCCACAACCCTCCGGCGTCTTGCCACAGCGGCCCGGGTTTCCGGAGTACGCTCTCAGTGGAGTTCGGTTGGACAATCCGCTCGACAATTGAGTCCGTGCGCGGTCTATCTGGCCCATGGATTATCGTCTCTTCGGCAACACCGGTCTGCGCGTCAGTGCCGTGGGTTTGGGGGCTTGGCAGCTCAACAATCCACTTTGGGGTGGGCCGGATGAGGCCGGGTCCATCCGGCTCGTGCAGGCCGCGCTGGCGGGTGGCTGCAATTTTTTTGATACCGCGCCGGGCTATGGTGCCGGGGCCAGCGAGCAGTTGCTGGGGCAAGCGTTGCGGGGCCGGCGCCAGGAAGTCGTCATCTGCACCAAGTTCGGCCACGCGAACCCGCACCAGGCGGATTTCTCGGTGGCGGGGTTGCGGTCCTCCCTCGAGGCCAGTTTGCGCCGCTTGCAAACCGATCATGTGGATCTGCTGCTGTTGCATAGCCCGCCGGGTGACTTGCTCGATGGCGCCCGGGCGGCCGATATTTACGGCGAACTTGCGGAGCTGCAGCACGCGGGGAAGCTGCGCTTCTTTGGCGCATCGGTTGATACCGGCCGGGATTTGCGGTCGCTCGCCCTCACCACCGCCAGTCACGCTGCGGAAGTCCTCTTCAACGCTTTTCATCAGGAACCGCGCCGGGCATTTGGCGAGGCCGCCAGCCGCGGGGTGGGGTTGGTGGCAAAAGTCCCGCTCGATTCCGGATGGCTCAGCGGCAAATACGATGAGCTCAGCCGTTTTGACGGCATCCGCGAACGCTGGTCGCCTGCGGTGGTCGCCCGGCGGGCCGCATTGGTGCGTAAACTGCGCGTATTGCTGCCCCCCGGCCTGCCGCTGGCGCAGGCGGCGCTGGGCTTTGTCCTTGCCCACCGGGAAATCGCCACCGTCATCCCGGGCGCAAAAACCCGCGACCAGCTGGCGGCCAACTTGGCCGCTGCGGCCACGCCGTTGCCGCCGGCCACGGTCGCCGCCCTCCGGGCGCTGTGGGAAAAGGACATCGCGGACGATCCATTGCCGTGGTAGACGGCCCTGATCCAAATTTGCAACGGACCGCGCTCGCCGAAAAGGGGTTCTTGACCTTGCTCGCTTCCGCTCATCCACCCATCCTTACCGGTCGCTTTCCAAGTGCAAACGCACTGGCCCCGTGGAACGCCTCCCTCGCTTTTCCACTGGGGCAGCACCCTTCAGCGCTTCCCCCGCCTTGTAAACCGCCCGCCCGCCTTTCTTCCAACTGTGATGTTTCGGCTCCCCCATCATTGGAATCATCAGCGTCCCGCAGGGCTTCAAATACGGCCTCTGCGGCTGCGCCGGTTTGCCGGACATGGGTGCAGGGCGGGATGGCCAAAGCCAAAATCCGTATGGCCGAGCCCGTGATTGAATCCTGGCACCTGGGGGGCCTTTCCACGCCACTCTCGCGTTGAATGGGGGGGCTGTTTTGTTAGTCTCGCCGCGCATGAAGGTATTCGTCACGGGCGGCGCCGGTTACATCGGATCGGTGTGCGTCGAGGAACTGCTGAACGCGGGACATCAAGTCACCGTGTATGATGACCTGTCCGAAGGTCATCGCTCCGCCGTCGCCCCGCGCGCGACGTTTGTTCACGCCCAGCCTGACGAGCCCGGCAACATCGCGGCCGCGGTCAAGTCCGCCCAGCCCGAGGCGATCCTCCACTTTGCCGCCAACGCGCTCGTGGGTGAGTCCATGACCAACCCCGGCAAATACTTTCGCAACAACGTCTATAACGCGCTGCAGCTGGCCGACGCCGCCGTGGAGAATGGCGTGAGGAAGTTTGTCTTCAGTTCCACCTGCGCCACGTATGGGCCGCCGGACCGCGTGCCGATGACGGAGGACCTGCCGCAGCGGCCCATCAACCCTTACGGCGAGTCCAAGTTGATGTTTGAAAAGATTCTCCTCTGGTATCAGCAGATCCACAGACTGGAGTTCATCGCGTTTCGCTACTTCAACGCCGCCGGCGCGAGTGAAAAGCTCGGGGAACATCACCGTATCGAAACGCATCTCATCCCGAATGTGTTGAAGGTGGCGCTCGGTCAGGCGACGCACTGCGAGATCTACGGCACGGATTATCCGACGCCCGATGGCACCTGCATCCGCGACTATATCCACATCCGCGACTTGGCGCAGGCGCACATCCTCGGTCTGGCACCGGGCAGGAGCGGGTTTTACAACTTGGGCAACGGCGATGGCTATTCCGTGCGGCAGGTCATCCAAACCTGCGAGAAAGTGAGCGGCAAAGCGATCAAGGCCGTTGAAAAACCGCGCCGTCCCGGCGACCCGCCCAAATTGGTGGCTTCGGCCGACAAGGCGATAAAAGAGTTGGGTTGGAGGCCGCAGTTTCCCAAACTGGAGGACATTGTCGCCACGGCTTGGGCATGGCATGTGCGGCACCCTGACGGTTATGCCGATTAAGAAACGCCAGGGCTGAACCGGATTTGAAATCATGAAGCACGTTTTGATTGTTGATGACGACGCCCTCACGCTGAAGTTGTATGAGACCGGGCTCGCGCGGCTCGGCTTTCAGGTTTCCACGGCGGCGGACGGCATTCGTGCGAGCCAGGTCGTGATTTCGGCCCGGCCCGACATCGTCGTCCTCGACCTGATGATGCCGAACTTTAACGGCGTGGACGTGCTGAAATTCATCCGCGCCAACGCGACGCTTAAAGACATCCCTGTCGTCGTTCTGACCAACGCCTACATGACTGATCTTGCCGAGAAGGCGTTGGCCATGGGCGTTCAGGAGGCCTTGCTCAAAATGCGCTGCACTCCCTCCCAACTGGTCCAGGTCATCAATCAAGTTTTCGAGCGCGGACCTGGCGTGTTCAAGCCCGCACCGCCTGCACCGCCTGCACCGCCTGCACCGCCTGCACCGCCTGCACCGCCTGCACCCAAGCCCGTCGATGATTCGCAAGCCTCCGCGCGGGCTGGGTTGCTGGCCAGCGCCCACAAGATTCGTCAGGACTTGCACGAGTTGCATCAGGAATTTGTCAAAGCGCAGACCGACACCGAGCGGAGTGTGCGCCTGCAAAATCTTTACCGGCGCGTTCATTTTCTCACCGCCACTGCCGGCATGGCAGGATGCGATCGGATCGCCCTGCTTTCTAGCGCCTTTGAAGCCCTGCTGTTTGAACTGGCAAACCTGCCGGCGCTCGTCACGCCTTCCGTTCGGATGACGGTGGCGGCGGCTAACGATTTCATGGGCCTCCTCTTGGAGCGGGCCAGGCACGTTGAGAAGGCCCGGGCCGCCGTGCCGCGCGTGCTGGTCGTGGACGACGATCCGCTTTCAACCCGCCTTATCAGTGCTGCTTTACGCTACGATCACTTGGAAGTGCGCGCCGAGCAGAACCCCTTCGCCGCCCTGGAGGCCGCGAACAAATTGCATTACGACCTGTTCCTGCTGGACATCGAAATGCCCGGGCTGGATGGCTTCCAGTTGTGTGACGCCCTTCGCGCCACCCCGGAGTACGCCAAGGTGCCGGTCGTTTTCGTGACGAGCCACTCGGACTTCGACAGCCGCACCAAGAGCGTGCTGAGCGGCGGCAACGACCTCATCTCCAAGCCCGTCTTGCCCCTCGAGTTGGCCGTCAAAGCGGTGACGCACCTCCTCCGCAGTTCTTTGGATGCTGCCGTGTAGCACTGGATGCGACGCTCCCGTTCAGGGGGATTTTTGTCAGCTTCATGGTTCGCCGCCTTGGCATGCTGCGCGCCGTCTGGGTTTGCCGGTCGCCGCTGATCACGGATCATGCAGGCACCGTTTCTCCCGGTGACCCTGAGTTCGAAGCGGGCGGCGTGTGGCGCCGTGACTACGGGTTCCCATTTGGCGTGACGTCGGGCGTGCTCCCTGTGCTTCAAGCCGGCATCGGATCGGGAGCGCCATTCAGGAACGCGATGTAGCCACTGGAACTGAAGTCATCTCCGGGGTCTTCGCCGACTTGCCTGGGTCACGCGCCGACGATGCGGTGATCCAGTCGTGCTCCGGCCTGCGCTGGGGCCTCCACGAGAACCTGATTCTCGATGCTGCTGCCGGCACCAGGCTGCATGACGATGCGCCCGACCTGACCGTAACCATCGGCCTGGCCCAGGTTTGGGGGGCGTGTCCGCGCCTGACGTCTGGCCAGCGCTGACGGGCCCTGCCAATTGCGGGCGCACCTTGGCCAAAAGCGGTGTGGCAAATGGAAAGGAAAACCCGCACATTCACGCCGCCTTCGGGCACAACCGAACAATGATCGCCATTTTGAGTGGATTGCTCGCAGGAGCGGGTCACGTCTGGGCTGGACCAGATCATCTCGCGGCCATCGCTCCCATTGCCGTGCGCCAGCCCCAACGCGCCTGGGTGCCGGGGCTGCGCTGGGGCGTGGGACACTCCGCGGGCGTGCTCATCGTCGGGCTGCTCTCGCTCATGTTGCGCGAACTCATCCCGGTGGACTGGTTGTCCTCGTGGGGCGAGCGGATGGTGGGGGTGATGCTCATCGGTATCGGTCTGTGGGCGCTCCGCCAGGCGCTCAAAAACACGGTCCATGCCCACGAGCACGAACACGGCGGCGAACGCCATGTGCACATCCACGTGCACACGCCGAAAGCACATCACGCATCCGTCGCCGCACATCAACATGCCCACGCGGCTTTCGGCGTCGGCATCTTGCATGGGCTTGCGGGCAGTTCGCATCTGCTCGGCATCCTGCCGATGCTGGCGTTCCCCACGCAGATTCAAGCCATTGGTTACCTCGCGGCCTTTGCTGCGGGCACGGTCGTTTCCATGGCCGGCTTCTCGTGGATGATGGGATTTGCGGCGCAGCGCGCCACGAAACGGGGGGTGAACCTCTATCGCGGACTCATGGGAAGTTGCGGGCTCGCCGCGGTCATCGTGGGCTGTGTGTGGCTGGTGCAGACATTGAGCCTCGCGCCGCACTCCTGAGTTCAACCCCCGATCGCCGTCATGGGGCGGCAGGGCTTGAACTGATCGCGGAACGAGTGCCCCAGCGGTTTGCGCGCCAACGCAGTCTCCAGCACCTCGCGCACCGCCTCGTCTGGCTTCGAGCCGCGCAGCATCTCCCGCAAGTCCAGTTCGCCGTGATCACCCAGGCATGGACGGATCTTCCCATCGGCGGTCAGCCGCATCTTGTTGCACGATTCGCAGAAGTGCAGGTCGGTCATCCCCCCGATGAAGCCGACCAGCGCCCCGGTGTGCCGCAGGCGATAGTATTTCGCGGGGCCCCAGCCGATTTGCGCCCGGGGCTGCGCCAGCAATTCATCGCGCTCCGCCAGCAGTTCCATCGCCTCCGCCACGGAGAAAAAATTCCCTTCGGTCAGCACCTCGGTCGTGGTCACCGGCATGAGTTCGATGAGCCGCAAGGGCAGGCCATGTTCGGCGGCAAACAGGACCAAGGGCCACAGTTCCTGCTCGTTCACGCCGCGCATCAGCACCGCGTTCAGCTTCACGCGCTCGAATCCGGCCGCCAGCGCCGCACGGATCCCCGCCAGCACGTCCGCCACCCGCCCGCCGGTCACGCGGTGGTAAATGGCGGCGTCCAGCGCATCGAGACTGATGTTCACCGTCCGCAATCCCGCGTCGCGCAGGGGCTGCGCCAGGCCGGCAAGCTTGGTTCCATTGGTGGACAAGCCCACGCACGCGACCCCGGGAATCTTGGTGATGGCTTGAACGATTTCCTGCAGGTCGCGCCGCACCAAAGGTTCACCGCCGGTGAGACGGAATTTGCGGAACCCCATGCCCGCCGCGACGCGCACCACTTGAACGATTTCCTCGGCGGTCAGGTGATCCGCCTTTTGCTCCCACCCCTTGTAGCCCTCGGGCATGCAATACACACAACGCTCGTTGCACCGGTCCGTGACCGAGATGCGCAAGTAATCGACGATGCGTCCGAACGTATCCATGCTCACTGCTGTTCCTGCTGGGCCTGCTGCCGATGCGGCTCATCGCCGCGCAAATGCGCCACGCCTTCCCGGATCGCGGGCGCCAGGATCTCCAGACACTCGCGGACCGCTGAGGGCTTGCCGGGCAGGTTCACGATGAGCGATCGCCCCCGCGTGCCGGCGGTGGCGCGCGACAGGATCGCCGTCCTCACTTTGGCGTGGGACTGCATCCTCATCAACTCGCCAAACCCGGGCAGCTCCTTTTCCAGTACCGCGCGCGTCGCCTCGGGCGTCAGGTCGCGCGCCGAAATGCCCGTGCCGCCCGTGGTCACAATCACGTCGCATTGTTCGCGGTCAGCCAAGTGCCGCAGCGCCGCGGCGATTTGGTCCGGCTCATCCGGAACGATGCTCGCAACAAAGGTCAGGCCGCCTCCAAACACCTCTGACAGCACGCGTTCGATCTCCGGCCCGCTGCGGTCGGCGTAAACCCCCGCGCTCGCGCGGTCGCTGATGGTGACGCGGCCAATCTTCATGACTTTGTCTTCTCCACGACGCGCACACCCTCAATCCGCATGGTTTTGTCCACGGCTTTGCACATGTCGTAGAGCGTCAGCGCAGCCACGCTCACGCCGGTCAGCGCCTCCATCTCCACGCCCGTGTGCGCGGTGGTTTCGGCCGCGCAGGTGATCTCAATTGCCCTGGCGCGCACGCGGAAACTGACCTCCACGACGCTCAACCCCAACGTGTGGCAAAGTGGGATCAGTTCCGCGGTCCGCTTGGCGGCCTGGATGCCCGCGACCTGTGCCACCGTCAACACATCGCCCTTCGGCAGCGCATTGCGCTTCAGGGCGAGGAGGGTCCCCGCCTGGCAGACCAGCTTTCCCCTCGCGACCGCTCGACGGCGCTGCGCTGGCTTCGCGCCCACATTCACCATGCGGACCTCGCCTTGCGATGTCAGATGCGAGAATTTTCCTTTTCGTGTCATTTCATGTGTTTCGGGGTTCAAAAGCCTGACGGCAAAAACGCCAGCTTCGCGCCCGCCGCAGTGCTGCCAGCGTCCGGCGGAATCCGCACCAACGCATTGGCTGTGGCGAGCGCCGTCAAATCGCCCGAACTGCGCCAAGGCAACGGAATCAATTTTACCGCGCCGGCCGCAATCGTCATTCGCGCCGGCCATAGAGTCTCGCGCGCGTTCGCCCCGGCCTCAAAGGTCTCAGCCAGCTCGCCTTCGGCAAAGGTTGTCGGCTGCGAATCCCCGCTGAACCCCTCCAGGGCTGCGCGCACATAAAGATTCAGACAAACGAAATGCGCGAGTGGATTGCCCGGCAGACCGAACGCCAATGCGCTGCCGCGCGTGGCGAAAATCAGCGGCTTGCCCGGACGCGTCGTCGTGCGGCTGATCCGGATCGTGTAGCCGCACTCCTCCAGCAAGCCGCGTGTGAAATCGTGTTCGCCCACGCTCGCGCCTCCGGAAACCAGCAGCAGATCCGGTGCGGGTCGCGGGTTGCGGATTGCGGATTGGATTGCCTCCTTCTCCTCCGCGGCCCGTATTTGCAGGGCGTTGATGCCCCGCTGCCCGAAAAACGCGCGCACCAGCGTCGAATTTGAGTCGCGGATCTGGCCGCGTGATGGCGTCCGCTCCGGCGGCACGATTTCATTCCCCGTGGCCACGTGCAGCACTCGCGGCAAACGCGTCACCGCCGGCTCCACCGCACCCGCGCTCGCGAGCAGCGCCGCCGCGCCAGGGCTCAGCCGCCTTCCCGCCGCCACCAGTGTCGAACCCGCCCGCGCATCCTCGCCGCGGAAGCGGATGTTCCGTTCCGGATCGCGCTCGATCACGACGACCTCGTTGCCCTCCACATGCACGCCCTCCTTCATCACCACTTGTAGTCCATCCGCCGGCAACGCGCCGCCCGTCGCGATTTGCACCGCTTCACCGGCCCGCAACACGCGCGGCTTCCAGTCTCCCGCGCGGATGCGGTCCACCATGCGGAAGCGCCGGGATGAATCATCCAGCCGCACCGCGTAACCATCCACCGAAGAGCGGTCGAAGGGCGGTTGATCCTCCGCCGCGAGCACGGGTTCGCGCAACACGCGGCCCCACGCTTGGGCCAGCGGCACGCGCTCCACGTCAAGCGCAGCACTGCACTCGCGGATGAGCGAGATCGTTTCATCCACGCCGGCGGGTGTCATCACGGCAGGGTTCATCGCCTCCCCCCGCTGCTCTGCGCGCCACAGGTCAGCCCTGCGGACTTCTGGTGCATATGCAACAGATCTGGGCCGTTCCTTGGCGGGCCAATTTTTGCATCAGTGATATCACGGCGTTTCCAGATCGGGACGTCCTGTTTTAGCCGGTCCATAAAACCGGTCAGAACCGCGAAGGCCTCGGCGCGATGGCGTGCGGTCACGGCCACATAGATCGCCGCCTCGCCCACCGGCACCACGCCCAGCCGATGGATGACCAGCGCCCCTTCACACGGATGCTGCGCGCCAAGTGATTCAAGAATCTGGCGCATCACCCGTTCGGCCATGCCTTCGTAGGCCTCGTATTCGAGCGCGCTGATCGTGCGCCCCTCTTCGGCGTTGCGGACCATGCCGGTGAATTCGGCCAGCGCGCCCGCGCTGCCGCCATCCGCCTGCAACAGGCCGGCGTCGCAGCGCATGACCTCTCGCGTGAGTTGAACTTGAATCCGCATCGTTCAACCTCCCGACACCGGCGGGATCAACGCCACTTCATCTCCGTCGGCGAACATCGCCTCCGGGCCGACGTATTCCGAATTTTTCGCCAGGCGCACCGCGGGACGATGATCTGCCAGGGCGGGAAACTGCTTCAACAGCGCGATCCAAAGTTGCTCTGCGTTCATCGGCGCCGGCGCGGGCAGTTCGAACGAACTGCAACCCGCACCATCCTTAAGTTGGGCGAAAAAAAGTATGCGCATGATCATCACTTGCCGGTCAGGAGCAATTTGCCCGCGGCAATCCACAACACCAGCGCCAATGCGCGGCGAAACGCCGGTGGCGCCCAGCGCTTCACGCCAACCCACGTTCCCGCCAGTGCGCCGGCCGCACCCAACCCGGGCGCAATCAGGGCGACCGGCTCCCAATTCAGCGCCGCTTTGCCCAAACCCAAAAGTCCGGCCAGGGAGTTGACCAGGATGAACAGCGCTGAGATCCCGCCCGCGGTCTTGGCCGGAGTCCACCGCAGGAAGATCAGCAGCGGAGTCAGGAATACGCCCCCGCCGATGCCCGTAAGTCCGGCCAGCAGGCCCAGCACCGCACCGATGCCGGGAGCGACGGCCGGTTGCGGTGGCTTCGCTTCGTTCACGGCTGGATCGGTCGAACGCATCGCCAGCAAAACGCCCGCCGCCCCCAGCGCCAGACCAAGCACCAACCCGTAAGCGCGGCCCCCAAGCTGGGCCTTGCTGCCCAGCCATGCCATCGGCACGGACGCGATGGCGAGCATGAGGAAAAGGCGCCCGTTGAAATGGCCCGCCGACTGAAAGCGCCAGAAAGCCACCGAGGCGACGATGCAATTCAGCCAGAGCGCGCCCGGTCGCGCGATGCTCGGAGCCAAACCGATCAGCGCGGCCACGGCGAGATAGCCCGTCGCCCCTCCATGACCGACGGAGGAATAGAGAAAGGCGACTGCGGGGATCGCGGCCAACAGGACGATGAGCTGGGCGGTGCCGAGGTCAGGCATGTTTTGTCAGCGCCTCCCACTCCTGCGGTGAGTTGCAGTTCGCAAAACTGCTCTGATGCTCCCCGGGCACGTCGGCCCAACCCGCCAGGCCATGCGCAACACAGGCGCGCGCAAATTCGTGCGCGGCGTTGCGTTGCGCGGTCAATGCCTCGCGCAGATGCGGGTGGGCCGCTTTCGGATAGACTGCAACCAAGGGTTCAATCTCACCGTTGATGCGCGGAATCGCACCCGTTAACTTGCCGCAGTGTCGCAACAGCCATTTCAGGGTCCCGGCGCTCATTTGCGGCAGATCTACCGCCAGCACAAGCAGCAGCGAGGCGTTTGTCGCGCCCAGCCCTGCTTCAACACCCGCGAGTGGCCCGCGGTTGGCAAAGTTGTCACGAACCGGTTGACCATCAGCGAGCGGGTAGTCGTTGCTTCCACCGGACAGCCAGAGTTCGACGGGTTGAAGTGAGCGCACCAACTCCGCCTGCCGTTCCAGGAGTGTGCGACCCTCGAGCCGCAGCCCGGCTTTGTCGCGGCCCATGCGCGAGGACTTGCCGCCAGCCAGAATGACCGCGCTGAACTTCATGCGTCCACGCGCAGCGTGCCGTCGGTTAGAATACGCGCCCGCAGCCCGCCCCGGCCCTGCAGGAATTTCTCCGCGCCCGGACCCAGCGCCGTGTTCATCCAGTAACAGGGCGAACATTCCGCGGCCCCTTCAAACTCGACGCCTTGCACCGCAAAACGTTTTCCGATGAGTGTGTTCAAATCCGCGCCCCGCGTGAAGACGTTGCGCCGAGACGCGCCGGGCCGGGCGTCAGGCAGCTTCAATTCTTGTCGCAGCGCGTCGAACACCTCCATCGCGAAGAAAGTGATCTGGCCTTTGTAGTTGTCTTTGTAGTCGAAGAAGCGGTCGCCCTGAAGCCCCTTGCCCGCCTTGCATTCCACCTCGCTCACCGCCACGACAGGATGTTCGCCCGGCGGTCTCTCATGGTGCCCGAAATAATTATGCCCGGGCGAGATAAAGATGTGTTCGATGCGGATCATCGGCGCGACAATGGCCGGCGCCATTCAACACCTGGACGGCTCCAGCATCAAGCCGGCCGGCGCCGGCGGACTGTGGATGCTGCACATTGAAATCCGCAGCCTTCCGGGGGGGGCGCAGACCAAGGGCGGGCAGGGTTGCGCCATCAACCAAGCCCAAGGTTCTTCACGATGGCCGTGGTGGCCGCGGCTTTGTTCAGGGTGTAGAAGTGGATTCCGGGAGCGCCGTTCTTCAACAGGTCCCGACATTGTTGGGTTGCGTATTCGATGCCGAACGCAGCACAGGCGGCGTCATCCGTGGCACGCTTTTCCAGTTCCATTTCCAGAGCGGCGGGAAGTTTGGCTCCACACAGAGCCGTGAATTTCTTGATTTGTGCGGCGCTGCCAATGGGGATGATGCCCGGCACGATCGGGATGTTCACGCCCAGCTTGGTCAGGTGGTCGCGGAATTCGTAGAAATCGGCGTTGTCGAAGAAAAGCTGCGTCACCACGAAGTCCGCGCCGTGATCGATCTTGTGCTTCAAGCGTTGCCAGTCCACGTGCTTGCCCTCCTGGCATGCGATATGGCCTTCGGGAAACCCAGCCACGCCGATGCTGAACCCGCCCAGTTCGCGCAGCAGTTGCACGAGCTGGTAGGAAAATTCGAAGCCGCCTTCGGTCTTTTGGAATTCACCCGTGCCGCCCGGCGGATCGCCCCGCAGGGCAAGGATGTTCTGGACGCCCAGATCGCGGGCTTGGGCAAGAATGTCGCGGGTCTGCTGTGCCGTGGCGTTCACGCAGGTCAGATGGGCCATCGTGGTCAGGCGATGGTCGTTTTGGATGCGCGCCACGATGCCCAAAGTCTTTTCCCGCGTGCTGCCGCCGGCGCCGTAGGTCACGGAGCAGTAATCCGGTTTTAACGCGCACAATGAGGGGATGGTCCTCTCCATCAAGGTGCGCTCGCCTTCCTCCGTCTTCGTCGGGAAGAACTCAAAGGAGATCACGGGCCGTCCGCTGCCGCGGCGGCTGGCGAAGATATCACGGATGAATTGCACGGCCGCAGATTAGGGGCGGACGGCGGCGAAATCCAGTGCTCGCTTAATTCACCACGTTCTGTGGCTGCCCGGCGAGGAAGGCGCGCAGGTTGGCCGCGGTGATCCCCATCAGACGCCGGCGGGCGGCCTTGGAGGCCCACCCGATGTGCGGCGTGATCAGGCAGTTCTTCGCCGTGAGCAACGGATTGCCCGCCGCGGGCGGCTCGGCGGAGAGCACATCCAGCCCCGCCCCGGCAAGCCGGCCTGAGTTCAGGGCCTCCGCGAGCACGGCTTCCTCCACCAACGGGCCGCGGCTTGTGTTGATGAGGAAGGCGGTGGGCTTCATGAGGGCGAGGCGCTCGGAGTTGATCAGATGGCGCGTGTCGGGTGTGAGCGGGCAATGCAGGCTCACGATGTCCGCGCGGGCCAGGAGTTCGTTGAGTGACACCCATCCGGCCTCCCGCGGCAATTCAGCGGGCCTCGTCCGGCTGTGAACCAGAACGCGCATTCCAAGCGCTCGCGCGATGTTGGCAACTTCACGCCCGATTTGGCCGAAGCCGATGATGCCCAGCGTGAGGCCGTCCAATTCAAGCAGTGGCCTGTCCCAGTAACAGAAGTCTTCGCTGCGGCTCCAACGCCCTTCGCGCACGGTTTGGGCGTGCTGGCCGACGTGGTGGGTGAGTTCGAGGATCAGGGCGAAGACGAGTTGTGCGACCGAGCGGGTGCTGTAGCCGGGGACATTGGTGACGGGGATGCCCCGCTCGCGGGCGGCCGCCGCGTCCACCACGTTGTAGCCCGTCGCCAGCACGCCGATGTACCGCACTTTCGGGAGCGCCAGGATCGTTTCGCGGTCGAGCGCGACTTTGTTGGTCAGCAGCACGTCCGCCGCCATCGCCCGGCCCAGGACTTCAGCCGGCTTGGTGCGGGGATGGACTTCCAGTTGGCCCAGCGCGCTGAGTTCATCCCACGAGAGATCGCCGGGATTCAACGTGTGGCCGTCGAGAACAACGATGTGCATGGCGGGGAAATTAGCGGGAGCAGGCCGCTTCTCAATGACCAATGGACAATGGTCGTTCCATTCTCCTGCACTCCATTGCTCCAATGCTCCGCGGCTGATTCGGGCTGGCCGCGCCCTGACGACGCGCAGCCAGGGGGCCGCGGTTTGGGGCTGGCTTTGCGGGGGGCTTGGATCTATTCGTGGCGCATGGCGGCGACGAAACATTGCTGGAAGTGCGGCACGGAATGGTCCTTTGCCCGTTCCCCAGGTCGCACTGAAACGTGCGTGAAATGTCAGGCGGACCTCAAGGTTTGCCTGAATTGCACCAGCTACGACCGGACGGTGGCCTATCAATGCCGGGACCGCCGGGCGGAGGAAGTGGCCGATAAAACCGCCGCCAACTATTGCGAATACTTCGAGATTGCCCGGCGGGAGTTCGCCCCGGTCACGGAGGGTCAGGATCGCGAGGCCAAGGCGAAGGCGGCGTTGAAAAAGCTCCTGGGGTGAGGGGAAAAGAATTGCCACCGCTGCCCCTCAGGCCTGAGGCTGCGCCCCGAAAACATGCCGCCATCAGGCGGCCGAAGCAGTTCAGGACTCCAACTCAAAAATCATTATGAACAAAAGTGTCATCGTGGCAGCCACACTGGCTGGCTTTGCCTTCACCGGGCTGGCGCAGGAAACGCCGGAAACCTCCGAACCCTCGGGCAGTTCGTTCTATGCCAAGTTCGATTTCGGGCCGGCTTTTCAGGAGAACTTCGATGGAAAATTCCTAGGCTTCACCGGCGAATTTGAAACCGAAATGGGAATTCGTTTTGCCGCTGCGGGAGGTCTGCCCCTTAACGATGTGGTGGCGTTGGAAGTTGAATCAGGGTTCACGATCAACTCGTTTGACACCTTCGGCGGCGGTCCATTCCCGCCGGGGCAAGAATATAACCTCGTTCAGATTCCCCTTTTGGTGAATGTGGTCTTCACCCTGCCTACCGATGGGCCGCTCAAACCCTACGCAGGTATTGGTGCTGGCGGTGTGATTGTAGCTGAGACTGGCGACGAGAGTGATTCGGACATCACCTACGGCTGGCAGCTGCAGGCGGGGTTGAACTACCAGTTCAGCAAAGGTTTCTCTGCAGGCATCGGTTACAAGCTGCTGGGCATAGGCGAAACCGACTTGGGCAATGGCGTATCGCCCGGCGGTCTTACTTTTGAGTTGGATTCCGTGTTGACCCACGCGGTGTTTGCGTCCATCCGGCTCGATTTCTAAACGACAGTTTTGTCTTTGCGAGGGCCCCGCAACGTGAAGTTGCGGGGCTTTTTGCACTATAGAACACTCCCCTACCGTGGAAGGGCTTTTGAGGTTCATCACGGAATTCCGGGGCGCTTGCCAATTCTAAGCCCAGAAACTATTCTGCGGTCAG
>JAFMIZ010000175.1 GCA_017853715.1 Pedosphaera sp.
GCTTCGCCGCACCGATACCGCACTGCACCTTCGATCTTCTTCTCGGCGGGAAAAACTCTGATGGAAACGCCCTTGTCAAAGCCGTCGAGCACCACGAAGGCATTGGTCGCCTGATCAAAGGTGAAGCGGAAACGGGCGGCGCGCTCGGTGGGCGTGACCTCGGCCTTCACCTTCCACGTGTCGAGATAAACGCCGTAGTAGCTGGGTTGGGCGATTTCGCGAGCGTGGGAAAAGACCGACGCCCGGTCTTCATCGTTCACGGCCAGTTTGCCGGACACGGGCATCAGCGAGAACATCGCGTAATCGCCAATCCACGGACTTGGTTGGTGTGTCTGTCGGATTCCGCGGATGGTGTTTTTTGAATGCTGGTAGAAGAACTTGTCGCTCTGCGGCTGCGTGTAAGGCGCCCAAGTGTTCATCGGGAACGGCACACCGACGGCGGGATACAGGTTCCCATGCGAGAACTCGCGCACGGAATCGGTGCCCATGAGCGGATTGACCCAGGACACCAGTGATGGCGCGACCGGATCGGGGACTTGTTCCACCGCCTGGGCCGTGGAGGCCTGCTGAAACCAGCAGACGCTCAGCAAGACGCCCGCGCGCGCCGAGATCATGGGGTGGAATTTCATGGCTTATATGGGGAAGAGCCGGGCTCGATGCCTCTGCTCGCGGCCGGCTGCGAGCTTGTTGATCTGCGGGCCTCACTGCCGCGGCGGGCGGCCGAGGCGGTAGGATCCGGCGCTGTTGGTCAGCGGCGGCTGGTATTGGAACATTTTGTTCGTGATGCTGAAGGGGCCGGGGGTCGCCCAGTTGGTCGGCGCGGCCAGTTCCTGCCAGTTCCCGCCCAACAAGCTCCCGGACTGGGACAGGCCCCAGCCCGTGGCGTCGGCCTGGCCGGTCCAGGTCATTTGCCCGTTGGCCGCCTGCACCGCTGGGGCGTTGGAAACAACCGTTCCGCTCTTCTCCTCCGGCAGGAATACGCTCACCCGGCGGATGCCCACGACCTTTACGGCGCTGAGGGCATTGGGGATGTTGACGCGGAGGTCGGAGCCGCCATTCTGGCGGTTGCCAAAATAAGCGTTGGTGACGGTCCAGCGATAATTCTTCCAGCCGCCCGAGCCCGTCGTGCTGAACTGGGTGGTTGCTGTGAAGGCATTCGTGACGCTGTCATACTGCACCCGGATGTTGGCGCTGGCGACGTTGTCGTAATACTCGATCTCGATGGTGGCAGCCTGGCCAACGGTGTTACTGACGCAAAATGCGTCATTCACCTGAAAGTAGAAATAGAGGTTGCCATTGGTCCGGCAGTTCTGGCTGCCCAGCACCGTGCCGCCGGTGAGGCCGTCCGCCCCCGGCTGAACTTGCGTCAGCCCTTGGTTGTTGTTCGTTGCCCCCAGATAGCAGGTGGCGTCAGCGCCGGCGAACGAGACGGCCGACAGCGCATTGGAGGCGGGCAGGGTGCTGGAGACGGTTCGCTGTCCGTTGAGCATTTCCTTGGCGGCGCCGCTCAGGCGCAGATACCAGAACGGATCACGTCCCTCATTGTCGATATAATTTCCCCACGTGTTGGTGCCCCCCGCGTTGTAGATGTCGGGATGGTTGTCGGACATGGGCATGATGGCCGTGGCTTCATCGTATTCATCGAACATGCCGAGGAAGATCTGGTCCGCGCCGCAACTCACGGAGTTGTAAAGCCGCGTCCAGTAGAACGCCCCGCCGTTGCGGGGCGTGTAGGATGCCGGGTAAACCGTCTTCTGCAGGTTGTTCCACGAAAACCCCGGCCAGGCATGCGGCAGGATTTTCATGCCCCACCCATTGAGCTGGATCTTCTGGTTGTTGAGATCCGTGAGCAATGATTCCTGCCAGGCAAGCAGCTGGTCGTATTTCTGGTAGTGTTCAAACCACCCGCTGTTCGCTGGCCACGACTCGCTGACGCCGGCGATGAGGTAGAGGTTCTGGTTGGTGAACCAATTGACGATCTGGTTGGCTTGCGTCACTGTGAAATTGCGGCCGGGCACCGAAAAGCCCCAGATGAAGAGCACCGGTTTGCCATTCTCGAGCAAATACCGCGGGTCATTCGTGATGCCGCACTGGTTCACCAGATAGTTCCAGTCGTTGGTCATCACCTCAAAGGCATTGGTATCCGTGTCCAGCGAGCTGACGTCATATTCGATGGCCCAGACGCGCCCCTCCTGGTTGGCGGCCTGGCGGACGTTGTTCAGCACGAACTCGCTCGCACCGTAATAGCCGCTGTTGCCCCGGGTGACGAAGCGCTGCAGGTAAACGCCGTCGATGTTGTGTTTGCGCATCCAGCGGAAATGGCGCTGCACCGTTTCCGGGTCGCGCGAGGAGAACAGGTACGCCGGCCGCCCGTCCTGATGCACCATGTTGCCGGCCGGATACACGCGATCGGTCTCGTACTCGTCCAGCCATGGCCATTGGTCCACGGTGATCTGGTCCGGAGCCGGATCCACTGAGGACGATCGGCCCCAATGATTCCAGCCGCTGTCCGCCGGATCGTTGGGCGTGCCGAACCAGCCCTGATAACCCGCCAGCACCTTGCCGGCCAGGGTCTTGTTGTTCACGAAATCCTTGCTCGGCCCGGTGTAGGGCGAGAGCCACGGTTGGGACAGGGCATAGGTGAATTGGGAGTCGTTGTAGGGCGTGGTGCTGATCTGCACGCTGGCCACACGCAGAGGGGTTCCATCCGTTCCGCTCAGCCGGAAGCGGAAATCAGTGGCGCCGCTCTGCCTGTTTGCGAACCGCGGGGATTGAAAGCATTGATACGAGTAGACAAATCCAGGGCCGCCCACGCGGCTGGAGCGGGTCGTGATTTCCGCGCCTTGAATGGCGCTGCCCGGGGTGGAGTCATACTGGACCGCCAGCTTGCCCCGCCCGGCGTCGTGATATTCGATGCGCACATAAACGGGCACGCCCGGTGTGAACGCAAAAAAACCGGGGACATCGAAGTACAGGAAATTGTTGGTGGTGCTGGGCACCCAGACGGGCCGGCCTTCAAACGTTTGCGTCGTGAAGACCCCATCCCCGCTGGCGAAGACTTTCGGGGACAAGTTGACGGGGGTCTGGGCTTGAGTCGCGATGGCCGCGCCGAGCCAGCAAAACGCTGCGAGTAAATGTTTCACTTCAGTTTTTAAGTCGGAACCAGATCCAACATAGGCTTGGATGCCGGGATTGTCCATTCCCCCAAAGCGGGGAGATCTCCCGCTGGCGCGCCTCGGCGGCGGTGTTCAGGGAAAAGCGGCCGTGGCATCCAT
>JAFMIZ010000176.1 GCA_017853715.1 Pedosphaera sp.
GCGCCAGCTTGTTCTGGTTGAAGCTCACCTCCGCCACGCACTCGACCGCATCCGCAATCGCGCCGGTTTCCGGTGTGGCAGTCTGGATGCCCACAATCGCCATCGAGTTCGTCGAAGGCAGCCGGACCTTCAGGCTCTCGCCCGCCTTGAGATTGGCAGCCGCGTCGGGCTTGCACACCGCGCACTCCGCTTCGGGCACGCCGTGCTCCCCGCACATCAGCACGCCATCTTTGGTTTCGGTATGCGCCCCGCCATGTCCGCCCGGTCCGTGTCCGTGCCCGTCATCTTCCCCATGCGCGGCGGACTCGCTCTGTTTCGAGCAGGCGGACAAGAGGGCAACCGCCGCCACCAGCGGCAGAATGGTCAGCTTGGAAATCGTCATCGGTTTCATAGTCTTTGCTTGGTCATTCACTCGTTTAAGGGGTTTCAGGGTTGCGATTTGTCTGGTGGCGGATGAAGGCCTCCGGCTGCGAGCGACTCCAGTTCCGCTTGGGCGACGTTCAGTTCGAGCAGCTTTTGCTGATACGCGAGCCGCACTTCGGCAGCGGTGCGCTGCGTGTCCAGCAGGTCCATGAAACCGAACTTGCCTTGCTCGAATCCCGTCTGCACCAGGCGGAGAGCCTCATTCGCCTTCGGCAGAATCCGCTCACGGTAGTTCGTCACCTGTTCCGCGGCGGTGCGAAACCGCTTGCTCGCCGTGCCCCACTCCCGCCGCAGCCGTTGCTCGACCGCCACCTGGTCGGCCTCCGCGATGCGCACATTGGCTCGCGCCTCCTGTTTCTTGCCCTTCGACCGGTCAATGATCGGGAGCGGGACGGACAACCCCAGTTCAATGATGGACGCTCCCGTCTCGCCAACCCGGCCGCCGGCCACCCCCATTCGCACATCCGGATAGGGCTCAAGGCGCGCCCGCCGCAACTCCAACTCCGCCCGGTCTCGACTGGTCTTGACTGCCAGCACGCTGGGGTGGTTCGGCAGCCATTGTTCCGGTCCCTGCTCAAGCAGCGTGAGGCTGGCCGTTTCCGCCAATGCGCCCGTCACGGGCGCTTCGGCCAATTCCGGGCGGCCCAGCAATAAGGCAAGCGTCTGTCGGGCCGTCGTCCACTCGCGCTCGAAACCGGAGAGTTCGGTCCGGGCCTGTTCGAGTGGGATCTCCGCGCGCAATTGTTCCTGATCGGCCGCCGCTCCAGCCGCCACGCGCTTGCGCGCGGTGGCGGCGGAAGACTCCGCCACCTTCACCAGTTCACCGGCCTCCTCCACCAGGCGTTCGGCGGCGAGCACCTGGTAGAAAGCGCATTTCACGTCGCGAACCAATTCCACGCGGCGCAGGGTCAGTTCCGCTTCCGAAAGCCGGACGCCGGAAACGCCGATCTGGCGGTCGAGCTTCTTCTTTCCGGGATAGGGAATCGTCTGCGCCATGCCGATGGTCTGCTTGGAGTCCGAGAAGTCTCCGCCTCCGCTCACGGGCCAATCCTCCGCGCTCAGCGTCAATTCCGGGTTCGTCCAGAGTTTGGCCTGATCGGCGCGACCGGTCGCGGCATCTATGCGTCCGCTGGACGCGCGCAGTTCAGGGTTGTTTTCCAGCGCGAGGCGTACCGCTCCGTCCAGCGTCAGGACATTGGTTGCGGAACTCACCGGCGGCGGTGGCACGGGCGAATCCGCCGCCTGGGCAGCAAATCCCAGGAAGCAGCCACCGCTAAAGGCCAGCGAGCAGGCCAAGGAACGCAAAAGTGTTGAATCGATTCTTTGCTTCATAAATTTCAAACAAGACAGAGACAGAAACCACAAAATGACTGCATAACGGCAAATGAGAGAGGGTGGCGTGAGATCACACCACGACGGAGATAGAGTCCCGGACGGAACTACTTAGGAAGCAATGGAAGGCGCACGGACGGGAAGGGCCGTGCGATGGGAGAACTGCCAGACTTTGGGAAGCTCCGGCGGAGATTCCGAAGCGACCAACGATGCGACTTGAGGCTCGGGCAGTGGAGCTTCAATCACCGGGGAAAGCAGGGCGAGAAGGAGTGGCGGCTGGGGCGCGGAAACAGTTTGTTCTTGAGACCGGTAATCCCCGTTCTCGACCACACACTGATCGCTCTCGCAGTCCTTCGATTTGCCAGCCTCTGAATCTACGAAGCAACAGCTCTTGAGGAAATCGAAACCGGGAACGCTCTCCAAAAGGCAGTGCATGGACGCCAATCCATACAGAACCAGCGCCAACATCGAGGCTATTTTGGTGAGCCTTGCCACGGACATTAGAATACACGCAGGCAGTAACCGTTCAAACTTTATTCACAAAGCCCCGCTTCGGTGGGGGCTTGATTCTAAGCAGGTTGGCAGCGGTGCTCCACAAATCCCGCCGACCTGCGATGGCGGACACTACATGCGAACCGAACCAGTGGCGCTGCTGCTCTTTGCGGCTCATGAAGCTGAGGACGGCGTGGGTGATCTGCTGCTGGTTGAACTGGGCTTTGCCAATTGCGTTGAAGTAGCGGGCGGAGTGACCGAACTCCTTGCGGGTGAGATATTCGGGCCGTTGGGGCGTAGTGGCAGTCCAGCGGCGCATTGCGATTGGTCCCCGCCGTCGCACGAACGGAGCACCGGGCGATGCATGGCACTTGGTCCGGCCCGTGGGGCAAATTCAAGCTGGGGAGTGCTTGTGGGCGGACCGGGTCCACGATTCGAAGAGCTGCCGCGCCAGCGGGTAATCGTCATCGTGATGAACCCACAACTCGGCATGGAAGGGTTCTGCCCCGAGCGCATCCAGTACCGTGCTGCTGCGCAGTTCACAAGGCATACCGGCTTCTTCGAGCATGTGTCGGATGATCTCCAACTCCGGCACTTCGGATGAAGAGAAGACACGTTTCATAAAAAGCCTTTCGTCACCCCAACCTACCACACCCTCAGGGTTTAGTCGTTGATGCCGCCGTGGGCAAAACCTCGTTGGGCAAGGATCGTGGTGAGCACGGCGGAGATGACGACGGCGCGAGCCCTGGTGTCGCCCAAGGGCGAGGGATGGCGATGGCCCAGCGGCGGGCGGGCCGTCAGTGACTGTGTCGGGGCAATCAATTTTGCGGGCAAAAAAGTGAGGATGGAAAGTTTTTTGGTGGGCATACCCCAATGTAACACGCTTTGGACTGCAGGCGGCGAATTAGTTTCATAATTCGCACCAGCGGCACGAACGGAGCGGCGAAGCGAATACACATGCGTGGAGGGGCGCAGGCGCATTGGCGGAGGAAACAATTCCGACTGTAATCGGTTGAAACGGA
>JAFMIZ010000177.1 GCA_017853715.1 Pedosphaera sp.
TTTCGTTGTGTTAAAAACGCGTTCCACCTCCCCGTTTTTCAGGGAGCATTTCCCGCACTCCAACCGGGTCTTGCTGGGCCGGCGATTGACCGGTGCGTTTGTTAAGTGTGCAAGCCCGCGGGGCGGGGCGCAACCCCCGTTACTTCTGCCGGAACTTGGCGACGGCCTCGATCCGGTTGCGCACGTGCAGTTTCTTGCAGATGCCCTTCACGTAGGTCTTCACCGTCTCCATGCCGATGCCCAGTTGGTCGCCGATTTCCTTGTAAACGTAACCCTCCGCCAGCAGATCCAGAACCTGGCGTTCACGCGGCGCGAGTTTGTCTGCGGCGCTCGATTCGGTCTCGGCCTGGCGAAATTGGCGGACCACCTTCCGCGCGATGTGGCTGGACATGGGCGCCCCCCCCTTGTAGACGTCATCGATCGCCTCCAGCAACGTCTCCGTGGGGCTTGATTTCACCAGGTAACCATCGGCCCCGGCTTGCAGCGCCCGGAAAATCCGGTCACTGTCCTCGTAAACGGTGAGCATGATGACGTGGGCGTCCGGGAACACTTTGCGCAAGTGGCCCACGCACTCGATCCCTGACATTCCGGGCAAGTTGATGTCCATGAGCACCACGTCTGGTTTGGCCTCGTTAATATGTTCCAAGGCGTCCTCTGCTGAGCAATAGCTGGCCACACACGTTGCCCGCTTGGCGTACTTGAGGATTTTTTCCAACTGCTGCCGCAGTCCGCTGTCATCCTCGACGATGGCCACACGGCGCGGGGCACTGGCAAGTTCATCTCGTTTTTTGCTCATTTTTCCGTTTCAGGCTCAAGCTGCAGCGGGGGCGCGGTTGATCGTGCCTCCATTTCCGGACAATCGCACCTCGAGGCGCACGCTCGTTCCCTCGCCGGGCTTGGAGCTTTTCGTCCAACACCCGCCCACCGATTTCATTCTCCGTTCCATGTTTGCCAGTCCGTTCCCACGCCTCCGGATGGAGGTATCAAATCCCTTGCCATTGTCTCTCACTTCAATGGCCAGCAGTCCGTTTTCGAAGTGAACTTTGATCTGCACCTCGTTTGCGCCCGCATGTTTGATGATGTTGTTGATAGCTTCCTTGACCGCCATCACCAGATTATGCCGGATGCTGCTTGAGACGGGGATTTCATGCGGCAGGTCCGGAATCTGGAGCCGACACTTCAACCCGGCTTGAGCGCAGAGTTGGTTTGCCACCTGGCAGATGTAAGTGGCCAGCGAGTCAAGATGGTCGTTCTCCGGGCTGATGGCCCACACCGTTTCATACAAAGAGCCAACCAGATTGCGGCTCATCTCGGTGACCGCTGAAAAATCAGCCCGAACCTCAGGGCTTAATCCCTCCCTCTGCTGCGCGGATGAACTGAGCAACGAGATCTGCGTCACCCGCGCCCCAAAATCATCGTGAATGTCCCGCGAGATGCGGAAGCGCTCAGCTTCCAAGACCTGCTGCTGGGCCAGCCGGGCGTTCTCCAACTTCAACTGGCGAGAAATTTGATACCGCCACCCCGCAAACACGACGGCCGCCATTGCAGACATGGCGGAAATCCAAAACCAGGCGGTCTTCCAGAAGGGCGCCAGCACTTCAAAGACAAACGACGTCGGGTCACCGATGGGCTCACCCATGATTGAGAGCCTTTCCAAACTAAAACGGTAGAATCCCGGCTTAAGATTCTTGTAGGAAACCGTTGCCGGGGGCGCCAGGCCGATGCTGAACATTTCATCCCATTCCAAAACCAGGGTGTCCAGGGGAGTCACGGTTGGCCCTTGCGCCTTGGGAGTGTTCCACTGGGCGTGAGCGTTGGCATTGTCATCGACAATCGCCAATCCCCTCCCAAGCTTTTCGCGCCCGTTTTCAAGGACTTTGGCCATGTTGGCGCGCGGTCCATCACGCACCCATCCGACAGGCCTATTGTTCCACGGATTGAATGCCATGTTGACCAGGTCGACTGCGGGAGCATTGGTGGGGTTCTGAACCCGAACAGTTAAGTTGCCTACAAAGTAAGCCCCGACCACACCGGGGGCGCCAGCTGAACTGATCACGACCCAGAAACTGCTGGCCTCCAAGGGCACCCCAATTTGTTCGCGCCGATGTTGCAATGGGGACGTTTCAAAATCGCCCGTCCAGCCTGGGCTTTGGCCTCTCGCCTCAAAATCCTCATGCATCAACTCATTGCCATATTGGTCCAGAAACCCAAGGCTGATGCGCATAACGTTGGCTGGGCCGTCCGACTCCCGCCATCTGTCGTCCACGCCCTCCAGTTTATAACGGATGCGGATGGGATCGGACGGCTGTTTTTCCCGATATTCCACGGGGCCAAAATTGATATCCACCGAGCCTGGGAAGGCTGAGAGGCGGAGCGGCTGATCGATAGGCTGTTTCACTTCCCGTCCATCCACCGACAGCGAGAGGATGCCGATAGAGGGCTTGGGCGACGGCTCAGTCTCGGCGAGACATTCGAACCTCAGCGAGCAGAGAAGCAGCCCCACGCCCAGGGATTTGGAGAGTCTCCAGTTCATTGTGCGCCATTGAATGGTGCGGACGGAGACCCGGAAAAAACGATCAGTCTGACCGGGGTCAACTTTCTGGTCCGCTGGTGTGTTAATCCAAGCATTGGTTTGGGTTTAGGTTTTCCTGTGACTGGCCACACATTTTAGGCCGCCTTCGATGAGAGGTTGTTCCGTGGTTGTTGCTTGTTTTCGTTACTCTGTCTTCTCTCAAGGTTCCGGCGTAAGAAGGGCGCAGCCCGACTGGAGCCGGAACCTTCTTGCTCCAGACTCTGCGCAAATTGTGCGGGCGTTTGCAAGCCCGGCGACTGCTGCGGCAGCCCTTCTTCCCGGCGAATCCACTGCACCGGTTTCTTGTTCACCACATACGCTGGTTCCCGCAATCGCTGCGCCCCGCTCAAGCCCATGCCCCATGCTTGCTTTTTCCGGCGGTAAAAGGTTGGCGGTCTGATGTTGTGGCGCCGGCACAGATCCTCGTGGCTTCCGCTCGCTTCCATCCGCCTCCCGCAGGATCCGGAGGATTCGTTCTGCCATGGGTTGACTCTTCTGCATCGATGGTTTCCTGTTCTTTCTTGTAAAACCATCTCACCGGCAATGGCCTGGTTCATCGGGGCCCAACCGAATCCTTCAAACACCAGTTCAACCCCGGATGGACGCGGATGCGGAAGGAGTCCTGTCAGGGATGGCATCGCCAGCACTCCCAAGCTTCTGCGCCCATGGCTGCGGGCGAAAATGGGGG
>JAFMIZ010000178.1 GCA_017853715.1 Pedosphaera sp.
GATTTACGTGACCGAAAACACCGACGAGTTGCGCCTGTTGCTCAACCGCGAACCTCAGGGTTTGAAAGCCGAAGGGGCCAACGCCAAATAACGCCATGCAAGTCACCTCCCTTCTCAGCCGCGAAGAAAAACACGCTCACCACCAGCATCACGCTGGCGGCAAGTGCGATTCCTGCGGCGTGGAACATTCCCACACGCAGATCCGCCTCAAGCAGACGCTCATCGGCGTGGCCTTCGTGTTGAACGCCTTCGTCGTGGATTGGTTGATCGAGGGCGGCCACACCGTCGCCAGCGCGAGTGGTTTCATTGGGGCGATCGTTCTCGGCTATCCCATCATTCTTACCGCCATCAAGGATTTGCGGGAGGGTCTCCTGAGCATCAATGAACTGGTGGCCATCGCGGTGCTCGCGGCCTTTGCCAGCGGCGATTACAAGACCGCCGGCGTGGTGGCGTTCTTCATGTTGCTCGGCGAAATCATCGAGACGCGCACCGCCGAAGGGGCCCGCCTGTCCATCGAATCGCTCATCAGGATCACGCCCACCAAGGCGCGCCGCCTCAAGGCGGACAAGAATGAGGAAGAGGTCGCCGCCAGCGAGCTGGCCGTGGGGGATGTCATCCGTATTCGCCCCGGCGACAACGTCGCGGCGGACGGTGTGATCGTCACCGGCGAAGGTTCCTTCAATCAGGCCGCCATCACGGGAGAATCGCTGCCGGTGGACAAGAAGCCCGGCGATCAGGTTTTCGCCGGCACGCAGAACCTGACGGGCGTCCTGGAAATCAAAGTGAGCCGCGCCGGCACCGACACCACGCTGGGGCGCGTGCGCGAACTCATCCTCGCCGCCGAGCGCACCAAGCTCCCGATCATGAAGATCGTGGACCAATACATGGGCTTCTACACGCCGCTCGTGTTGGTCATCGGTGCATTGGTGTGGGCATTTACCCGCGACCTTGAGCGCGTCATTGCGGTGCTCGTCGTGGCTTGCCCGTGCGCGTTCATCCTCGCCACCCCGACGGCGATGGTGGCTGCGCTCTCCGCGGCTGCCCGCTTGGGTATTCTCATCAAGAACGTGGCGGACATCGAACTGGCCGCCAAGATCAACGCCTTCATCTTCGACAAGACCGGCACGCTTACCACGGGTCAGTTGGCCGTGAGCCGTTTGGCCCCGGTGGATGGCGTTCAGCCCGCCGAGCTGCTGCGTCTCGCCGCCACCGCGGAGAAATACAGCAACCATCCCACCGCCAAGGCGCTCGCAAACATCGCAGGGGATGTGGGGTTGACGTTGGCCGAGCCGAAGAACTTTTCAGAAACGGCGGGACGCGGCATCAAGGCCGAAGTGGACGGAGCCAGGATTCTCGTCGGCCGTGCGCAATGGCTGAAGGACAACGGCGTGACCGAGGATGTGTTGAAGTCCGTGGATGTGAACGAGACCGAGGGCTACAGCCTCATCTTCGTGGCGCGTGATGGCAAATGTATCGGCTGGGTCGGCATGCAGGACATGACGCGCGCCGAGGCCAGGGAGTCGTTGGTGGGCCTCAAGGAAAACGGCGTGCGCCGCATCGCAATGATTTCCGGCGACCGTCAGCCCGTGGCCACGCGCGTTGCGGCGGAGATCGGTTGCGAGGAGGCCAAGGGCGATTGCCTGCCGCAGACCAAGGTGGATTTCGTGAAGGCGATGAAGGCCAAGGGCTACAAGGTGGCCGTGGTCGGCGATGGCGTGAATGATGCCCCCGCGCTGGCCGCTGGCGACATCGGCATTGCGATGGGTGCCGCCGGCAGCGAAGTGGCCATCCACAGCGCCACGATCGCGCTCATGAACAATGACCTGCGCCGCCTGCCATTCCTGGTGCAACTTTCGCGCAGCACGCGCGCGGTCATCAACCAGAACTTCATGGCGGGCATCTTGTTCATCATCGTCGGACTGACGATGGCGGCGCTGGGATATGTCGGCCCCATCGTGGCGGCGATTCTCCACAACGTCGGTTCGTTCATCGTGATCTTTAATAGCGCCCGTCTGGTGCGCAAAGGCGAGGAACTGGAGCATTACCATCCGCCCGCCGAGACGCCCGCCGGCGGCAACAGCGGTTCGCGCCATGTGGCGGCGGGACAGCTGGAGCCAAAGGCGGCTTGAGCGCTGGAACTGTTTTAAGTTGGAGCCAACCTGCTGTTGCGGGTCTGAATTGGAGAATCTATGGCCGTCGCTGAATTGAATCCGCAGTCCGCAACCCGTAATCCGCCATCGGGCGAAGTCGTCGTGTCCGTGCGCGGCTTGACGAAGGTCTTCAAGGATTTCTGGGGTCGGCCCAAGGCGCGTGCCGTGGACAATGTGGACTTCGAGGTGCGTCGTGGCGAAGTGTTCGGTCTGCTCGGGCCCAACGGCTCCGGCAAGTCCACCACCGTGAAGATGATGCTGGGTCTCCTCAACCCCTCCAAGGGCCACATCGAGGTCTTTGGCCATTCGCCCAAGCACGTGCAGACCAAGTCGCGCATCGGTTATCTGCCGGAGGAGAGTTACCTCTACCGCTATCTCAATTCCCGTGAGACGCTCGATTTCTTCGGCAACCTCTTCCATCTGCCGCCCGGCGAACGCCAGAGGCGCTCGGATCAGCTGCTGGAGATGGTCGGCCTCAACCTGACGCAGATGCGTGCCGTGGGTGAATTCTCCAAAGGCATGCAACGCCGTATCGGCCTCGCTCAGGCGCTTATCAATGATCCCGACCTCGTCATTCTTGATGAACCGACGGCGGGCCTCGACCCCATCGGCTGCCGCGAGGTGAAGGATCTCATCATCGCCCTCGCGCGTCGTGGTAAGACCGTGATTCTCAGCAGCCATCTGCTCTCGGATGTCGAGGATGTGTGCGACCGCGTCGTGATTTACTACGGCGGCAAGGTGCAGGCGCTCGGTACGTTGAAGGAACTCCTCGCTACGCCGGACGCGGTGCGCATCACGACTCCCGTGTTGCCACGCGAAACCATGGAGCGTGTGCTGGAGGTCATCCGCAAGGATGTGGACGCTGGCAAAGTGCGGGTGGATAATCCCACCCAGAATCTGGAGAGCTATTTCTTGGACGTGGTGAACAAAGCCCGCGCCTCGGCGGAGACTTCCGGCGCCCAGTCCGGCGCCCGCGTGGCCGAATATCTCCGCGTCGGCGGCGAGGAAAGACCCGCGACGGACAGGTTGCTGGAGCGCCTCACGCTTCCTGCCGCGGCGCAGAAGGCGGAGGAAGCAAAGCC
>JAFMIZ010000179.1 GCA_017853715.1 Pedosphaera sp.
GAACCCTTGCGCATTGCCGACGACCTAATGCAGCCCAACGGCATCATCGGCACAGCGGACGGGACGCATTTGTTCGTGGCAGACATCAAGGCCGGACGCACATATCGCTATGAGATTGCAGTTGACGGGTCACTGACGAACCGCGTGCTCTTTTGCGAGAGAGGTTCCGACGGCATGACCCTCGACATTCAAGGCAACTTGTTCCTGACCGGCAAGGGGGTGTTTGTATTTGACAAGTCTGGGAAGCAAATTGGGCACATTGAAGTCCCTGAGCGATGGGTAGCCAACGTCAGCTTCGGCGGCAAAGATCATCGCACCCTCTTCATCACTGCCACCGAGGGACTATACAGCTTGCGCATGAAATACCCGGGTGCGAACCCGGCGAAGTGAATGATGGTTGGTAAAGGCAAGTCACCTGACACGTCGACCGGAGTTGGCGATAGCTGGCAGCCTAGCACTGGATTACGTGACATGGCCAGCCGGGCTTGGTATGGCCTCACCTTCCTCGAGTTTTTTTTGGGGGGGGGATCCTTGGTGGCGAAATGCCTCAGCCTTTCAGCAATCCAACCCCTACCTGCCCAAACATCAGCAGACCGCGCGTTCGTTAAGGATGCAAGCCCGAGCCCGCAAAAGCTCGCTCTGGGACATTACTTTGCCTGTTCCCTCAACTCATTGAAGCGCTGGCGCATCTCGGCAAGCCGCTCCGTGTGCGCGGGATTGGCCGCCAAGTCGTGCTCCTCGTGGGGGTCCGCGCGCAGATCGAAAAGTTGCTCCCGCTTGAAATCCGGCCAGTAAAAGTATTTCCAATCCTTGCGCACCAGTGAGGCCGAGGCAGGAATGAAGTTGGTATTGCGATTGATGGCGTGCTCCTCATAGAACTCCGTGCGCCATTCCGGCGGCTTCGTCGCGAGGTAGATCGGCGCAAAATCCCGACCCTGCATTTTCGGCGGCGCCGCCAGACCCGCCGCTGACAAGATCGTCGGCGCGATGTCCACATTAAGCACAAACTCATCGTTCGTGGTCCCGTGCCTGGCCTTGACCACCCGGGGATCGCGGACGATCAGCGGCACGCGGATGCTCTCCTGATGCGGATACCATTTGTCCGCCAGGCCATGCTCGGCGTGGAAATAGCCGTTGTCGCCGGTGAAGACCACCAGGGTGCGGTCGAGCAGGCCCTGCTGTTTGATCTCTGCAAGCACCCGGCCACAGGTGGCATCCACCTCGGTGACGAGACGGTAGTAATTCTTCATCATCGTCTGGTATTTCTCCGGCGTGTCGAACCGCCAGCGCCAGCGGACACGCCCCTCGTTTTTCTCGTGGGCGATAAATTCCGGCAGGCGGCGGAAGGACTCCTCGGTGGCATTCACCGGCACGGGAATGGTCACGTCCTTGTAGAGCTGCATGCTCCCGGGCTGGGGCAGATATTGCAGCGGGTTCTTGTCCTCGGCGTGCGGCGCGAAGAAAGCGAGCGTCAGCAGGAAGGGTTTGTCCTTGGGACGGGTGCGGAGGAATTCCAGCGCGTCGCTCTCATTTTTCTGCGTGACGTGGATCTGCGTGCCGTCCGGTTCCTGGATCCAGTGCGTGCCCGAATACGCGCGGCCAAAATCAAAGTTCTCCGCCGGAAAGTTGCCGTTGTGCCACTTGCCAATGTGCCCCACGTAATAGCCGTGGGTGCGCAACAAACCCGGATACGTTTCCGACCACGGCGTCTTGAACATCTGGAAGCCTGCGGTGCCATGCCGCGACATCCACTGCCCCGTGAACAATGAAGCACGACTGACCCCGCAGATGGGCGTGGTGACGCAAGCATGAGTAAACCGCAACCCCTCTTGAGCCAGCCGGTCCACATTGGGCGTTTGCACCACCGGATTGCCTGCGCAGCCCAGCGTGTCAAACCGCCAATCATCCGCGAGCAAAACGAGGATGTTCAGGGGCTGGTCGGCGGACCACGCGCGGTGCGGAGCCACCCCCAATAGCACGCCAGCAACAAAGATAAATCGCAGGAGGGAATTCATGGTTGATGATTTAGGTATCCACCGGGAACGGAACAGGGCTTACCTTCCACGGCCAAGCGACGGGAATCACGCATTGAAAGCCTTCCCACCGGACCGCTCCGACCGGGCTCAATTTTCTGGATCACTGATGCGTTAGTCCAACCATTGGTTTGATGTTGTTGTTTTCCCTGTTCCTTGTCCATCCCCGGTTGAGGGTGGGCGTAGCCCGACCGGAACCGGAGATGGGCAAATTCGCGCCGCAAACGGCGCCGGGCTCTCGTAGCCCAGCCGGCTGTGCGGCCTGATTTCGTTGTATCTCTGCCGGAAGTCGACCACCACCACCCGAGCTTCTGTCAGGGTCCACAGCTGCTCCCGGTTCAAGCATTCTCCCTGAAACCACCCGTGGAAACTCTCCACAACCCCTTTCTGCCACGGGCTGCCCGGCTCAATTTAAATCGTCTTCACGCGATTCTCGTTCATCCACCGATGCACAATCTTCGCGATGAAATACGAGGTCCACACATGATTGCGATGCGTGGCTTTCGCCGTTAAACCCGTCGAAACTCCACGCCGGATTATCTTCCGCTTGGTGGGCGGCACTCGCAGACCCGCGTTGCGCCGCAAGCGCTGAATGTAGCGTTTTCCCGCACGCCGGCTTTCACCGCCTCCTGCGCATACGCCCGGCGACGCGCCGGGCTCACAGCTCTTTTTCGCATACGAATGACGTCACTAGGTTTTTCAACACCTCCTCCGCGAGCATCGTCTTCATTTAGGTGTTCTCCCATTCCAGCTCCTTCAGCGCAGCGCCTCGTTCACCTCAATGTGCCCAAACTGCTTCTTCCACCGGTGAAACGCCACCTCCAAGATGAGCGCCTCCTTAGAGATAGAGCCGTAGCTCATCGCTCCGAGATGTTCGCCACCTGGCAGATTGCTTGGATGCTCCGCTCGCCACGATCCGTTCCCCTTAAAATGCGAAAAAAGAATGGGCGAGCTTGGCTTCCCTGCCTCCAGCCGACGGACTCGGCCTTCTTGTAAGCCTTGGAACAAGGGAACGGATAGCAGACGGTGCGGAGTTTTAACTTCAGCACAGGCGGGAAACACGCGGTCGAAAGCATTGGTAATCGTTTGATCAAAACAGAGGAAAACGTCCGGAAATGCGACCGGCAACGCCGCGAGCTGGAGGGCTCGCTCTGGGCGTTGCCTCGTTTTAACCCGCAACCAAATC
>JAFMIZ010000067.1 GCA_017853715.1 Pedosphaera sp.
TGATGATGCTCGCCATGTGCAGCGTCCAGCTGGAGAACTTGTAGTTGCCCATCTGACTTTCACCCATCTGGTAGAAGAAGAACTGCAAATACCACAACGTGCCCGCCGCCATGCAGAACAGGTAGTTCGCACCCAGCGGCACCGCGCTGCCCAATTCAAACACCGCGCCGGAGATTTTTTCGCCGTGGCCCGTGCCGCCTTGGGTATGACCTGCGACCGGTTTGACCGTTGGGCTCAAATATTGATGCGCGGAACCATTTTTGATGTGCAACAACACGCACCAGACAAAATTTGTAGTCAGACCGCCAAGGAGGATGACCAGAATGACCGGCAAGCCCACCCACAGCGGCCCGGTTCCGTGCTTGGCAGTGATGTGCGTGATTGGCTCACCGAATTGGAATCCAAACGAAAAGCAGGAACTCATGATGCCGGAGAACGTCGCTATCCCCAACCCCTTCCAAAGGTGAAACTCCTGGATGGTGGACGCTTCCGAACCCATCTCTTTTTCTTTACGGATGCCCGCCCAACCGCCCACGGCGATGCCCAGCAAGCAAACCAACACGCCCAGCAGCACAATTGGGCCACCGGCGCTGAGACCGTCATGGTTGAGTAGCTTGGCGCCAAATTCCCCCTTAACAATCGGCGGAACCAAGGTGCCAAACGCCGCGCAATACCCGAGCGCAATGGCCATGCCCAAAGACATCCCCAAGTAGCGCATCGTCAAACCGAAGGTGAGACCACCGAGCCCCCAGAGCGCGCCCATGAGGTAGGTCATCCAAAACGTGTAGGCGGGAATTTCCCCCAGCACGGCGAACAAGTCCTTGGTCAAAAGCAGGGCACCAACCCATGGGCAGATCAACCAGCTGAAAATTCCACCGGCGAGCCAGAATGTTTCCCAGGACCAGTTCCTCACGCCCTTGTAAGGCACATAAAAACTCCCGGAGGCCAGGCCGCCCAGCCAGTGAAATACGACACCAAGTAAGGGATTCGGTTGCATGTTTGTTCTTTAAGGTTTGTTTGCTTAACTACTCAAATCAGCTGCGCTTGGACAAGACATCCTTCTCGTAAGTTTTCACTTCCGCCAGCCACGCTTCGCCAACCGGCACGCCCTGCGTGTGACAGTAATAATCCCAGACCGCGCCGAAGGGCAACGTCTTGGCCTCCTCCATCAACGCCAGACGCGACGTATAGTCACCCGCGCGCTCCAGTTTCTTGTAGGTGCCATAAGGCTCCAGCATCGCGATGCACAGCGCGCGAATCATGTTGCGCGTGCCAATAGTCCACGCGGCGATGCGGTTGATGCTCGCATCGAAGAAATCCAATCCAATATGCGTGCGTTCGAGGTAATCCCCACGCACCAGTTCCTGCGCGATGCCGTTCAGCTCATCCGTGAGCGTCACGACATGATCGCTGTCCCAGCGCACGCCACGGCTGACGTGCAACAGAATCTCAGGCACAAAACAGAGAACGGAGGAAACCTTGTCCGCCATGTTCTCTGTCGGGTGATAATGACCCGCATCGAGGCAGACGAGCTTCTGGTTCTTCACGGCATAACCGAGATAAAACTCATGCATGCCCACCGTGTAACTCTCGGCACCAATGCCAAACAACTTCCCTTCCACCGCGTCGAGGTTGTGCTTGGGACTGAGCTTCTTCTTGAAGATGGCGTCGAGCGATTCTTCGAGGCGTTCGCGGGGCCCCTTGCGATCAGCCGGCGTGTCTTTCATGCCGTCAGGAATCCACACGTTGGTCACGGTGGGCTTGCCCGTCGCCCGCCCCATTGCCGCGCCGATTTCACGGCTGACCTGGCAATGCTCGATCCAGAACCGACGAATACCCCTGTCGTGGTGCGACAGCGTGAATCCGTCGGCGGACTTGGGGTGCGAGAAACAGGTGGGATTGAAATCCAGCCCGATGCCGAGCGCCTTCGCCCAATCCATCCAGTTCTTGAAATGCTTTGGCTCAATTTCATTGCGATCCACCTTTTTGCCGCCGAACTCGCCGTAGAACGCATGCAGGTTGAAACGATGTTTCCCGGGGATGAGCGACATCGCCTTGGTTGCGTCTGCACGCAGTTCATCGGGCGTGCGGGACTTTCCGGGATAATTACCCGTGGCGACGATACCGCCACTCAGGGCGCCACCAAAGTTCTCAAAGCCGCCCACGTCGTCACCCTGCCAGCAATGGAGCGAGACCGGCACTTTGGTGAGCTGTTTGAGGACGGCGTCAGTGTTGACCCCAAGCTCGGCGTAACGCTGGCAGGCAAGCCGATAAGCACGTTCGATGTGGTCTGATTTTGGCATGGCTTGATTCAATGTTTCAGGTCACCTCTTGTTTGAATTTCTTCGGTGAACGGCGGAACCCTACCCGTCGCCGCGCCAGTGCACCTTAATAATCCCGCCAATTATTAGCATTTCCTTGCCAGCCGCTTTGAAAGGAGAAATCCGCTTTGTCCCGCGTTGCGGCGCGAATAGGATGCCCGCCGACATGAAATCAAAGGGAACTGTTTATCTGGTGGGCGCGGGCCCGGGGGACATGGGCTTGCTGACGTTGCGCGGGGCGGAATTGTTGCGCCGCGCCGACGTGGTGATTTACGACGCACTGGCCAACCCCGAATTGCTGCGTCTGGCACCAGCCGGAGCGGAAATCATTTTTGGCGGCAAACACGCGAAGGATCATACGCTCACCCAAGATCAGATCAACAGCCTGCTTATCACCAACGCCAAGGCGGGCAAAAAGGTCGTCCGATTGAAGGGGGGCGACCCGACGGTTTTTGGCCGCGCGGGCGAAGAAGCTGAGGCCCTGGCTTCGGCAAAAATCCCCTTCGAGATCGTTCCCGGTGTTTCCTCTTTCGTCGCGGCGCCGACTTACGCCGGCATTCCCGTCACGCACCGCGACCACTCCTCGAAACTCAGCATCATCACCGGCCACGAGGATCCGGCGAAGTCCGGGGCATCCATTGACTGGACGCAAGTCGCCAAGGAGCCGGGCACGAAGGTCGTGATGATGGCGACGGCTCGCATCGGCCAAATTGCCGAGCAACTCATCGCCGGCGGCCTCGCTGCCAGAACGCCCATCGCACTCATCAGTTCCGGCACCACCGGCAAGCAACGCACGGTGATTGGCACGTTGAAATCCATCGGTAACGAAGCCGCAGCCGCCAACCTGCAACCGCCCTCGCTTGCCGTCATTGGCGATGTGGTTCAACTCGCTGAAAAACTCAACTGGGCGGAGCAACGTCCCCTGACCGGGCAACGCGTGGTGGTGACCCGCACCCGCGAGCAAGCTGGTGAATTCATCGCCGCGCTGAGCGAACTCGGCGCGGACGTCATCAGTTTGCCCGTGATCCGGATTGAACCACCCACCGACAAGGATCCGCTCAAGGATGTTCTGTTAGAGTTGGGCACCTACGACTGGCTCGTCTTCACCAGCGCCAACGGAGTCACCGAATTCTTCCGCTACTTCTTCGCCGGATTCGAGGACCTGCGCGCCCTTGGCAACATCCGCATCGCCGCCGTCGGCCCCGGTACCGCCGCCCGCCTGAGGGAACTGCACTTGCGCGTGGACGTGGTGCCTGAGGAATCCTTAGGCGTGAAAGTCGCCGCGGCCATCAACAAGTTTGAAGACGTGGAGAACCTGAAAGTTTGCCTGCTCCGTGCCGAACGCGCGAATCCCGACCTGGCCGATGCGTTGAACAAACTCCGCGCCATCGTGGACGATGTGGCCGTGTATCGCACCGAGCCCGAAACCGAAGACATCACCGGCGCCGGCGCACGCCTGCTCACCGAAGGCGCCGAATGGATCACCCTCACCAGCGCCTCCACCGTGGAAAACTTCCATCAGCGCTTCGATCTGCCCGGGCTTGTTGCCAGGTTCCCCCAACTCAAAATCGCCACCATCGGCCCAGAAACAACGAAAGCGCTTACTGCACTAGGACTGAAACCCACCACGGAGGCCAAGCCTCACACGACTGAGGGCTTGCTGAAAGCGATTGAGAAAGAAGTGTGCAAATAGGTTCCACTCAGGACTCAGGCAGAACTTCGCCAGTTATTGCTCGACCAGACTGCTGACTTCGCCGGTCTTCAGCCGCGTCTTCAAGCGCTGGCCGGGCCTCACCCGCTTGCCATCGCGGAGAATCTTCCCGGACTCGGCATCCATGGTGATGGAATAGCCGCGGGAGAGCACTTGCTCCGGCCCCAGCAAACGCAAGCGGGCTTCGGCTTCGGATAGTTCGGCTTTGATTTCCTTGAGTCGCAGCGAGGGGCGGGCCTGTCGCAACCGCAGGCCCAAGCGCTCCCAATCAGTCTGCGCCCGGCGAAGTCCTTGTCCAGCCGCGCGGGTCAGGCTGGTTTGAAAATCATCCACCCGTTGCAGCGATTCATCCAGTCGACGGCGTGGATGCAAACGCGTGAGCCGGCGCGTGAGGTAATCTACTTTTTCAACCCGCGCATCCATCTGGCGCCGCATCAAAGCCTGCATCCGCAGCGGTGCTTCGCCGACAAAGACGCGACTGGAATAAACGCCATCCGTGATGATCTCCGCCGCCGCACTGGGCGTGGCCGCGCGAAAATCCGCCACAAAGTCCGCGATGGTGAAATCGATCTCATGGCCCACCGCCGAAACCACCGGCACTTCCGACGCAGCAATGGCACGGGCCACGACCTCCTCGTTGAACGCCCACAGGTCTTCGAGTGAACCACCGCCCCGAGTGACCAGGATCAAGTCAAGCGCACCTGTAGCGGCGGTCTGTGACCGCCGTTGTTCCGCCCCGACCGGATCACGGCGGTCACAAACCGCCGCTACAGCAAAGGCATTAAGCGAGCGGATGGCTTCCGCAATGTCCCATGCAGCGCCCTCGCCTTGCACACGGCACGGCGCGAGGATGATTTCCAAACGCGGATTACGCCGTTGAATCACATGCAACACGTCGCGGATCGCCGCGCCAGTTGGCGACGTCACGAGACCGATGCGTTGCGGGTAGTCAGGTACCGGACGTTTGCGCTCTTGCGCGAACAATCCCTCGGCAGCCAGCTTGTGCTTTAGCCGCTCGAAGGCCGCCTGCAATGCGCCCACGCCCTGCAACTCCACTTTGCGCACGATGAGCTGATACTGTCCGCGCGCTTCATAGACGGTGACCTCGCCCTGGACGATGACCTTTTGCCCATCGCGCAACGACTCACGCCCGGCTGCCGCCGTCCCGCGAAACAACACACACGAAACCTGCGTACTGGCGTCTTTGAGCGTGAAATAACAATGCCCGGAGCTTTGCGCGCGGTAGTTGGTGATTTCGCCCGTGACCCAGATCGTGCCCACTTGCTGCTCCAGCAACTTCTTCACTTGGGCGGTCAACTCGCTCACGCTGAGCACACGGCGCGTTTGCCCGGGCGAGAAGAGTTCCCCGAAGTCCCACTGTGATTTGGTCGGCTTGGCCATATTTTGGTCAGTTAGCCACGAATTGGCCAGCAAGCAAACCAGGAAAGCACGGACTGGGGCCTCAGAATTCCCCCTTTGTGCTTGGACCTGAAACGCCTATATTCCGCCCATGAACTGGCTCACCCGGCAGGAACAGTATGTGCTCGTAGTGGCACTGGCGTTGTTGCTGGTGGGGTTGGCTGTAAAGACCTATCGGACCTCGCACCCATCGGCGGCGGGGACAGCACCGGTCCTGCAAGCCGCAACCAACGGTGGCACGGTGAACAAGCAATAGAAGCAACGCATGCAAGAAGTCAGCTTTGAACAAGCGCTGGAACAGATCCAAGAGAAGGACACGCGTTACACCCGCGATGCATATCACTTCGTGCGCGAGGCGCTGGACCACACGCAAAAACGTGTGATCAAATCCTCTCGCGACTCCCGCACGGGACGCAGCGACAAACCAGCGGAGGGGTTCCCCGTGCGTCACGTGACCGGTCAGGAACTGCTGGATGGCATCCGCGTTTATGCATTGGAACAATTTGGCCCGATGGTGCCGACGGTGTTCGAAGAATGGGGTATCCGCCATTGCTCCGACTTCGGCGAGATTGTCTTCAACATGGTCGAAATTGGCCTGCTCGCGAAGACCGACAAGGACAGCCGCGAAGATTTCAAGAACGGCTACGTCTTTGATGAGGCGTTCAGGAAACCGTTTTTGCCAGAATCGAAGCTTCGCGGCAACAAGGTGTCGGAACAAGCGGCCAGCTAGAAACGCACGCATCTGGCACCCCCCAATCCCCAGGCGTCAACCGGATGCCTTCCCTTTTTCATTCCGTCCCGCGTGAGTTTCCCCCATTGTCTCGTCCACCAATGACTGAACCCCATGTCATCCCCGCCCTGCCCCAAGACGTCACGCTGACGACTTTGGACAACGGGCTTACCATCATTATCCGCGAAGACCACAGCGCGCCCGTGGTTTCCGCGCAAGCGTGGGCCATGACGGGCAGCATTCACGAAGGTCGCTGGCTCGGCGCGGGACTTTCGCACGTGCTTGAACACATGCTGTTCAAAGGGACCACCACGCGGCCCGGCAGCCGCATTGATCAGGAAGTACAAGAGGCGGGCGGCCACATGAACGCCTACACCAGCTTCGACCGCACGGTATATTACGTGGACGTGCCCAGCACCGGGACCCGCGTCGCCGTGGACATTCTATGCGATATCATGCAACACGCCACGTTGCCCGATGCCGCACTGGCCAAGGAACTCGATGTCATTCGCCGCGAAATGGACATGGGCCAGGACGACCCCAATCGTCGCGCGGGCCGCAGGTTGTTTGAAGTCGCCTACACGCGCAGCCCTTATCGTCACACCGTCATCGGCTATCTCGACATTTTCAATGAACTTAAGCCCGACGACATCCGCGGCTACTATCGCGAGCGTTACGCGCCCAACAACACGTTCTTCGTCGTCGTGGGCGATGTGAAGCCCGACGAGATCATTACGCAGATTCGCGAGGCTTATCAGAACAACAAAGCCAAACCACTCCCGCCCATCGTGCTGCCTGAGGAACCCTGCCAAACGGGACCGCGCGAGGTCATCGAGGAAGCCCCGGTGGAACTGGGACACTTCCACATGGCGTGGCACATCCCGGAATTGCGCCACGCGGATATGCCCGCGCTGGATGTGCTCGCCGTGCTGCTGGGTAGTGGCCGCAGTTCTCGGCTCTATCAACAAGTCCGCGAAAAGCTTGCCGTCGTCCACAGCGCCGATGCCTGGACCTACAGCCCCGGCAATCCCGGCCTGTTCGGCGTGAGCGGACTGGTGGACGCCGACAGGTTTGCTGCGGCCCGCGAGGCGATCTGGACGGAAATTGAAAAGCTCAAGTCTGCGCCCGTTGCGCCAGAAGAGTTGAACAAGGCACTCAAGCAATTCATCTCCGCCACGTTTGCTTCGCGCAAAACCATGTCCGGCCAGGCGAGCGATCTCGGCGGGGGCTGGCTCGCCGCCACTGATCTCAACTTTTCCGAACGTTACCTCGCCGCGGTCAGGCGTGTGACCACCGCCGACTTGCAGCGCGTCGCCAGGCACTACCTGACCACCGGGAATTGCAGCACCTATGCGCTGCTTCCAAAGGGAGCGAAAGCCACCAGCACCGCCACACTGGAAGCGACCACCGATTCGCCGATCCAGAAATTCACTCTGCCCAACGGCCTGCGACTGCTCGTAAAGGAAAGTCATCGCCTGCCCTTCGTGGAACTCCAAGCTGTCTTCCAAGGCGGCGTGCTGGCCGAAGGCGCCGCGAACAACGGTATCACACAACTCATGGGCAAGCTGTTGCTCAAGGGAACCCAGCAGCGCTCCGCCGGACAAATCGCCAGCGAGATTGAATGCGTGGGGGGGCACATTGACAGCTACGGCGCGAACAACAGCTTTGGCGTCAGCGCCGAAGTGCTCAGCAGCGACTTTGCGCTGGGGATGAACCTGCTTGCCGATGTCCTGTTGAATCCCACTTTTCCCGAGTCTGCCTTGGAGCGCGAACGCACCGTTCAACTCGCCAGCATCGCCGATCGCCGCGACAACCTGCTACGCAGCGCCGGCCTGGCCATGCGTCGCACCCTCTTCGGGGATACCGGTTACGGTCTCGACGGCTTGGGCACTGAGGAGAGCGTGAAGTCACTCACCGTGGATCAACTGCGCACCTTCCATGCACGATACACCGCGCCGAACAACTGCATCCTCGCCATCTACGGCGATGTGAAGGCAGAACAAGTTCTTGCAGCAGCGGAAAAGGCGTTCGCAAGCTGGCAGCGCGTTGAACTGCAACCCCTAACCTTCAACCAGCAACCCGCAACCACTGCGCAGCGGGTCAGCGAAACTCGCGACAAGAAACAAGCTGTGCTAGTTGTGGGTTTTCCGGGCACGAGCTTTTTTGACCCTGACCGGCAAGCGCTGGAGCTGATCCAAGAAGCCTGCAGTGATTTGGGTTCACGCCTTTTCATGCGCGTGCGCGAAGAGCTAGGCCTCGCTTACTACGTCGGGGCGCAGAACATGGCCGGCTTGATTCCCGGTTACTTCGCGTTCTACTGCGGCACCGCACCAGAATCAGCGGCGCAAGTTGAAGCGGAGTTGCTCAGGGAGGCAGAGCTGCTCTGTGCTGAAGGCCTGTCCCCCGAGGAGCTAAAGCGAGCCAAAGCCAAGGTGCTAGGCCATCGAAAGATTGCTCGGCAGGAACTCGGCTCCCTCGCGCACAGCACCGCGCTGGATGAGTTGTATGGGCTCGGGTTCAACAATTACGAAGCAGAGGACGCGAAGATTGAGGCGGTTACACTGGCTGACATCCTGAGCGCGGCACGGAAGCATTTGAAACGCGATATTTCCGTGGTGTCAACCGTCTCTCCCGAATGACACATCCCTGCAGCGGGGGACCGGGGAACCTCACGCGAGCGTTCCAATCGTGCCGCTGGCAGCCTCCCTCTCCCGGCGGGAAGCGGATTGGGGTGATGGAGAACAACAGGAATCTTCCTGATGCACGCACATTATCTTGGCATAGCTCTGGCCGGGGCGCCCGGTGAGACCGAACAGCACCGCGCTCGCGGACGCTTTTTCATCCCTGGCGATGTCTTTGCAAGAACTCAGGACAAAAATCGAACCGATTGAACAACTGCCAGACTAGAGGTTCTCATTGGTTGCCTAGACTGATAATATCCAAGTCATGAAAGTTATCGAGTCATTCAATCTCGCAGGAAAGGTTGCCCTCGTCACCGGGGCAAAGCGCGGCATCGGCAAGGGTATGGCGATCGCTCTGGCGCAAGCCGGTGCGGATATCATCGGCGTCAGCGCCACTCTCGAACCCGGCAGCGCAGTGGAAGAGGAAGTGACTGCACTGGGCCGCAAGTTCAAAGGCTACGCGTGTGATTTCTCCGACCGCAAATCACTTTACGCGTTCATCACGCAGGTGAAGAAGGATTTTTCGCAGATCGATATTCTCGTCAACAACGCAGGCACGATCCTCCGCAAGCCAGCCGCCGAGCACCCTGACGAGATGTGGGACAAAGTGATCGAGGTAAATCTGAATTCACAATTCATCCTCACCCGTGAGATCGGCAAGGACATGGTCGCGCGAGGTTCGGGCAAGATCATATTCACCGCATCACTGCTTACCTTCCAAGGGGGTATCACCGTGCCCGGTTACGCGGCGAGCAAGGGCGGCATCGGGTCACTGGTGAAAGCTTTTGCCAACGAGTGGGCGGGCAAAGGTGTCAATGTGAATGCAATCGCACCCGGGTACATTGACACCGACAACACCGAAGCGCTCCGCAACGACCCCGTTCGCAGCCAGCAGATTCTCGCACGCATTCCCGCCGGTCGTTGGGGCAAGGCTGAAGATTTTGGCGGCCCGGCCGTCTTCCTGGCTTCCGATGCCGCGTCGTATATCCACGGCACGACGTTACTGGTGGACGGCGGCTGGATGGGGCGCTGAGCACGGGAGCAGGCCGTTGGCCATGCCACATGCCTCCAAGTCTTCGCCGCAGAGGACCGGAGGCAACGCCTCGTCGCCTGATGATTCGCACAAAGACGGGCCGATGACGACTTGGCGACAAAGCGCAGCCGCCACCGTTTCGCCCCTGTTCTGCAGCCTTCGGGCCAGCTCAACGAACTGACGTTGGTACGCCATCTGCCGTCGTTTTCGCGGTTTTTGGCAGTGTGGCGGGTCGGGCCGCGGCTGGGTCCTGTTTTGAACGGGAGCATTGCCAAGCAGGCCCTCCCCGGGGCGGGTACTGGAAGCCGTCCAATCATCGTTTTTTAGATGAAACCGGGACACGGTCAACATACAATGACCCCAAGATCGCGGGTGCCTCCTGAAAGCGGAACAATGAACGAGAAAAATAATATGAATGACATGAACAAGAGATCCATGGCCGGCCGGTTCATCCGGTTGCTCGGTGCGGCGGCGGTCGCGGTGGGGTTGTCGGCGGGCGCGCTCCGGGCGGGGCCGCCGGAAGAATTCACCATGGAGCATCCGGGCGTGAAAGCGGTGGTGGCGGTGCAGAACGACGTGACCCCCGAGCTGACGGGGTTGCCGGGGGTTTTGGGTACGGCGGTAGGGCTGGATGACTCGGGCCGGCCGGCGCTGGTGGTTTACGTGGACCGGGATTCGCCGAGGCGGGACGCGATCATGCGCGGTCTGCCGCCGCAACTGCGGGGCATCGCGGTCAAAGCCGAGTTGACGGAAAAGTTCCGCGCTTTCGGCAACACCGCCAAGCAAACAGCCCCGATCCAGCTGGGAACGTCCGGGGGCTGGAGCAAGGATCTGGCAAACGGCTATTGCTGCGGCGGCACGCTGGGGTCGCTGGTGCAGGTGAACGGCGTGCAATACATCATGAGCAACTATCATGTGCTCGAGTCGGACATCGTCTACGGCGGCAACGGCATCGTGGCCAACACGGGCGATGCAGTGATCCAGCCCGGGCTGATCGATGTGGGCTGCTACGCCCCGAATGCGCAGGTGGTCGGGACGCTGACCAAGCTGGACGCGCTGCCCAACAACAATGTGGACGTGTCCCTGGTCAAGGTCGCTTCCGGCATGGTGGCCACCAACGGGTCGATCCTCGGAATCGGCACGATCTCCAAGCAAACTGTCGGGGCGAGCCTGCGGAAGGGCGTAAAAAAGAGCGGGCGCACGACCGGGCTGACGACCAGCTCCATCTCGGGCTTGAACGCGAACGTGAGCATCAGTTTTGAGAACGAGTGCGCCGGCGGCACGGCGTTCACCAAGACCTTCACGGGGCAGATCATCATCTCGAACAGCGGCATGAAGTTTCTTGCTTCGGGCGATTCGGGCTCGCTGTTGGTGGAGAACGCGCGCACCAACCCGCGGGCGATGGGCCTGCTCTACGCGGGCAGCAGCACGAGCGCGATAGCCAACCCAATCGGGCAGGTGCTGACCTTCATCGGCGGCAAGCTGGGCGGCACGGCGACGATGGTCGGGCAATAACATCGATTTTAATCGCGCAATCAGTTCGCGTGATGAGACAGCGACGCCGGGTTTCCCCGGCGTCGCTTTTTTATGACCGGACCGGGCCGGGCCGGGCTGCCGGAGGTCTGTTTCGTGGACTCGATCAACCGCACGGTGTGCGGGGGCATGGGCGGCTTGAGCTTGCGGGCTTCCAAGTGACGTGACTCAGCTTCTGGCGCCCAAAAATCTCCGGGCAATTGTGGTCACAGGAAAGGGCGGCGCAACTTCTACCGGAGTGTGGCTGAAACAATCCGATGCACTTGCTGAATACCCTCAGGAAATGGAAGGTGACTGCGGAAAGTTGAACTTACTGCACGGCTCTAAACGGCTTGAAAACAAATGGAGCGGGTGAAGGGAATCGAACCCTCGTCTCAGGCTTGGGAAGCCCGCATTCTACCATTGGACCACACCCGCTTCCGTTGACGAAGATTGTGTAGCAGAGTCGTAACCGGGGCGCAACTGCGAGCTGTCACCAAACACCAAGCCGCTTCAACTCACGGGTGGCCGCGCCCGCCCAATCCCGATTCGCCGCCGGACTGGCCGGGCTGGGATGGAGGATCCGCCCAACTTTGATGGCTCGGCCGCCCAATGCCTCGCGCAGCCGCTCCTCAGCAAAGCCGCCCACGCCGATGGCCCATTCGACCTTGAGGGAATCCACCAGCAGGCGCACATGGGCATCGCACAGTTCCGTCATGCGCCGCGCTGCAGGACCGCTGAATTTATCTGGCGTGAGATTCTTGCCACCCCGTCCTCCGTCCAAAAACATCAGCGGGCAGTAGTTGTGGACGAAATGTTCGGCAAAGAACTTGTCCGCGCTGCCAAAGCGTTCCGCAAACAGCCCCCAAAGTCTCCGCCCGCTAACCTCAGACCGTGGACATTCGAAGCCCAAAACAGGTTTGGCCGGATGCTCAGCGGCCGGCTTGCCGACTTTTCCCTGCACGCCCAACCAGTCGCGCACCGCAGCGACCTCCCCAAATGGGACCCCCGTCTGCGCCATGCCGAATGGTCCGGGATTCATCCCCAGAAACAGGACCCGCCGCGGATTCGCCGCGTAACGCCGCAAATACTCCGCGTGCGGTTCCATGGCATAGCTCAGCGGATTGTAAACATACGCCACCGGCGCGGGGAATCTGAGCTGACCCAAATCGCGAGCCAGTCGTTCGGCGGCTTTGATCAGGACGTGTGCGAGGTTTGCCACGCCGATGGTTTACAGAAGTCTGCCGAGCAGCGCACTTGTGTTCTTTCAAAACATGAGTTCGCCGCTAAACTTCTGGGCATGGCGATTCAATCTCTTTTCCCGACGCTGATCTATTCCGCGCGACTGCAAAACGCGAACTGGAGGCGTTTCAACAACGAGCTGCTTCGCGAATGTTACCAGGTGCGCGATCACGACCGCGCCGGCCAGCAGTGGAGCAAGAAGAGTTACCCCGGCGGCTACACGTCATACGGCTCGTTGTGCCAGATGCAAAAGATGTCCTCCACATTCATGGAGCTGGAGCGGAAGTTGAACCGGCATGTGAAGGCATTTGCGAAGAGTTTGGATTTGGACCTTGAGGGGCGTCCACTGGCGATGACGGATTGTTGGATCAACATCATGCCGCACCAAGTCGTCCACGGGCTGCATCTGCATCCGCTCTCCACGATCAGCGGCACCTACTATGTGAAGACGCCAGCCGGTTGCCCGGGCATCAAGTTTGAAGACCCTCGGCTGGATCGTTTCATGGCCGCGCCGCCGCGCAAGGCGGACTGCCGACCGGAACATCGCGCATGGCAAACCGTGAAGGCCGAGGCGGGCAACATAGTGCTCTTCGAAAGCTGGATGCGTCATGAAGTGCCGCCCAATCCGTTGGTGGCCGAACGCGTCAGCATCAGCTTCAACTACAGTTGGTTTTAGCGCATATTCAAAAATACTGCAGCCGTACGGCAAGCCCTGTATCCGGGTGCGGTCTTTTTTGGGTCTTGGCCTTGTTTCAGCTCAGTCACAAGCCGCTGCGGGCATGCTCCTTCAGCAAAGCCTCGCCAACACCTCAAAAGTCCCTGCTCCGAACGGCTACAGCATTTCTTCAAACGCTCCAGCCTCAAAACCGAAGTGTAGAATTACCGAAGCAAACACAGCGTCAGGCGACGGAAGGGTGGGTGGACGCCGCGGTGTGCTCATGGCGCCCGCACCGAGGCGGGTGATACTAGTCGCAGCGCGACAAGTTCCGCCTGCTGGTTGCTTGCTGCCGGTGACTCGCAGCGGTTAGCTCTGCGGCGGCTCGCGGAGGAAGAGGGCGGGATTGCCGCGGAAAATGCCGTTGGGGGAAGATTGCCGGTCGCGACGCAGCCGGCGGTGAGGACAACATTCGATCCAATCGTCACCACGAGCCGACCCTGGCGGAAGCGCAGGCCCAGCTCCCCTGCTCCACCCGGATGGGTTTGGTGATGAGATCGAACGGCGGCGAGGTGTAATCGTGGTTGCCGGTGCAGAGGAAAGCGCGCTGGGAGATGCAGACGTTTGCGGCGATGGTGA
>JAFMIZ010000180.1 GCA_017853715.1 Pedosphaera sp.
TGGTTGGCGACTACCAAGGGATTGATCTCGTTCGACGCTATCAGAAGATGGCGGCCTCCGATGCGGATGCGGGCCGCATGGCGCTGGCAGCCGGTCTGCAACTGGAGCTGCCAAACAACTTCGGCTTCCGGCATCTCCCGGAACTGGTCAGTCAGGGCGACGTTCAGTCCTCTCAAATTGACGCCGCCGTCCGGGCGGTGCTCTCCCTCAAGTTTCGCCTGGGGCTTTTCGAGGCGAACAGCGAACTGGACGTGGCCCAGGCCAAGTCCCTGGCGACCTCAGCCGGGGCCACCGAGCTCGCCCGTGAGGCGGCAAGGCAATCCATTGTGCTGCTCAAGAACACCGGGGACATGCTGCCGCTTGATGCCGGCGCTTACAAACGAGTTGCGGTCATCGGTCCGAACGCTGGCTTCTGCCGTTTGGGCGGCTACTCCGGCAAGCCACTCAAGACGGTTTCATTGTATGAAGGCGTTCGTGATTTCATGGGCGGGCGGGCCACGGTGACGTTGGCGGAGGGCTGCAAGATAGCCGGGAATGACACGGGTGATTCCTATGAGAACTGGCGGCATGTGAACAAGATCGAGTTCGCCACGCTGAAGGACAATCAGCCGCTCATCACCGAGGCGGTGGCTCTGGCCGGCAACTCCGATCTCGTGGTGCTCGCGCTGGGTGAAAACGAGTTCCTCGCCCGCGAAGCCTGGAGTCCCAACCACATCGGCGACCGAACGACGCTTGATTTAACCGAATCCCAGCAAAGGCTCGCCGAGGCCTTGCTCGCCACCGGAAAGCCGGTCGTGCTCGTGCTGGTCGGCGGCAAGCCGGTCACCTTGGGCGCACTGGAGAACCAGTTTCCGGCCATCCTTGCCGCGCACTACGCGGGACAGGAGACCGGCACGGCGGCGGCGGAGATTCTCTTTGGCAAGACCAACCCTTCCGGCAAGCTGACCGTGAGCTGGCCATGGAGCATGGGGCATTTGCCCTCGCATTACAGCCAGCAGGGCAGCGCCTTGGTATTCGACTATGTGGACTCGCCGAATAGCGCTGCCTTTCCGTTTGGTCACGGGTTGAGCTACACGACGTTTGAATACCAGAACGTGAAACTGTCCCGTCAAACCCTCCGTCCGGGTGAAGCTGTGGAAGTCAGCTTTGATTTGACGAATACCGGCAAGCGGCCCGGAACGGAGATCGCCCAAGTCTATGTCTCGGGCCAGGAATTTGACGTGGCGCGGCCCGACCAGGAATTGAAAGGCTTCGAGCGGGTCACACTCAAGGCCGGTGAAACGCGCCGTGTCACCGTAAAGATTGATGCCGGCGACCTTTTCTTCCACGATGCGGCCATGGAATTCGGTCTGCCTCGTGGCAAATATCTGGTTCGCATCGGCGGGTCTTCAGACAAACTCTGCCAACCGCTTACACTTCGCACCGGCCCGGTGGGCGCAACCTTCACGCCTGAACCAGTTCGACAGTCCGGCCCACAAACTCGCCCAAAACCAGCACCGCAGAAAAAGTCCAATTCTGGCAACGCCAAGAAGTCCGCATCAACGACATGAGGGTATCAACGCCCATTGCCACTGCGCTGTTGTTGGTCTCGCTGACGATCGCCAGCGCCGACCCCGCGGCCCAAACCCCGCGGCCCAACATCATCGTCATTTTCGCCGACGATCTGGCTTACGGGGATGTCGGGCCGTTTGGTTCAAAGTTGAACCCGACGCCGAATCTGGACCGGATGGCGCAAGAGGGCATGAAGTTCACGAGCTTCTATGCCGCGCCGGTCTGTTCCGCTTCGCGCGCGCAACTGTTGACCGGCTGTTACGCGCCGCGCGTCTCGATGCCCTGGGTGTTGGGCACGGGCGACCACATCGGTTTGAATCCAGCCGAAGTGACCATTCCAAAGGTGCTCAGGCAGGCCGGTTACGACACCATGATGATCGGCAAATGGCATCTGGGCGATCAGCCGAAGTTTTTCCCTACTCGATACGGCTTCAATCACTATTTCGGGTTGCCGTATTCCAACGACCAGACGCTGCCCGCCGCGCAAAGCAAGCTGCCCGTCGTGCCGCTGATGCGCGACAACGAGGTGATCGCCCTGCTGACCGAGGAGGATCAGAACACGTTGACGGAACTCTACACCGACCAGGCGGTCAGTTATCTTCGCGCCCGCAGCCAGCGGAACGAACCGTTCTTTCTGTATCTCGCCGATGCGGCGGTGCATCTTCCCATCTGTCCCGGCGTTCGCTGGATGGGCAAATCCCGGAATGGCCGCTTTGGCGATTGGGTTGCGCAGTTGGATTGGAGCGTGGGCCGGATCATGGACACGTTGAACGAACTGAACCTGGCGACCAACACGCTGGTCATCTTCACCAGCGACAACGGCCCGTGGCTCGCCAAGGGCAAAGACGCTGGCACGGCTCATCCGCTGCGTGGCGGCAAAGGCAGCACGTGGGAAGGCGGCTTGCGCGAGCCGGCGCTCATTTGGTGGCCGGGTCATGTGCCCGCCGGTGAAGTGCGGGACGCGGTGACAGGAACGATTGATTTGCTGCCGACGTTTGCCGCGCTGGCCGGGGCGAAGATTCCCGAGAACGTCACCATTGACGGGGCAGACATCAGCAGGGTGCTGCTGGGCCAGACGGCGACGTCGGCCCGCGAAGCCCAGTTCTATTACTTCGAGTGGCAGCTTCAAGCGGTCCGGGTTGGGCCGTGGAAGCTGGCCTTGCAGCCACAGGGGTTGAGCATGCAAGTGAAGGAAGGCGGCGTGAATGAAGCGGGGCTGCGACTCTATAATCTGGCCGACGACATCGGTGAGACGAAAGACGTGGCCGCGCAGCATCCCGATGTGGTCAAGCGATTGCGCGCCGTGGCGGAAAAACAACGAAAGACATTTTGCAACGATTCGTCCACCGGCCCGGGAGTCCGCCCGCCCGGCCGGGTGGTCAAACCTGAATATCTCGTGACCGTTCCGCCGGATTTTCTTCCGCCGAAATGGATCAAGGACAACTATCGGAGGCTCTTCCCGCAACTGTCGGGCAACTGATTTATTCATGGGTAACACATTCAAGAACATCACCAGCATTCGTTACGAAGGACCGGCATCCAAGAACCCGCTCGCCTTCAAACATTACAACGCCGACGAAGTCGTCGAAGGC
>JAFMIZ010000181.1 GCA_017853715.1 Pedosphaera sp.
AACCTGTTCCTCTCGCCGCTGGCGGGTTACACCAACCTGCCGTTCCGCCTCGTCGGGCGCGAGATCGGCGGCGTGGGACTGTGCACCACGGACCTCGTCAACGCCCGCTCGCTGCTGGAGAAGAATCCCAAGGCCTTTAAGCTCATCGAGACGCGCCCCGCTGACGCGCCGCTCGCCGTTCAGCTCTTCGGTAGCGTGCCGGAAGAGATGCGTGACGCGGCGGCTTATCTGGAATCCATCGGCGTCGCCTCCGTGGACATCAACATGGGCTGCCCGGTGAAGAAAGTCTGCAAGGTCGGCGGCGGCTCGGCCATGATGACCGAGCTCGGCAAGACCGCCGCGCTCGTCCGCGGCATGGTCAACGCCGTTAAGATCCCCGTCACCGCCAAGATGCGCCTCGGCTGGGACGCCGACAATCTCACCGCGCCAGACCTCGCCCGAACCCTGGAAGACGTCGGGGTGGCTGCAATCTTCGTGCATGGGCGCACGCGCGAACAAGGCTTCGCCGGCACGGTGAACCTCGCGGGCATCCGCGCCGTGGTGGCGGCGGTGAAAACCATTCCCGTCATCGGCAACGGCGACATCGTCACACCCGAAGCCGCGAAGACGATGTTTGATGCGACGGGTTGCGCCGGCGTGAGCATCGGGCGCGGCGCGTTCTACGACCCGTGGATTTTCAAGCGCACGGGAGATTTCCTGGCGACCAACAACCTGCCTCCCGAGCCACCTTTCGCCGAGCGCGTGCGCGTGATGTGCCGGCATCTGGATTTGATGGTGGAAATCTTCGGCGAAGAACTCGGCTGCCGGATGTTCCGCAAAGTTGCGCCGTGGTATGCAAAAAGGTTCGGACCGGCCAACGTCTTCAACAAACGCGTCGTCCGCATCGCCACGCGCGCGGAATTCCACTCGGTGCTGACCGACTACATCGCGTGGCGGCAGCAGTTCCTCGATGAGCGCGGCGAACTGCTCCCGCGCTTCCAGCAAGCGCCGATGATCGCGTCCTTCATGCAAAGCCCGCCTTACGGGGACGAAGTGCAGCGAAGTCCCGCGTCCGCGCAACGCCAAAACATCCCCGTGCCCAAAGGCCCGGTGGAGATGTGGTGATTTGGCCGGTTGAACCAGAGCGAAGACCTTCTATTTTTCACCAAAGAAATCCGCGCCTGAAATCCTGGACATCTCTGCGCACGGCTTCTGGCTGCTGGTGGCCGGACGAGAGTGTTTTTCACCTTCGACGCCTTCCCGTGGTTTAGTGACCCGACGCTCGCGGAACTGTTCAACGTGGAACTCCACCACGCTCTCAGGCTGTCAATGGGTTGCTTTCGCCATGCTCATGCTCAACTCCCTGTTTACTAAAAGTGCATGACAGGCTCTAGGGCGTGTTTTCAAAATCTAAAAGAATGAACATGACGAGCATCAACGCAGTCTGTTTCCGCAGTTCTCTTCATGAAACTTCATACACGTTGGCGCCTGTCGGATCCGCTCTGGGAGCGGGTAAAAAAATCACCTGACGGTCGGATTCTTTGATATCGTTCACGTTGCGAAATCGACCCGTCCGCCCGCCCAAAGAGCATCGGCTCATGGTCGAAGCCACGGTGTTTGTGTTGCGCGCCGGATGTTCTGACGCGATGTTCCAGACATTTATGGTCCGTGAAGTTAGGTTTCCACCCACTGGTGACGCTGGTGTCGTCGCGGGCTGTGGAAGCAACTGCTCCAAGTCCTGGCTCGCCAGGCGGCCGGGCGGTTGTATTTCCTGGATGCCAGCCACATCAAGGTGCATCAGGACGCTAGCAACCCTGCCGGAGGCCTGCAAAATCAAGCCCTTGGCCGCGCCAAGGGCGGACTTAACACCAAGCTCACAGCTTGGGCGGATGCGACCGGTCGCGCGGTAGAGGTGGGTTTGCCGCCGGGCCAACAGGCCGATATGCGCGCGGTGACCCAAACGGGGTGGTCGCGAAGTTTGTGCGGCAAACCGTTGTGGCCGACAGGGGCTACGACAGCGACGTTTTTCGCGCCGCGCTCCCGAAACGAGGCGGTCGCAGTTGTATTCCGCCGCGCTAGACCCGGCGCGCTCCTGTGTGGTGGCATCGCGGGTATTACCGGCGGCTGCATCAGGTCGAAAACTTCTTTCAACGAGTCAAAAGCTACCGGCGTGTCGCCACCCATAACGAAAAGAACAATCTTTATTTCCTGAGCTTCGTTTTTCTGGCCACCATGTTGGACTGGCTCAAATAGCATTTTGAAAGGACAACCCAGTTTTGAAGCTTTAAAAGTTATCAGGTGTTTTGGGTTCAGATATCTGATTGCTTTGGGCTAACAAAAAAAAAATAAAAAAATGCTTGCATGAATTGTTGGGGACTATATTCTGTCTCCGTTCTTGGAATTGTCCAAGCGCTGGCAACAAAATAAGTCGTTGACAGCAAGATGTGTGGCAAATAAGCTGCACTCTGTAAACAAGGTCTGCGAGGCCGAGTTAAAATCGGTCCGCAGTTTTTTGTCCCCTAAAAAGGACGCGAGTTTCGGGTGAAAGCCCTAAAGCTCTTTGAAAATTGAATTGTGCGATAAGTTAGAGCCCCTTCAAAGTATAGCCTGTTAGTGGGCTTCCTTTGGAGAGTTTTAAGATTGTAAAATCGTCCGATTTCACCATCGGACAACAGATCAACTAACGTTTTTTAACGGAGAGTTTGATTCTGGCTCAGAACGAACGCTGGCGGCGTGGATAAGACATGCAAGTCGAACGCTGATTCGAGAGTAGCAATATTCTTGAGTCGGAGTGGCGCAAGGGTGCGTAACACGTGGGCAATCTGCCGCGAAGCCTGGAATAACCTGCTGAAAAGTGGGCTAATGCCGGATGTGACTGCTGGGGGGATTCCCTTGGCATTCAAAGTTGGGGACCGAAAGGCCTGACGCTTTGCGATGAGCCCGCGGCCTATCAGCTAGTTGGTGAGGTAACGGCTCACCAAGGCTAAGACGGGTAGCTGGTCTGAGAGGACGACCAGCCACACTGGAACTGAGACACGGTCCAGACACCTACGGGTGGCAGCAGTCGAGAATTTTTCTCAATGGGGGAAACCCTGAAGGAGCGACGCCGCGTGGGGGATGAATGGCTTCGGCCCGTAAACCCCTGTCAT
>JAFMIZ010000068.1 GCA_017853715.1 Pedosphaera sp.
ATGGTCGGGGCGGCGAGATTCGAACTCGCGACCTCTTGTACCCGAAACAAGCGCGCTAGCCAGGCTACGCTACGCCCCGAACCAAGGGGCGGAACAGTGCCGTTCCGGGCGGCGAATTGCAACGTAATTTTCGGGCTTTCACCGGTCGCACCGCGCCCAGTAGGATTCTCGCGCTATGAGCAAGACAGCATTCCTCTTTGCGGGACAGGGCGCCCAAGCGGTGGGCATGGGTAAAGATTTGGCGGAGAAATATCCAGCGGCGCGTCAGTGGTTTGACCGCGCCAACGCGGCGTTGGGCTATGACCTCACGAGCATCTGCTTCAACGGTCCGGAGCCGGAATTGACCAAGACGGAAAATGCCCAGCCCGGAATTTTTCTGGTGAGTTGGATTGCATTGGGATTGCTCAAACAACAGACCGCGGAGCTCAAGGCGGATGCCGCGGCGGGTTTGTCGCTCGGGGAATTCACCGCGCTGACCGCTGCCGGGGCGATGAGCTTTGATGACTGCTTGAAGGTGTTGCGCGCCCGTGGGCGTTCGATGCAGGAGGCCTGCGAGGCCACGCGCGGCAGCATGGCGGCAATCATCGGACTGGACGAAGGTCCGACGCGCGAGGTCTGTGCGGAGGCGGACGTACAGTTGGCCAACTTGAACTGCCCGGGCCAATTGGTGATCTCGGGAGAGCTGGAGAAAATCAACAAAGCGTGCGAACTCGCCAAGGCGCGCGGAGCGAAGCGCGCGCTGCCGTTGCCGGTGGCGGGAGCGTATCACTCGCGATTGATGGCGAGCGCGCAACCCAAACTGGCGGCGGCTTTGGACGCGGCGACTTTCAACGCGCCTGCCGTTCCCGTGATCTCCAATGTGACGGCGCAGCCCCACGGATCGCCGACTGAAATCAAGGCGCGTCTGGTGGAGCAGGTGACGGCGTCGGTGCGTTGGGAAGATTCAATCCGCTATCTGCTCGGTCAGGGATTCACGCGGTTCATCGAACTCGGGCCGGGCACGGCTTTGGCGGGTTTCATGAAACGCATAGACAAGACCGCACAGGTGTTGAGCGTCGGGGACGTCGCAAGTCTTGAAGCCACCGTGCAGGCGGTAAAGGTGTAACCGCAATTTTCAGGTTCTGAATCGCCGATTGACAAGCGGCTTTCAACCGCAGACAACTAACCAAACGTATGGCACAACTCGCCAATCAAATCGCTGTCGTCACGGGAGCCGGTCGTGGAATCGGTCGGGCCATCGCGCTCAAATTCGCCGCGGAAGGGGCGGACGTGGTCTGCGTTTCGCGCACGGTGGAGAACTCGGAGAAGGTCGCCGGGGAAATCCGTGCGCTGGGGCGCAAGGCCTGGGCGGTGGCGGTGGACGTTTCCGATTCCGCCGCCGTGGCCGCGGCGGCAGAAAAGATTCTCGCGGATGCCGGGCGGGTGGACATCCTGGTCAACAACGCCGGCGTGACGCGGGATGGTCTGCTGATGCGCATGTCCGAGGCCGACTGGGATGCCGTGCTGAACACGAATTTGAAGGGTGCGTTCCTTTTTACCAAGGCCTTCACCCGCGCGTTTGCCAAGCAGCGCAGCGGCCGCATCATCAACCTGGCCTCGGTGATCGGGTTGATCGGCAATGCGGGGCAGGCCAACTACGCCGCAAGCAAGGCGGGGCTGATCGGCTTCACGCAGTCCGTCGCCCGGGAGCTGGCTGGCCGCGGCGTGACCTGCAACGCGATCGCTCCGGGATTCATCGAGACCGACATGACGGCGGTGCTTGCTGAAGAGATGAAGAGCGAGCTGTTGAAAAGGATTCCGCTGGGCAGTTTCGGCCAGGCTGAGGACATTGCCGGGGCGGCGTTGTATCTGGCCAGCCCGGCGGCGCGCTATGTGACCGGTCAAGTGTTGACGGTGGACGGCGGCATGGTGATGTAGGGCCGGCTGAATTGAGCATTCGTTGCCAACCGCTTAAAGAATTTTTAGGAATCAGGCTTGACGGTCTTGTGACCGTCGCTTAGACACACCGCAAAAACAGGAGAGAACCATGGCTGAAAAATCAACAGAACAACGTGTAAAGGACATCATCGTGGAGCAGCTCGGCGTCAATGCCGATCAAGTCACTCCCGAAGCCAAGTTTATCGAAGACTTGGGTGCGGACTCACTCGACACCGTCGAGCTCGTGATGGCACTGGAAGAAGAATTCGGCGCGGAGATTCCCGATGAACAAGCGGAGAAGCTTCAGAGCGTCGGCGACGTCATCAAGTACGTCGAAGAAATCCAGTCCAAGTAACCAGGCTTGAACTTTGACGGGGCGGCTTAACGGTTTATGTTGGGCCGCCCTTATTCTTTATGGCGAGCAATTCATACGGTCGCAGAGTGGTGGTGACGGGTTTGGGAGTCGTAACTCCGATCGGCCACACCGTCACCGATTTCTGGGGCAACCTGATCGCGGGAAAGTGCGGCGTGGACAAGATCACGCAGTTCGACGCTTCCGCGTTCGACACGCAGATTGCGGCCGAGGTGCGTGATTTCAATCCCGCACCCGCCTTTCCCTCGCCCAAAGAAGTCCGGCGCACGGACCGTTATTCGCAATTTGGCATCTATGCTTCATGGCAGGCGCTGAACGACTCTGGTCTGGATCTGCAAAAGGCCGACCTCGACCGGGTGGGCGTGATGCTGGGCTCAGGCATCGGCGGGCTCGCCACCACCACGGACCAGCACAAGATCCTGCTCGAACGCGGGCCTGGGCGCATGTCACCGTTCACCATCCCGATGCTGATCAGCAACATGGCCTCCGGATTGGTCTCCATGTATTTCGGTCTGCGCGGGCCCAACTACGCGACCTGCTCGGCGTGCGCCACATCCACCCACGCTTTGGGTGAGGCATGGCGCACCATCAAGATGGGCGATGCCGACATGATTCTCGCGGGCGGTGCGGAAGCGACCATCATCCCGATCGGTATCGGCGGATTCTGCGCGATGAAGGCCATGAGCACACGCAACGACGATCCCAAGACGGCGTCACGTCCGTTCGACAAGGAACGCGACGGCTTTGTGATGGGGGAAGGCGCAGGCGTGATTGTGCTCGAAGAATTGGAGCATGCCAAGGCACGCGGCGCTCGCATCTACTGCGAAATGGCCGGCTACGGCAACACGGCGGACGCGCATCATCTCACGGCGCCGTCTCCGGGAGGCGAAGGCGCTGGGCGCTGCATGAAGATGGCGCTGCGGAACGCAGGGTTGAATCCCGAGGATGTCTCCTACATCAACTGCCACGGGACTTCGACGCCGCAGGGCGACATCGCCGAGACGCAGGCGATCAAGACCGTCTTCGGCGACCATGCTCGCAAGCTGTCCATCAGTTCCACCAAGGGTGCAACCGGCCACATGCTCGGGGCGGCGGGTGCCGTCGAGACGGTGGTGTGTGTGAAGGCGATTGAAACCAACATCGTCCCGCCCACGATCAACTACCAGAATCCGGACCCTGAGTGCGATCTCGACTGCGTGCCCAACACCGCCCGCGAGTTGCAGGTGGACGCCATCGTGAACAACTCCTTCGGCTTCGGCGGCCATAACGCCACGGTCGTGGCCACAAAGTTCAAGGGTTGAGCCGGCGCGGGGCGGCCCGCAATGCATGAACCTGCTTCCACTGATCGAGGCCAAGCGTGAGGGGCGGGTTTTGGCGGCGCAACAGCTTCAGCAGTTCATCATCGAACTGCCCGCCCTGCCGGACTACCAAGTGGCCGCCCTCTTGATGGCGGTCTATTTCCGGGGGCTGAACGCCGATGAGACCGCCGCGCTCACCCTGGCCATGCGGGATTCGGGCGACGTTCTGAATTTTCCTGAGGATCCTCGGCCCTTGGTGGACAAGCATTCCACGGGCGGCGTCGGCGACAAGGTTTCCCTGCCACTGGCTCCGTTGCTGGCTAGCTTGGGGTTCCGCGTGCCGATGATTTCTGGCCGCGGCCTTGGCATCACGGGCGGGACGCTGGACAAGTTGGAGAGCATTCCGGGTTTCAAGGTTGCGCTGTCAGCGGAACGAATCCGCGCCATCGTTCAAGAAGTCGGCTGTGTCATTTGCGGCCAAACGGACCGCATGGTTCCCGCCGACAAACGCCTATACGCTTTGCGCGACGTCACCGGGACGGTGCCGAGCATTCCGTTGATCACCGCCTCCATCCTGTCCAAGAAACTGGCGGAGAGCCTCAAGGCGCTGGTTCTGGATGTGAAGTTTGGCTCGGCGGCGTTCATGCAGTCGGAAGCGGAGGCGCGTAACTTGGCGGAGTCGATGGTTTCCTTGGGGACCCGATGCGGCATGAATGTCCGGGCGGTGTTGACCGACATGAACGTTCCCTTGGGCCGCACGGCTGGAAACTGGTTGGAGGTCAAGGAAGCAGTGGAATGTTTGGAGGGGAGGGGGCCAGACGATTTGCGGGAACTGGTGGTGTGTTTCGCTGCGCATCTGCTGCTTCAAACTGGGCAGGCAAACGATTTCACGATGGCCTGTAAGCAGGCGCAAACGTGCCTGGCCAGCGGCGAGCCGCGACGCAAGTGGAACCAAATGCTGGCTGCGCAGGGCGCCGACTTGAAGGCCTTTGAAAGCCAATTGCTCAAGGAGCAGGCTGCCCCCGTTGTTGCAGCCATTCGCAGTGATACCGCAGGCTTTGTGCAGAGTTGCGATGCTCGCGCTGTCGGGGAACTGGTTCGCGACCTGGGTGGCGGCCGTCTGACGAAGGAGTCCAAGGTGGACCCCAGTGTCGGAGTAGATCAACTTGCGAAGGTCGGGGAGGCCGTGCGTCCGGGAACAACGCTTGGCCGGGTTCATGCCGGCACGCCGGCAGAGGGGGAAGCGGGGGCCACCCGATTACGTGCGGCGTTCCAGATCGGTTCGGCGGCACCGGCGCAGCGGGTTTTGATCCAGGAAGTCCTGCGTTGAACCCTGCCTGACTGTCCGGTGTTGAATCCCCGGTTGACATGAATCCAGGGCGGTTGTAACGGCACGGCACCAAGTTTGTTCACGTAGTCGGGAATACAGCTTGATTTGAACATCCATACGCCGGCGAATGGTGGTGGGGAGATTCGCGGTCAAAACCGTTCCAGCCATATTCTTGTCAACCAGGCCAAGGGGGTGGGGGAGGTGGGGAAACATTGGGCCGCTTGCTGTGTCGGTTTGTCAAAACCATCACAAACGGGCACAACTCGCTGCTACAGGACCCACCTGTCCCGTCTGCCGGCTGCACTTTGAACTTCCATGCGTCGGCGCTGGGTTTTAGCTTCGGCAGATGGCACGCAAGTCAACGGCCGATTCCTCGTCGCACCACGGTCTGAATGATGTGGTGGGGCTGGCTCTGCTCGGCGCCGCCGCATTGTTGCTGGTGGCGATGCTCTCCTTCGATTACCGCGACATCGCTTCCAATCATGTTTCCACCGAGCCCCGCCCGGTCAGCAATTGGATCGGGCCGATCGGCGCGCACCTGGCGGACAAAACGTTTTTCATCGTCGGCCTGACCGCGTACCTGCTGCCATTCGTCCTCCTGTTCTTGGGGCTGGGCTGTTTTTTTGAGCGCTTCGCCTATCTGCGCCGCCGTTGGCCATGGGCGCTGCTCATGGTGCTGGCGATGATGGGGATCCTCGATCTCATCGGCGGCTGGCCGGTCATCAGCCACCTCCGGAAGTCCGTCAATGCCGCCTACGCCGGTGGATTGATCGGCCACGTGCTTTACCAAGGGCTTTTCAAATGGTGTGGCATGGTCGGCGCGGCCATCCTCTATGGGTTGATGTATTTGATCAGCTTGCTGTTTCTGACGAACTTTCAACTGGGTGTGTGGGTCAGGCGTTTTGCGGACAGCAAGGGTGACTTCATCAAGCTCAGTCCCGAGGAAGACAATCTGGAGAAGCGTGCGCGTGAGTTGCGCAAGCAGGAGAAACAATTGCAGAAGACGCTGGAGCGCGAAGGCGTGGCGATGGGCGCTGATATGCAACCGGTGCCCGAGCCGGAGGTCCGCGACCTAAGCGTTCCGCAGAAGCGTGGGCCGCGTTTCAGTCGCACCGTTGAACCGGCGCACGCCAAAGAACCCGAGCCGGCCCGGGAGGTGGAGCCGCCGGACGAGGGCGAGAGTGAAGTCATCACTCCGCCGAGGAAAGGCGCCGCTTCGGCCAAGGATATTCTGGGCAAGGAGGCGCAGATCGAGCCTGCCGAGAAGGAGTCCAAGGAAGAACCGGAATTGGCCCAAGCCAATGCGGCTGCTCCCGAGGCTGCCGCACCTCTTAATCCTGTCGGTGAAAAGCCACCCGCGCCAGTGGTGATTGATTCAAACGTACGGCGTCCGGCTCCGAAGAAGAAGAAGCCCATGACGGTCGCCTCGGTTCCCATAATCGGGGATTACAAGCTGCCGCCGATGGATTTTCTCCAGCATGCGGACCAGAACGTCAAACCCACGGAGTCGAAGGAGGAGTTGCTGGCCAACGCCAACCTGATGAAGCAGACGCTGGGACAGTTCAACATCCCGGTGGAAGTGGGCAATATCACCAAAGGGCCGACGATCACGCGTTACGAGTTGCATCCCGCGCCGGGGGTGAAACTCGACAAGATCAACAGTTTCAGCAGCAACATCGCAGCGGCGTTGAAAGCCGAGCGCATCCACATCCTGGCGCCGATCCCCGGCAAGAACACGGTGGGGATCGAGGTGCCGAATCCGGTGAAGACCAAGGTCATCATGCGCGACCTGTTGGAGTCGGACGAATGGCGCAACACGAAGGCCAAGATTCCCGTGGCGCTGGGCAAAGATGTCTACGGCCATCCCATCATCGCAGATCTGGCGGAGATGCCGCACTTGCTCATCGCGGGCAGCACGGGTTCAGGCAAGTCAGTGTGCATCAACTCCGTGATCGCATCACTGCTCTACCGTTTCTCCCCGGACCAGCTCCGCTTCGTGATGATTGATCCCAAGGTGGTTGAACTTCAGCATTACAATGCGTTGCCTCACCTGGTCGTGCCGGTGGTGACGGACCCGAAGAAGGTGATCCTCGCTTTGCGCTGGGTCGTGAACGAGATGGAGAAGCGTTACAAGATTTTTGCCCGTGTCGGCGTGCGGAACATCGCCTCGTTCAACAACCGTCCAAAGAACAAGCCGTTGCCCGAGCAGGAGCTCGAACTGCCGTTGACGCAGAAGAAGGAAAAGGTGGAGGCGGGCGCGGAAGGTTTTGCCGTCGAGGTGGACGAAGAGATCGTGGTGCCGCGCGAGGAGGACATCGTCATCCCCGAGAAGCTGAGCTACATCGTTTGCATCATCGATGAACTGGCCGACCTGATGTTGGTGGCCCCGGCGGACGTGGAAATGGCCATCGCGCGCATCACCCAGATGGCGCGGGCAGCGGGCATCCATTGCATCGTGGCCACGCAGCGTCCCTCGGTGGACGTCATCACAGGTGTCATCAAGGCCAACATCCCGGCGCGTATTGCGTTCCAAGTCGCGAGCCGGGTGGATTCACGCACGATTCTGGACGCGATGGGCGCCGACAAGTTGCTGGGCAAGGGCGACATGCTGTACCTGCCGCCTGGTTCGGCAAAGTTGATCCGCGCGCAAGGTGCGCTCATCACCGACCAAGAGCTGCAAAGCGTCGTGGATTTCATTGCGCACCAAGGGAAGCCATCCTTCGATCAGGAGATCCATCAGCAGTTGCAAAAGCAGGTGAGCAATTTTGATGTGGAAGAGGGGGCCAGCAACGAGGACGAGGATCTCATTCAGCAGTGTGTGGAAGTCATCCGCAGCGAGCAGAAGGCGAGCGTCAGTTTGCTGCAGAGGCGCCTGCGCCTGGGCTACACCCGGGCGGCGCGCATCATGGATGAACTGGAGCAACGCGGGGTTGTGGGGCCCAGCAAGGGTGCTGAGCCCCGGGATATCCTACTCGATCTCGACGGAACCGGCATGGACGGGGCCGGGGCAATGGGCGATGAGGGGATAGCTCAACGCTGACGATCAGGCGCTTACGCCTGATTCCGGAAAATCCCAGTGGCATGGTTCGTGCCCTAAGGCTGCCGCAAGATCGGCAAGCCTTTGAACATAACGAAAGCACGACCATGTCATTGATGAAAACCCTCCGGATTGGTGCCTTTTTGGCGGCCCTTACCCTGGTTCTCCCTGTCATAGCCGGCGAAGGCACGGTGCCGGAGATCCGCATCCGGACAGACACGTACAAGAACGTGACACTCGTCAGCCACAATGCCACGCATGTCTTTGTGCGACACACACGCGGCATGGCCACCCTAAAAGCGGGTGACCTCAGCAAGGAAGAATTGATCGGTTTGGGAGTGCTTGAGCCAGATCCGGTCGCCGAAGCGGGTGGGGACGGGGCAACGGCCGGTGAACCGATAGGTTTGGCAATCTTGCAACGGTCATTCAGCGAGTCAATGAAGAGCGGCAATCCTCCCAAGTTAGAGAACATAAACCTGCCGCAACTCGTGAAACAGGTGCCGCCCGAATTCAGGCGGTTCCTGCTCATCGGAATGTTGGCATTGTTCGCAGGGCACCTCTTCTTCTCATTCTGCGCGATGCTCCTCTGCAAGAAGGCGGGCACTGAGCCAGGGCTAATGGTGTGGCTGCCAATTCTGCAGTTGATCCCCCTGATTCGCGCGTCCGGCATGTCGGGTTGGTGGTTCCTTGGCTGTTTTGTGCCGGTGCTAAACATCGTTGTTCAGGTGCTATGGTGCGTGAATATCGCCAAGGCGCGGGGCAAGGGAATCTTGACCACCATTATGCTCATCCTGCCAGTGACCAACATTCTGGCTTTCCTGTATCTGGCATTCTCTTCCAGGGACTCATCGGCCGGCAGCCAGGGGCGCATCCGCTTTGAGCCTTTACCGGCCTGACGCCGCCGCTTTCCGCAGTTGCCAAGCGCGCCGTAAAGTCGCAGTTTGTGACCGAAATGGCCACAGTTGCCGAACAATTACGCACCGCGCGCGAGGCGCAACAGCTCACCATCCAGCAGATCGCCGAGATCACCAACGTTCGCGCCGACCACATCCGCGCGATTGAGCAGGGGAACTTCGATGTCTTTTCCGCGCCCATTTACATCCGGGGATTTGTGCGGAGTTATTGCAAGATTTTGAAGCTGGATTCCGGGCCGGTCATCGCCCAGTTGAACAACGAGCTCAACGCGACCGAGAAGTTCAGCGAGCCGCCCCCGTTGGGCAACCAGCCCCGCACGGCGGTGGACTTTCTGACGCTCCAGCTTTCCAAGATCAACTGGCGCAAGGCACTTATCGGCGCCCTGGTTTTGGTGGTCCTCCTGATTGTTTACGGATCCATCCAGTCCTGGCGCTCTTCGCGCAATCGCGATGCTCTCAACGGAATCCGTCCCGGCGTCTATCGCTCGACGACGAACCAGTCATTGAATCGTGTGCCGTTGAACCCATCGCAGCCGCAGCGTTGACATCGGTCAACAGCATCGGGTGACACCGTTGAAGCGGTGTTCAGTCACTTCCACGTAAAGCTGGCCTTCGGACTTGGGGGAGTGCTCCGGGTGTCGCTGTTCGCACATGCATTGGGTGTCTGCCTGTTTGGCGCGCTCCATCGCTGCTTCACTGCTTAATTCCCGGACCAAACCAAGGGCAATCGCTGCGGTCCCGGCGGCGCTGTGCAGGCTGGAATTGCCCTCCTTAAGCGCGTGTTCGGGCAACCAAACAGGCTCCGATTCTTGAAGCTTCGAGGCCTTTCGCCGCGACAATAGCAGGCCCCACTCATAAATGCTCAGAGTGATGATGATTGAAACCAGAATCAGAAAGGCGAGCGCAACGAATGCATCCAGCCGGTTGTTGAAGATGAGGGTGCGGTTTTTCTTCAGGGCCTTTTGGGCGGCGTCAATTTGGATGGCGTCCCCGGCCGCTTCGGCCATCAGCAAGGCGGCTTGTAGCGTTGGCCGATCTTTCTCCAGTTTACCAACCTGCGCGAAGAATCCGATGCGTTCGTTAGGGTGCCAGATCTTTTCCACTCCTGCCGTGAATGTGACGCCGACCAGCCAGACCAGCGGGACAAGCGTCAGCAACGCAAACCAGGGGCGGGGGACGTGCGTCATGTTTGGCATAACGCCAGGCGCTGGTGCCTTCGCCAGTTGAGTCTTCAGAATGATGGTTGTCCCCAGGCATAATGCGATGGCGGCGAGCATCTGATTGGCGATGCCAAAAAGCGGCCAGAGTGAATTAATGCCGCCCAAAGGATCGCGCACCCCCTGGATCAGAAAGTAGCCCCAGCCTGCGACCATAAGGGTGCTGGCAAGCAAGTTCGATCCAAGCCTGCGGGTGTCGCCCAGAGGCTTCCATAAGTTGCCGAGGAAGTCCTGCAAGATATAGCGTGCCACGCGGGTTCCAGCATCAATGGTCGTCAGGATGAACAGTGCTTCAAACATGATGGCGAAGTGATACCAAAGGTCCAGGAACCGACCGTGCGTCACTTTGGAAAAGATTTGGGCCATGCCGACTGCCAACGTGGCGGCCCCACCCGTGCGATCAAAGAGGGTTGGCTCACCCACCTCTTTCGCCAACGATTCCATCTGCTCAATCGTGACTGGAAAACCCAGTCCGGTCACGGTGGCGACCGTGGCGGCGGGGTCGCCCTTGACGTTCATGCTAAAGTAAACACCCGGGTCCAGGGTGCATGCGGCAATCATGGCCATGATCGCCACGAGCGACTCCAGCAACATCCCCCCATAGCCTACCGGGCGGGCGTAAGATTCACGGGTGATGATTTTGGGAGTGGTCCCGCTCGCAATCAATGTGTGAAATCCGCTGATGGCCCCACAGGCGATCGTGATGAAACAGAAGGGAAAAATCTTCCCGGCAAACACGAGCCCTTCGCCGTCCGCAAAGCGGCTCACGGCGGGCATCTTCAGGTCGGGCAGGGTGAAGAAAATGCCGATGGCCAGAGCCATGATTGTGCCCAGCTTCATGAAGGTGCTCAGGTAGTCACGGGGAGCCAGGAGCAGCCATACGGGAAGGACGCTTGCCGCCAATCCGTAGGCGATGAGGATCCACGCGAGTGAAACGCCACGCAGACTCAGGGCCTCTGACCAAGACGGGCTGTCATAAACCAGTTTGCCGCCCCACACGGCAAGGAGCAGCAGGACGACACCGATGACGGATGCCTCCAGCACCTTGCCCGCCCGCAGCCAGCGGAGGTAACCGCCCATGAACATTGCGATTGGAATAGTTGCGGCGACGGTGAACACCCCCCAAGGACTCTCGGCCAGCGCCTTGACCACCACCAACCCCAGCACCGCGAGCAGAATGGTGAGGATCGCCAGAATGGAGACCAATGCGAGCAGTCCAGCGACGTTGTTCAATTCCTCGCGCGCCATCTGTCCAAGCGATTTGCCGTTGCGCCGCATCGAAGCGAACAAAATCACGAAGTCCTGAACCGCGCCGCCGAGCACCACGCCGATCAGAATCCACAGCGTTCCGGGCAGGTAGCCGAATTGCGCCGCCAGCACCGGGCCCACGAGCGGCCCCGGCCCGCTGATGGCAGCGAAGTGGTGGCCGAAGACGATCCACTTGTTGGTGCGAACGAAATCCTTGCCGTCGTCATGCACCTCGCACGGGGTGGCGCGGCGGTCGTTCAGCGCGAGGATGCGGGCAGCAATCCACTTGGAATAGAACCGGTAGCCGATGGCGTAGGAGCATAGAGCGGCAATCAGGACAAACGCGGAGTTGAGATGTTCACCCCGGGAGACGGCCAGGGTGATGTAGGCGCCGGCGCCCAGAAGTGCTACGAGCAGCCAGAGAACGAACGCCAAGGATTTCTTCATGATTTGGGCAGGGACCAAATTAGGGAGTGCAGCCCGCACAGGCCAGAGATTTTACCTGCGAGACAGGGCATTTGAATTGAATCCTATTGGGAGCAGGTCGCCGCGAGCGCGAGACGTTGAGTATGGTTTGGCGGCGGTCGGCTGATCGATCGAGGAAAGTTCTTATGAAGGGGTGCTGCATTTTATGGGTCGCAGCAGGGGGATTGCTGGCAGTGCAGGGATGCTGTTCGTTGCTTCCTGAAACAGAGGCAACGACGAGGTCCCGGTTCGAAAACTACGCTCAGGTATCGGCGGCATTTGAAGCCATTGTGCCGTACCAAACCCGGACTACAGACCTTGAAAAATTGGGGTTTGAGCCATCTGTCTCGCCAAACGTGAAGGTGCTTACGTATGTCCAGGCAATGGAGTATTTCATGCCCAATCCTTCCGTCACAAACGAGGATCTTTCCCCTCCGGTGGGGGGGCATCGATGCGAAGGAAAACTGGCATGCTTACCCGATCGAGCTGAGTGACATCAGAACCAAGCGGCATGGCAACGTGGTTTTAGACATACTCGGGTTCAAGCGACGCACGCTCGAAACCGGCTGGCGATTTGCCGGCATCATCCTCACCACGAATGCAACCGTTGTTTACAAGCTCACGGCCGGAGAACCGTCCATCTTGGATTATCGAAAAACGGTCGAGCCGCTTGGCCCACTTCAAGAGTTGGACGCCGCGGTTGCAGGTGTGGCCGGTTCCGCTGCCACGGTCCGATAAGTCAAAAGGTCCTGCTTTGCCTAATCAATGGAGCCCTCTTTGATGGGGTAATTTTTTCCGCCGTCACTTTCTGTCCGGGGGGGGCATCCGCAACCATCTGCATTCCGGTGCAACTCATCACCCAGAGTCGCGGCCTTGGTTTTAAGCGGCACTCTGACTTGGGCGGGTATCTTGCCGAGTGCCATCCGCGCAGGGGCCTTGGAATCCGGATTATCCAAGGGAAGGGCATTGATGACCTGCGGCGGACGGTTCATGCGCAGCTTGCCAAGCATCTGTTGGTCGACGAGTTCAACCCAGTGGTGGCAGGCTGGGGCGCAACGATGGTGAAATTGAAGTCTCAAGCGCGGGGTAATGAATGAAGGTTGGGGAGTTTTCGAGCGACAGGTAAAAGATGTTTTGCGGGGGGGGCAGGGGCGGCAACTATTCAACCTGTTCGGGCGCGTGGTGGGATGGGCGGACACGCGGGGCTTGGGATTGCCATGTCACTTGTACTTGGGGCTTTCTTCGAGATTCAGTCGTTTTAACCAAACCATTTCAGTGATTGGCTAAAAATGGATTTTGCACCCAAATCGTGGTCGCTGTGCTGGAAGCTGGTAGCAGCACAAAAAGTAGCACAGCCAGTTACGCGCAGGCTCAGTCTAAACGTCGCGTCGTTCGGAATTGCACCAATGTGCGCCAGCAGCCTGCGGGCCATTTGGATTACAAAACACTCATGTCCATTCCCCGCGACTGATGCTCAGGGACTGCCGGCACCGATCCGTAACTCCAGTCCAAAGGTTGCCTGACCCAATGGTGATGGTGCTCCGGAGCCTGGGCGGGCAACAAGCCCGGTCCGGGCGTGTGATGAATTTTAACTACATCGTCTCGAGCCGGTTGACGATATCCTCAGGGGGTGATTCGCAACCCCATCCTGCCCGGCTTCAATCCCGACCCGTGCGTTTGTCGCGCGGGCGAGGATTATTACATTGCGACTTCCACGTTTGAGTGGTTTCCCGGTGTGCAGATTCATCACTCGCGGGACTTGGTTCATTGGCGGTTGCTGACCCATGCCTTGCGCGAGACTCGGTTGCTCGACCTGCGGGGCGTGCCCAGCTCCGGCGGCATCTGGGCGCCAGCGCTTTCACATCACGATGGGCTGTTTTGGTTGTGCTACACCGTCGTGCATCAACATGAAGCGGTGACGAAGGACACGCCGAATTTTCTCATCACCGCGCCGTCCATCGAAGGGCCGTGGTCCGCCCCGGTGTTCGTCAACTCCTCCGGCTTCGATCCCTCGCTGTTTCACGATGACGACGGACGCAAGTATTGGGTGAACATGG
>JAFMIZ010000182.1 GCA_017853715.1 Pedosphaera sp.
GGATCCAGCACCTCACCGTTGCCCATGTCTGCCAGCAACGAAACTACCGACAGGTCCGCTGATACCATGGTGTTCGAAATGGTGTCCATAGACACTGGCGCACCACCGCAACTGCGATGCACATGAATGTCCCCGGTGAACCAGTTGGTGGGTTCGGGGCGTGCGGCGTAGCTGCTCGTCGCGACCAGAAGCACCAGGCAGAAAAACTGCGCCGCAGGGAAGGCAACAGCTCGGTTTCCCAGCCAGCCAGCCACCCGCGCATGACTTGAATTCATTGAAATATTTCTTGGCGTCACTTCTGCGTCGTCTTGACTGTCTTAATGGACCCCAAACAGCTTCGCTTTCCAACCGGGTCATTTCGGATAACCCTCCCGGGGAAACCCCGATAGTCCGCCAAGTATTCCCCCGGCTGCTTTTTTCCGCAGCCCTTCCCCGATAACACAGCAGCCCGGTTTGATAACCGGGCTGCTTTTACAGGGCTCGAAAACGCTGATCGCTTCAACTGTCTTTCTGCACGAACTTGGCATTCCCCGTCTCTCTCGCCCACCAGTCCACCAACTCCCGCAAGCCCTGTTCCAAATTGAACTGGGCCTTGAACTTAAGAACATTTTCCGCTTTGGAAACATCGGCCAGACGCCGCGCCACGGAGTTCACCTTGCGGGCGGGACCGTAGGAGTGAGGGATGTCCACGCCCATCACGCGCGAAAGGGCATCGGCCAATTCCTTCAGGCTGGTCTCGGTTCCGCTGGCTACATTGATCACGTCGTCTGTGATTGCAGCCTTGGTCGCCAGCAGATTGGCGCGGGCCACGTCTTTGACGTAGATGAAGTCCATCGTCTGCGTGCCATCGCCCAAAATGAGGCACGGTTGCCCGCTTGCGAGGCGCTCCATCCATCGAATCATCACCTCCGTGTAAACGCCGAACGCATCCATGCGTGGCCCATACACGTTGAAGTAGCGCAACGCGACATAGTCGAGCCCGAACATCTCGTTAAAACTGCGCAACAGGCCTTCGTTGTAGAGTTTGATAGCCCCGTAAATCGTGCGGTTGTCATAGGGATGATGCTTCTCGTTCGTGGGAAACACCTCCGCCTGACCATAAATGGAAGCCGAAGAGGCGGAGACCACGCGCTTCACCTTGGCTTGAACTGCGGCTTCGAGGATGTTGAACGTTCCGGTGGCGAGCACATCGTGCGCAAGACGCGGGTCCTCGGCGCATTGCGTGATACGGATGGCAGCCTCATGGAACACCAAGTCGATGCCTTCCATGACTTCCCGCAGCAGCTTCGTGTCACGAATATCGCCCTCCACCACCTTGACGCGCCCTGAAGCCAGTGCGGCGGCCAGATTTTCGCGGCGACCGCGCGTCAAATTGTCCAGCACAACGACCTCCTCCAGCCCGTCGGCCAGCAACCCGTCCACAATGTGCGACCCGATGAGTCCCGAACCGCCCGTTACCAATGCTCGTTTATGATTCATAGTTCAAAATGTATTCCGGCCAGAATGCGCAGGATGGCGATTGCCGGGTTGCCTCACAATCGCATGAAGGTGGTAAGCTGCCCGGGTGGTCGACTAGATGTTACTGGAACGTTGTTCCACGGGAGTATCCGTCGCCGCCCGATCTTCTTCCGCCAGAATGCGTAGTCGGCGCAATAGATTCCGGACACCGGCTGCAGAGGATACTGCCGCATCCCGCACCCGCTCCGACATCGTTCGGGCGTAAAGCGTGCGGCGGCGGAACTGGTTATAAAACGAGGCGTTTTGGCTTCGCACCTGCGCCAGCCATGGCTTGCGATAGGTGATGAAATGGGCAATGCCCGGTCGTTTGGCGGCCGGAAGTTCTCCGAGGTTCCCGCTGCGATGACAGGGAAAGTTCCAACGCTGATCAAGCTCGTGCCAGCGGCCATCACACGCAACATTCAACGCATCTTGGTCCGACATGCGCGTTTTGGGATGGGCGACAAGATAATCCATTGCCCGCTCCGAAACTCGTTCCGCCCGCCAGGTCGGGAGATCCATCAACAGCATGCCTGCGTTGAAATAGTGCGGCACGCGCGGGACATCATCCCAGCCCGCCTCGCCGCTCTTCAGGATGGCATCCATGACGTCGCGCGCCGCGCCCACCGGTTTGCCGCCGAGGTTGGTTTCCCAAACTGGGCGCAAATCGTCCAGCGCCAGCATGTCCGCATCGAGATACAGCACACGACGGATCTCAGCCGGGAAAAGCTCCGGAATCAGAAAGCGTGCGTAAGTTGCCGCCGAGATGTGCGGCAAGGTGGGAAAATGCGAGAACTTCATGAGGTCCACCTGCATCCATTGAATGTATGCTGAACCACTGGGTAACGATTTCTCGACGCGCTCCCGTGAGGCGGCGGAAAAGTCATTGGATAACACATGCACAGTCAGCGGCCAGTTGGCCTGGTTTGACTCCGCCAACGAACGTAACATCGTCGCCAATGGCATGGCGTAGCCCTCATCGCAGGCGAAGACCACACGGATGGGCTGGCCGGCTTGGCCTTGCTCGGATGTGCCGGGTAGACTCATGCGGGATGGATCATGCATACCTTGACTGATACCGAGGCCGCCGAAAGTGACATGCTGCCAGAAGCAGGGCCAGACGCAGGTAAAAGCGGCGGCCTGTCTTGCGCGCTGACGCCGGGCCAATCGCCATGGACAACTGGCGGATGATGTTACTCCAACTTAGCAAACGGCGCTTTGTGAAGTAAGCGATGGACACGTATTCGTTCAACAATTTTAGGGAGCTGTGCGTGTGCGGGTTGTCGCAATGACGTTCGCCGCCCGTGATTCGGGCAATGCGGCCCCCTCGTTCGTTCAGCCACCACGCCGACCATTCCTGGTCTTCTGCGCTGAAGACATCCTCGCGAAAAGGGCGCTCGCGAACAAGTTGGGTGCGCACTAATGCGCAGGTGTTCCAGAGTCCGTTGAATCCATCAAACGATTCCCGGTCAATGATGACACGTTGCAACGGACCGGGCTGATCGTCGCTGAAATAAACCCCGCCCAGGTTTGCATCACTTTCCAGTAGTGAAATTGCATATGCCACAGCTGCTGGGTTCGCGAGGCGTGTGTGCGAACTGATGATCAAGACCATGGGTGCGTGGACCA
>JAFMIZ010000183.1 GCA_017853715.1 Pedosphaera sp.
ACCGGAATGGGACGCGGCGGGTCGCTGTTTCCGCGCTGGCGTTGGCGGATTTTTCCGCTACCCTCCCGCTCCGTTTAATGAGCAAACCCTTTTACATCACCACGGCCATTGATTATGTCAACGGCGCGCCGCACCTTGGCCACGCCTACGAAAAAGTCATCGCCGACGTCATCACCCGCGCCCGGCGCAGTCTGGGACAGGAAACCTTCTTCCTCACCGGTCTCGACGAGCACGGCCAGAAGGTGCAGCAGGCCGCGCAGACCGCTGGCAAGACGCCGCAGGCTTACTGCGATGAACTCGCCGCCATCTGGCTGGCGTTCGCTCGGAAGCTGGAGCTGACCAACGACGATTTCGTGCGCACCACCAGCACGCGGCACAAGCAGGTCGTGCAGGACATCCTCGCCAAGCTCCACGCGGCGGGGCAATTTTATCAAGCGGCGCACAAGGGATTTTACTCCACCAAGGAGGAGACGTTTCTCACAGAAAAAGACCGGCGGCCCGACGGCACTTTCGATCCGAGCTACGGCGAGGTCGTGGAGTTGGTGGAGGAGAACTGGTATTTCAAACTCGGCGCGCACCAGCAATGGCTCATCGATTACCTCGAGGCGAATCCGGGCTTTATCCAGCCCGACTACCGGCGCAACGAAGTTCTTGGTTTCCTCAAGAATCACACGCTGGAAGATCTCTGCATCAGCCGCCCGGCGGCGCGGTTGAACTGGGGCATTCCCCTGCCCTTCGATGCGAACTTCGTCACCTACGTCTGGTTCGACGCGCTGGTCAATTACGTCTCCATCCCCGCCGCGCACGGCGACGCGGGCGTTTGCGCCGCGTTGAACCTGCCATCCTCTAGACTCCATCCGCCATCTTCGCCTTTGTCGCTCTGGCCGGCCGACATCCACGTCATCGGCAAAGACATCTTGAAATTCCACGCCGTCTATTGGCCGATCATGCTCAAAGCGATGAACCTGCCGCTACCGAAACAGATTCTCGTCCACGGCTGGTGGCAGAAAGACGGCGCGAAGATCAGCAAGAGCACCGGCAACATCGTTGACCCCATCGCGGTCATCGATGAATGGGGCTTGGACGCCTTCCGCTTCTACGTCCTGCGCGAACTCGACATCGGCCCGGACGGCAATTGGACGGACGCCGGCTTCCAATCCCGCTACGGTGCGGAGCTCGCCAACGGCCTCGGCAACCTCGTCAACCGCTCGCTCTCCATGCTCCAACGCTACCGCCAAGGCATTGTGCCCGCGCGCGCGAACGAACTCGCGCCCGATGCCAACCGCGTCGCGACCGAAGTCCGCGGTTTACTCGAGAAGAACGAACTTCAGGCCGCGCTGCAAAGCATCTGGACGCTTGTCACACGCGCGAATCAATACGTGGACCAGACCGCACCATTCAAACTGGCCAAGGACCCCACGCAAGCCGCGCGGCTCGATGAAGTTCTCTACAACCTCGCCGAAACCTGCCGCGTGCTAGCCGTACTGCTGTGGCCTTTCCTGCCGGGAACGGCAGGAAAAATCTACGCGCAGCTGGCGCTGCCGGGAACTCCGGATCAAATTGCAGCGGCAGGCTGGGGTGGACTGGCGGCAGGACACACCATCGGCCAACCCGCAGCGTTGTTTCCGCGCCGCGACCAGCCAAAACCTTGAGGGACTTTTCCGCCGGGTGGTTCGCGGATTCAGATCAAGGGGACTTGATCCGGTAGAACTGACGCAGATCGGTCACGTTCGAATGCGTGCAACTCGCCGGGCTGGCGCCGAAGATACCAGTGCTCAACACCGACCAATTGCTCCACGGCAGAACCAAGTTGGTGGTCGTCAACAGCTGATATCTCTGCCCGCTCGGACCGCTGTTAAATGCCCCCACCTGCGCCGATCTCCTTTTGTGCCTTTTTCCCATTTGAGAAAAACCACCGGCGCGCCCAGCAGTTGAAGAAGTTCGGCAACGGCCTCATTCATGACGCCCGACTTCTTTCCGGCGATTGCTCAAAAGGTCGCCAAGGCGGAGGCCAGGTTGCCAGCTCCGCCGGATCAACTTTTGCCGCTCTGTGCCGTTGGCTTTGCTGAAATGAAGGGGTGATTTAGGCATGGGCAGCCTGCTTGCTTGTGGCGACAAGGGAAGGTTTCAAATCGTCGCCCAAAACTCGCGCTGCGGTCGAAAATACCGCATTAGTCGCCGCCCGTTTGGCAGTGTATCGAATGGTAAGTTGCTCCACGAAGGCGATGGGGCGGGGCATCTCAAAAGTCCGCAGATAGCCGCCGCATGGTCGCGGGCAACTAGGCGGGTGTCTGTCCGCTGGGAGAGTCGGCGGGCGTGCCGGGATTAGCGGGTTTGAACCCAGCAGACGCCGGGGGGCAACCATCCACGCGGATAACTCGCGCCGCCAATGGGGTTGAAATAAGGGTTGAGAGCCGATTTCACGCTTCGCCTTTCGCTTGGAGCGGGGGTTTGTGGGCGCGGGCAAACTCGCCAGCATAAAAAGCGTTCACAACATCACAATAGACACCCTCAAACACCCCCGTATACCGAAGAACACGTTACCGCAGAACGTTACCCCAAACAACTTTCCGATTCGCTAAAATTCCTAAATGCCCTTTGTTTATTGACCACTGTAGAGGTGGTGCCGGTGGTGGGACTTGAACCCACACGACTTTTTATGGTCCCAGGATTTTAAGTCCTGTGCGTCTGCCATTTCGCCACACCGGCATCTGTTTATTTACAGGAACTTACGCAGTTTTGAAAACTCGCCGATTGACCTTGTGCTACTGATTGCGCCAGTGTTACAGGAAGAATCCCAGTGCGTTGCAAAGCAACCACAGTTCGTCCAGCACAAGCAACGGTCATCGGCGCAATTCTCATGCGCTAACCTTCCCAAAAGTTCTGGATGGGCGCAAGCAACCGATTCGTGGCTTGTGAGTCCGCAACCACCGTTCCTACGCCCAGCTCAAGATTGTAAACCCCGGCAACGGCCTGAAGAAGGTGAAACGAGTGCCGTTGGTGGACAAGGATGCCACCCCGGCAACCACAGTCGCCCAAGCCTTTGCTGAAATAGGCCGGCTCTATAGCCTGTCATGCACTTTGAGTGAGCGGTGGTTTTTAGTTGAGGCGATGCAAGTAT
>JAFMIZ010000184.1 GCA_017853715.1 Pedosphaera sp.
CTGAGGATGGCATGCCATGGGAAGAACTGCGGGGCAGCCCGCTGTTCAGTGAGGATTTGGCACCGGTATCGGGCGCGAAACGGCAATGGGGCGTGTTCAGTTTCACGTGCCTGTGGGTTTCCATGGCGGCTTGCATTCCCACCTATATGCTGGCCTCGTCGCTGATCGGGGAAGGCATGAACTGGTGGCAGGCGGTGCTCACCATCTTTTTGGGCAACCTGATCGTGCTGCTGCCCATGATTTTGAATGCCCACGCCGGAACAAAATACGGCATCCCCTTCCCGGTGTATTGCCGGGCCGCGTTCGGCACGCGCGGGGCAAACATCCCGGCCTTGCTGCGGGCTCTGGTGGCCTGCGGATGGTTTGGCATCCAGACCTGGATCGGCGGAAGCGCGATCTATAAAATTCTCGGGGTGTTCCTGCCGGCCCTGCTGGCGGGCGAACCATTGCCCCTGCTGGGGATCTCAACCGCGCAACTGGCCTGCTTCCTTTTCTTTTGGAGCATCAACGTCTGGATCATCCACCGGGGCATCGAGACCATCCACCAACTTTTGAACCTCAAAGCCCCTTTGCTCATCGGTTTGGGACTGATTCTACTGGCTTGGGCCTACCGGGAAGCCGGCGGCTTTGGCCCGATCCTTTCGCAACCGTCGCAATTTGCCGCCGGCCAGCCCAAAGCCGGCCAGTTTTGGGGCTTTTTTTTCCCGGCCCTGACCGGGATGATCGGCTTTTGGGCCACGCTCTCGCTGAACATCCCTGATTTCTCCCGGTACGCCCGCCGCCAGCGCGACCAAATCATCGGCCAGGCGCTCGGGTTGCCGCTGACCATGGCGCTCTATTCCTTTATCGGCGTGGCGGTCACCTCCGCAACGACCCTCATTTATGGCAAGACCCTTTGGGATCCCGTGGACGTGCTGGCGCGCTTCCACAATCCATTGGTGCTGGTGATCGCCATGATCGCACTTTGCATCGCCACCTTGGCCACGAATATCGCTGCCAACGTGGTCAGTCCCGCAAACGATTTCGCCCATCTCCTGCCCCAAAAGATTTCTTTTCGTGCCGGGGGATACATCACCGCCCTGATCGGCGTGCTGATGATGCCGTGGAAGCTGGTGGCGGATCCAGATGGCTATATTTTCATCTGGCTTATCGCCTACGGGGCGCTGCTCGGACCCATCGGCGGAATTCTCATCGCGGATTATTTTGTGTGGCGCCGCCGGGAACTAGACCTGGCCGCACTTTATCGGCCGGAGGGGCGCTATCGATACACTGGCGGATTCAACCTGATGGCCCTGATAGCGCTTGGGTTGGGCAGCCTTCCGAGCCTGCCGGGTTTTCTCGAGACGGTTAAAATTTTACCCGCCGGGACCGTGCCCCTGTTTCTGGCGAACCTTTATCACTACGCCTGGTTTGTCGGATTTGGAATCAGCTTTTCAGTTTATTTGACCGGCAATTATCTGACCGCCACCAGACACCCGCCATCAACCGCGTCCCCAAACACCGCTTTTACCACCGATAAAACCTGATGAGCACCGACTACGATCCCATCGCGGAGCAATATCAACGAGCCAAACAACAGCCCTGGCGCACCCACGTGGAATCCTTCACCTTGATGGACCTGATCGGCGACCCGCGCGGTCTTTCGGTCATCGATCTCGCCTGCGGCGAGGGTTTTTATACGCGGAGATTGCGCCAGGGTGGCGCGCAGCGCGCGGTCGGGGTGGACCTTTCCGCCAGGATGATCGAGCTGGCGCGCGAGCAGGAGCAGCGCCAACAACTGGGGATTGAATATCGCGTGGCGGATGCGCGCTCGCTGGATCATGCCGACCAAGCGGACCTGGTGGTGGCCGCCTACCTGCTGAATTACGCCCGCAATGTGGCCGAGCTGCAGGCGATGTGCGACAGCATTGCCCGCTGCCTCCGGCCCGGCGGCCGCTTTGTGACGGTGAACACGAGCCCCCGACTGCATTTCCCCTCGGCCCCCTCCTACCACAAATACGGTTTTGAGACGCGGGCCGCGACTCCCTGGCAGGAAGCGGCCGCCATCCAATGGATCTTTCATTTGAGCGGCGGCGCCATCGAGGTGGAAAACTACCATCATAATGTCGCCTCCCATGAGACCTGCCTGCAGCGGGCGGGGTTTCAATCGCTGCGCTGGGTGAGCCCTAGGATATCCCCGGAGGCCGTGGAGCGGGAGGCCGAAGGCTATTGGCAGGATTTTTTGAATCACCCGCCCGTGATTTTTCTGGAGTGCCTCAAGGCCGGCTAGCCCACGCCAGCGAAAAACAACCAACGGAAAGAGATCATTACAACCTATGAGCAGCAGCAGACATCCTGTCGTGGTGGCAGCAATCTTTGCGGGCGCTGCCGCCCTCATCCTGGCGGGCTTGATGTTCGGTCCGGGGCGCGGCTCCAGTCGGAGTCAAGGCAGTTCCATCACGCCCAGCGTGGTCAGGGCCGGACAGGATCGCAGCGGTCTCAGGCACCATATGGGACGCGGCAAGATTGCCTTGGATGCGAAGGTCTCAACCGCGGATTCGCGCGGCGACGTCTTCCTCTGGGAAATCTTGGTCAGCGGCAAGACCGGTCCGGGGCGGCATGTCCACTACGATCAGGATGAATGGTTCTACGTGCTCGAAGGCGAATACGTCGCTGAAGCCGGGGACCAGCGGTTCTTCCTCAAGCCGGGCGATTCGATATTGCTGCCGCGTGGCGTGCCGCATGCGTATGCCCATCTTTCCGAGGGGAACGGAAAGATGATGGGGGCGGTGCTGCCCGCCGGATCATTCGAACAGTTTCTCGAAGACTTCAGGCAGGCCGGAAGCAAGCCCACGCCAGAGCAGACGCAACAGCTCTTCAGGAAACACGGCATGAAGGAAGTCGGTCCGCCGATCGACGTCGCGAACATCAAGCGAGATTAGTTGAAACGGCCGCACGAGGCGCGTCCGCCAAGCACCGCCTAGCCTTAGCGCCAGTCAGCTCAGCCGCCCGCGAGCTGCTTGTGCAGGTGGTCCACCACCCGGCAATGCTCCACCTGCGGGCTGAACAGGATGATCTCCGCATTCCTGCCGACTTTGACCGAGTGGCC
>JAFMIZ010000011.1 GCA_017853715.1 Pedosphaera sp.
CTGGCAAACGCTACCGCAACGGAGAATACTGCAATCGCGCGCTAGAACAGGTATGTCGGCTAGCGGGAGCCCCCGTGCAAGCTCCTTCCCCCGGGGACCGGAACCCGAAACTTGCAACTCACACCGTTCGAATAGCTCCCCGTCCCTTGGTTTGGCAGGTCAAAATACGTTCATCGATTGGCAAAGGGTGATAAGCCTTCTGCGCCCTCCGGGTTAGACTGACCATCGGATGAAGGCAGGAAAAGCCCGACTCGAGCTCGGGCGTAAGCTGGAATCCACGCCGTTTCGCATGAAGTTTTTTGCCGCAGGCTTGAGTTACAAAACCGCCACCGTGGACGTGCGCGAGAGAGTCGCCGTCCTTCCGACGCGGGCGCGTTGCTGCGGCTGCCGCCTGAAGATCACCGGTGGCCTGCGCGAAGTGGTCCTGCTCTCCACCTGCAACCGCGTCGAAATCTACGCCGTCACTGACTCGCCCTGGACTCACGGCGCCAATTTGTTCCGGCTCTTGTCCAAGGACGGCACAGACGTCAGAAACCATCTTTACGAACTGGAAGGCAACGCCGCGATGGAACACCTGTTCTCCGTCGCCAGCGGACTCGATTCTATGGTGCTGGGTGAAACGGAAATCACCGGCCAACTCAAGCAGGCTTACCAAACCGCGCAGGATGCCAAACTCACGGGTCCCGTGACCAATCGCTTGTTCCAAACAGCTTTCCAAGTCGGCAAACAGATCCGGACCCAAACCGCCATCGGACGCGGAGCCACTTCGGTGGGCAGCGTGGCCGTGGAACTGGCTGAGCGGATCTTCGACAACGATTTCAGCAACCGCAGCGTGATAATTGTGGGCGCGGGAAAAATGGGCGAAGCCTGCGTGCGTCATTTGGCCAAGAAAGGCTCGAAATCTGTGCTGGTGGCGAATCGATCCCTCGAAAAGGCCCGCTCGCTCGCGGCTGAAATCGGCGGCGAACCCCTGCCCTTCGAGCAATTGTTCAACGCCATGCAGCAGGCCGACATTGTGGTCAGCTCGACCGGGGCACGTCGCGCCATTATCAAACGCGATGACATGGCAGCGGTTGTGAAAGCCCGTGGGGGACGTCCCTTGCTCCTCGTGGACATCGCCGTGCCGCGCGACATCGAGGCGTCAGTCCAGATGCTGGAGGGCGTTTACCTTTACAACATTGATCATTTGCAGGGCATCGTGCGTGAGAACGCTCAGTTGCGCGCCCATGAACTGGATCGCTGTCAGGGAATCATTGCCCTGCGAGCCACCGAGGCAGCCCACCGCTTGGATGGGCAACAAGCGAGCCGTCCGCCTAAATCACAGCCCAAGTTGACCCCCCCTTTAGAGCTGGCGACCTGCGCCGCATGAGGCGGGGAAGAATTCCGCTGGAATAGAGATGAAGCATCCGACCCTTAGGGTAATTAGAACCCTGCATCGAATAGATTGAAATAGCAGGACAAATGATGATGAGCCTTTGGCAAGCACCGGGTAGTTCCAACCGGCATTTCGCAGGAGACTCACCACACACCGGAGGCAATGCCACAAACGCACCACGCATATGAACAAAAACACCAGAAGCACATCACTGCTGCTGGCAGCCCTTGCGCTGCTGGCTTCGCTCGAAACCATCGTGGTCCACGCCCAAGGCAACAAGATCGCCGCGCGCCCACTCACCCCGCAAGAGATCAAGGACTACGCCCTACCCACCGCCACGCAGCCCTCGGGTGGCTTGTATACTGTGGGGGTGGGCCAACCTGTTTACCTCGAAGTCGAGGTGCAGCAGAACTTGGCCGGTGTCACGGGTGTTAATTGGAATCTCGCCACCAAGCCACTGGGTTCTGCTGCCGCATTGCAGGCGAGCCCACTACCGACGAACATGCCCATTTACAGCCCGGGTGATCGCGGGGCCCTGAAGATTGTGGGCGACCGGATGCTCCTGCGCCCTGATCTGACCGGTAACTATCTGATCACCGCGCAAGTGCTGATCAACGGCGGCGGCCTGATGTTGACGCAGGCGGTTTCCGGCGGCACCTACATGGGCAACAACTTCTGCCAGCTGTGTCATAGCGGCGGGTTTTTGCCAGACACAATGGGGCCGTGGTCATTAACCGCGCACGCAGGAGCGTTCTCCAATGCGATTGACGGCATCAGCACCACGCACTTCAGCCAGAACTGCATCAAGTGCCACTCCGTCGGCTACGACACCTTCGCCGGTGCAACCAACGGCGGCTTCGATGACATTCAAGCGCTGACCGGCTGGACATTTCCCGGAGAGTTGACCAACGGCAACTTCGCCGCCATGCCGCAGAGCTTGCGCGAGAAGTCCAACGTGCAATGTGAAAACTGCCATGGCCCCGGCAGCGAACATGCATACTCGCTCGGTGACATCAAAAAGATTTCCGTCAGCATGAGCGCAGGCGACTGTGCTCAGTGCCATGACTCCGAGCCGTATCACTTGAAAGCCCAAGAGTGGAACAACTCGCGCCACGCCATCGCCACGCGCTATCCGACTGGTGAAAGCCGCTCGTCCTGTGTGCGCTGCCACTCCGGTCTGGGCTTCGTGGACATGGTGGACGGAAAACCTCAACGCACCGATTACGAGGCCCTCACCTGCGCGGTCTGCCATGATCCGCATGGGCCGACGAATAACCCCTCCATGCTCCGCAAAGTCGGCCCGGTGACGCTGGCAGACAACATTACCACCATCACGAACGGCGGCAAAGGCCAGTTGTGCATCAGTTGCCATATCGGGCGCCGCGATGCCGTCACGTACGTTGAAACCACTACCGGCAGCGGCAACTTCGGTCCGCACTATGGCGTACAAGGTGACATGATCGCGGGTGCCAATGCTGTGACCTATGGCAAGGAAATCGCCAGCAGCGCGCATGGCTCCGTCGTTCCCGAAACGTGCGTGGGCTGTCACTTGCAGGAAGTTTCCGCCAGCGCGCCTTACTTCGGAAATGTCGGTGGCCACACCTTCCTTCCTGCTTGGGATGGTCCCACAGCGGATCCAGCAGACGACATTCACCTGACCGGCCTCTGCACCGGTTGCCACGGCCCGATTGAATCCTTCGACTTCAAGCGCCAGGACTACGACGGCGACGGCGTGACTGAAGGCGTGCAAACGGAAGTCAAGGGTCTGCTCGACCAGTTGGGCATGTTGCTCCCGCCCATCGGGTCGCCGACCGTGACCGTCACGGCTTCCTACACCAAGTCGCAGTTGCGGGCCGCTTTCAACCACAAATTCGTCAAGGATGACGGCAGCTACGGTGTCCACAACCTCAGTTACGCCGTCGGTCTGCTCAAGGCCTCCATCGCCGACCTGACGGACGACGCCGACCATGACGGGGTCTCGGACACATGGGAAATCGCTAAGTTCGGTTCGTTGATCTACGACGGTAATGACGACAACGACAACGATGGCGTGAAGAACGCGCTCGAACTCGCCGCCGGCACCAATCCGCTTGTCGTGGACAGCGACGGCGATGGAGTGAGTGATTATGCTGAACTCCAAGCGGGCAGCGACCCGATGAATGCCAGCGACATCCCCGGCTTCATCGTTCAAATCTACAACGCGGCCGAAGTCGAGTTCGCCTCGCAAGTCGGCCTGAAGTATCAGGTGCAAAAGGTCTCCGAACTCACCGGCACCTGGATGAACATGGGCAGCATCACCAACGGCACGGGCAACAACATCTCGATGCCCGTGTCCACCCGCAACGGCGGTGCGCAGAACTTCTTCCGTGTCGTGCAGGCGCCCTGAAGTTTTCTGAATCAAAACTCAGACCCCCTCCCGCGAACGCGGGAAGGGGTTTTTAGCTCATCCAGCCGGTGACACTCTGAGCGATGCTGGTTGGCTGGCTAAATGACGCGTGAACGGAGGAACCGCCCCCACCGACCCCGCGACACTTTCCATTGGATGCGATGCGGGCCAGGCTGAATCGCACCCCCCAAAGTCGGCGGCGTCTTGACTGCGACACCGTCTTCACTGCCGCTTGAGGCGCGGGCTCCCGGCGGAGGAGGAAAATTATTGCCGGCCCGGCAGTCGCGCACTCAATCACTGAAAAGCCAGTGATCTCGGAGGTCGGCGAACGTTCACCGGGAATGCGCGAATACGCGATTTGAGTTCAACCTGCAACCCTGGGAAGAGCGACATTGCCTCGAGCAGGGAGGTCTGCGCCGGAAAAATGGCTGGCGGAAGTTTGCCTCAGCTAACCGTCGAGTGGGGTGTTACTGCCCCTTCAAGCGGGACCAAGCCTCAATCTGCGCCTGTGAGCGGCGCGCGACCTCACGGAGTGCTGCCTCGTGACGGGCCTTCACCTGATGCAGTTCATCGAGTGCGGCTTTGCGATCCGCATCGGAACCGGTTGAATCGGCTGCACGAAGCCGCTGCTCGATCTTGGCAATTTCCTCCCGCATCCTGGCGACGCCAGCCTCAAACTCTTTCAGTGATGCGTCGCGCAGCAGACTCCTGCCAGCGTCAAAGGGAACACTAGCCGGGTCCGGTATGAGACGATTAACTGCGGTGACGGCCGCCTCGGCCTGCGCCGCCTCATCACCTGTTCGCACCGGCGCAGGCTCGCTGGCGACCCGGGCAATGGCCCGGGCGAGATCAAACTCCAAAGCAGGTAGCCATGCAGAGCTCAATTGTGCGAGCGCATCATGCCGATCCGACTGGGATACGGCGATGCCGAGGTAGAAGGGGTTGCCCTGTGAAAGATTCTGCACGCGAACGCCCTCGGCGGAGGCTTGCGAGGCACTTGCCTCGCTCCACTCGGTGACTTCAGACACACGCAAACGACCATCAGCCTCGCGCTCGAATTCCTCCATTGTCTGCCTGATCTGCTGCACCAAAGCCAGTTGCTCCGGCGATGCGTTGGTTGCGGAGAACAGGGCGTAAAAATGAAGATCAACCGGACCTCTTAAAGATTTCAAAACATCCCGCGAGATATCGGAGAGGTTGATCTCAACCGCCTGCCCCTCGCCTTCAAGGGGGGCTGGAGCGCGATGAACAACCCAATAAGTGATGGCTGCTGCCGATACGGCCGCCAGCAGCACAGCCAACGGGACACTGGTGCCAGCCTGAAGACAAATCCGACCACCCGACGATTCGAACCAACGGAATGTTTTTGAGATTTTCATGTGTGGCATTGACGGACAGACGAAGCGGTGCAACTCACTCTCACCCAGCCGGAATCGCCCTAACAATTGCATCATAATGGCATGTCAGGCGGTCTGCCAAGCAACAGACAATTATTCAGGAGGAGGATCGGCCAATATCTGTCAGCACCACCCGGCAATTTCCGAAAGCAACAAGGTTGGACAGCGCAAGCTGTAGCACAAGCACTCATGCGCTATTTCACGAACTTCCTTCGCCTACCATCCACCACTGACAACGCCGGATAGTCCCCACAGCCTGCAATTTTGGTTGACCCGGGAACAAAGTGGCATGAAAAACCTTTGCGGCGTCTGTTGGGCACCTTCGCAGCGTTGCTCTCTCTCTTGCCCGAGAACCAGCACAGGCTCCAACCTGTCATCATCGACGCATTCCCCCATCCTCAAATTGTTTGCCCTCGGTCGAATGTTTCGCTTTTCAGCCTCAATGCATTCACCTAGCTTCACGCCTTTGCAAACCGAATTGGAACATCAGACATGAGCGTATTGATTGTTGGTTCGACGGCACTGGATTCCATCAAGACCCCGAAGGCCTTCAACCCCAAGCTGCTGGGCGGTTCCGCCAGCCACGCGGGCGTGGCGGCGAGCTTCTTCACCGATGTAAATCTCGTGGGAGTCGTCGGCGATGACTTCCCTCGCAAATACACCGCGCTCTACCAGCAACACGGACTCGACCTCGCCGGCCTGCAGGTGAAACCCGGCAAGACTTTTCACTGGTCAGGCGAATACGAGATCAACATGAACCGCCGCCGCACCCTCGCCACCGAGCTGGGGGTGTTTGAAACGTTCTCACCCGAACTGCCCGAGGCGTATCGCACCACCCCTTTCGTCCTGTTGGCGAACATTGCCCCCGCGCTGCAGCACCACGTGCTGGACCAGATGAAAAAGCCCAAGTTCGTGGCCGCCGACACCATGGACCTCTGGCTGAACATCGCGATGCCTGACTTGCTGCGATTGCTCAAGCGCGTTGACCTTTTCGTGCTCAATGACAGTGAGGCGCAGCAGCTGGTGAAGGAGGACAACGTTGTCGCCGCCCTGCCCAAGCTCCACAAGCTCGGACCCAAATACGTCATCATCAAGAAGGGCGAACACGGCTCGATCCTATCCGGCCCGAGCGGCCTGTTCATTGCACCCGCGTATCCGTTGAAGAAAGTCGTGGACCCCACCGGCGCAGGCGATTCATTCGTAGGCGGCTTGATGGGTTACCTTGCAGGTTCCAAGGGGCCGATTGAAACCAATCTGCGCCGCGCCATGATCTACGGCAGCGTGACCGCCTCTTTCTGCTGTGAAGGCTTCGGCCTCACCCGCACCACGAAGACCAGCCGCGCAGACATCGAGAAGCGCGTGAAGGAACTGCTGCGCATCTCCTGTGTGTAGTTACGCGGCGCCGGCTTTTCAGCCGGCCCGATTACCCGCGGAAATCGAGATCTCGCCGGCTGGAAAGTCGGCTTTAGGTCAAATCTGGAAATCCAACGGATCGCCCGAGCGCTCTTTCTTGTTCAGGATTTTCACGTTGGGATCTTCCTGAACGACGAGCGAGTGCGGCGGCACGCTGTGGGTAAGGAACACGCTCGCACCAATCGTGCTGTGTGCGCCGACCACGGTTTCCCCGCCGACAATCGTGGCTCCGGCGTAGATGGTCACGTGATCCTCCAGCGTGGGATGACGCTTTTTGCCGCGCAACTGCTGCCCTGCCGCCAGCGAGCGCGCCACCAAGCCTACACCTTGGTACATCTTCACATGGTTCCCGATCTCGGTGGTTTCACCGATCACCGTGCCGGTGCAATGGTCCACGAAGAAATGCGTTCCAATCTTTGCGCCGGGATGCAGGTCCATGCCGGTGCGGCTGTGCGCCCACTCGGTCATGATGCGCGGAATCAGCGGCACATGTTGCTTATAGAGTTCATGCCCCATGCGCTGCACCGCGATGCATTCGACGAACGGGTAAGCCACAATCACTTCCTCGCGACCCAAGGCCGCCGGATCCCCGTTGAACGCCGCTTCAATGTCCGTTTGCAGCATCTCCCGCACGGCAGGCAGGCAACCGAGAAACTTGGCGGACAGTGATTGCGCGACAGCGTGCGCGTCTTTCTTGGCCAGACCCGAAGGCGGATTGTATTCCAACGCCTTGGTCATTTCGGCCTCCAAGGCAACACGCACGGAACCAAGCAACTTTTCCGTGTTGGCCTTGAGTTCAGAGGAATGTTGCAACTGCTCCTCAAAGAAGCCCGGGAACAGCAGGCAGAGCAATTGTTCCGTGATGACGGCGACCGCGCACTTCGAGGGCAGGTTCTTGCCGTCCACGTGATTGATCCCGCCGAGCTTCGTGTAAGAATCCACGAGCTTGTCCGTCAGTTGTGCCAGGGTCGGTTGCACGGGCGCATTATCTGGGACGCGGGCCAAGGTGGCAAGGGCGTGTCAGGGAGAGTTGCAAGCTGAAGGTTGGCTGCGTACGCGGGTCACAATCGGTAACGTTCAACTTGCAGCCGCCTTAGCCTGCCGGTTCAACCCCGTGTTTCCAGCGATTATGAACCCAGAACCAATTCGCCGGGTCACGATGAATGGCCATCTCGAAGGCCGCATTCACGTCGCGCATGATAGCCTCGGTGGTGCGCACGACGCCGTTCTCGTGCGTGGGAATCTCCGCACCCGCCTCGATGCGCCACTTCGCCAGACCCATGCGGTAACAAATCCCGGTATAAAGCGGGCAATGATAGCGCAACGCAAACAAGGCCACCGCTGGACTCGTCGCCGCAAAATGCCCCATCAAGGGGAATTGGAGCCCTTTTCGGCCACCGTTCTGATCACACAACAAGCCGAGAATGACGCCGGGCCGATTCATCAACGCCTTGAGCTTTTCAGCGTCAAAGCGACGCTCGAAAAACAGGCATCCGGACTGCTCGCGGAGGGTCTGTAGCAGCCGGTTCAGCGCAGCTTGGCGCAGCCCGCGATATGTGGTGGCACAGACGTAGCCCGGACAAAACTGTCCAAAACGCGCGAAGAGTTCGAAGTTGCCGAAGTGCCCAAGGGCGACGACCAGACTGCGGGGCTTGACGCCCGGAGCGGGCCTGAATTCCGGCGGGACCACAAACTCCACGTGCGGCTTGAGCTCCTCGAAGGTCATGCCAGCCGTCTTGATGCCGCACGTGTAGCTTTCACCGATGCGCCGGAAGTTTTCCTTGGCCAAGTCCCGGACTTGCGCGCGCGATTTGCCAGGGAAGCTCCGCGCCAGATTCTTCAGAGACACCTTGCGGTGGCGTCCATCCAGGGAGTAGGCCAGCGCCCCCCCGGCGCGCCCCAAGCGCGCCACCAGGCGCAGCGGCAGGGCCTGAATCAAGCTGATCAGGGCACGTCCAATCAGGTAGAGCAGCGGGTCCATTCAGCGGAAGCAAATGCGGCGCACACAGTCGCGGAAGTCATCCGCACCCCTGAGGATGCGGATCTCCACACGCATGAAGTAAATCGGCAAATCGCGACGATCGATTTTGGGGAAGCGCACCGCGTCCTTTTGCGTGGTGATGACCACTTCCGCCTGGCGCTTCTTGCTGCGGTTGATCGCGTTCAACACCTCCTGCTGGCTGAAACGATGGTGATCCGCGAAGCGCTTCGAATAGACGAGATCCGCGCCTTGTTTGACCAGGCTCTGCTCAAAGCTCTCCGGCTGCGCAATCCCGCTCAACGACGCCACCCGCCGGCCCTTGAGATGGTCGAGGTCGATCTGCCGACCGGTGAACAGATCTTCAAGATACATTGGGTGATGCACGCACTCGATGATGCCCGCGTCCGGGTTCAGCCGGGCGATGCGCGCGCGTAACTCCGCGGTATTACCGTCGCTCTTGGTGATGAAGATGGTGTCAGCGCGCGAAAGATGTTCCTCAGGCTCGCGAAGCGTGCCGCGGGGCAGCATGTATTCGTTGCCAAAAGGTTGCTGGCGGTCAATCAAGACAATGTCGCGCCGTCGTCCAGCCAATTTCCAATACTGATATCCATCGTCGAGCAGGAGGGTGTCGCAGCCGAAGCGCTCAATCGCAAACCGCCCCGCCTTCACGCGATCCTTGTCCACCAGCACGACGACATCCTTGAGATTGGACGCCAACATATAGGGCTCGTCACCCGCAGTCTCGGAATCCAGCAGGAGCGATTTCCCATCGGAGACGATGCGCGGCGGGACGCTCTCAGTACGGAACAGCAGCTTGTTGACAATACGTTTGTGCAACGGCGGCGGCTTGGAGCGATAGCCGCGCGAGAGGATGGCCACCTTGCGCCCAGCGTCCTGCAACTCGCGTGCAAACTTCTCCACCACCGGCGTCTTGCCCGTGCCGCCGACGGTGAGATTGCCGACCGTGATCACCTGGATGCCCAGGGTGTAATCCCGGATGATGCGCTTGTCGTAGAGGAACCAGCGCAGTTTGACGATGGCCGTGAACAATTTGGAAAGCCAGAGCAATCCCGTGCGGGTAATGGACGCCGCAAAACCACCCCGTTCCTCAAAGATGACTTCGAGGACGAAGGTTTCGATGTGTTCGGTCCAGTTACGGAAGACTTCCCGCATATGGCGTTACTGTGACAAGTCAGCTCCCACAGGGCAAGCGGCAGGACTCGCTGGGAGCGATGGAGGATAGACGTTTTCGGCAACCTGCTGCACCTTGGGGGCATGTTGTTGGTAAAAGCGTCCGCCAGACCCAGCCCGCTGCACGGCCTGGGCATTTTTGCAGTCGAGTCCATCCCTCTGGGAACGCCCATCTGGCGCTTTGAGCCGGAATTTGATCGGGCATTCACCCCAGGGCACTTCGCCGCTTTGCCCAAACCCGCGCAAGCCCATGTACGTCACTTCGCTTATTTGGATTCAGCGAGCGACAGCTGGATGCTCAACGGCGACCTGACGATTTTCATGAACCACGCCGCAGACCCCAACACCGGGGCACCGCCCGGCGTCGCCAGGCCAGCATTCACGGTTGCCCTGCGCCACATCGCCGCCGGAGAGGAAATGACCTGCGACTACTACGCCTTCGATGGGGCAGCCGAAAAGAAACTCGGGCCGAAGCCGTAGCAACGTCTATTCTAACACCGTGTAACAAGCCCGTTCAGTGGTGCTGCGCACGAAAAGTTTTCCGCCGCTGAGCGCCGGCGTAGACCAGCATTTGCCATCCAATGCGTCGAAGCGGCCCAGTTCAGTGTAGCTGCCCGGACTGGCTTTTGCTTTTACCAGCTCGCCGTCGTCCGCCAGCACGATGAGTTGACCTCCTGCGAGGATGACGCCGCCGGGACCGAAACCCGCCTGCGACCATTTCTCCTCGCCCGTCGCCAGCTCCACGCACGCCAGCGGTGCCTTGCCATACGATGCGTGGCCGAACAGCCCGTAGACGAACCCATCTTTCGCAACCGGAGTGGACCAATGGCTCATCAACTGGTTCGGCTTCCGCCAAAGCACCTCCGTTTCAAACGTGCTTCCCGACTTCTTCACTTTGATGGCTGCCGCACCCGCGCCGTAGCCGGAGGAACAAAACACAACGTCGCCATCCACCACCGGCGACGCGCCCGCCGAGATGCGAAACGGATGCTCCTGCCGCCACAGTTCGCTTCCGTTCGTGACGTTCAAAGCCACCAAACCCTTTTGCGTCCGAAATATCACCTGCCGCACTCCGTGTATGTTGGCGACCACTGGCGTGGCGTGCGTCACGCCGTCGTCGCCCACCTTCCACACGACCGCACCCGTCTTCTTGTTCAACGCCAGCAGGGATTGTCCCGCGCCGCCACAAGCAACGAAAACGAGATCGCCGTCGACCAACGGGGAGGCGGCACTCTGCCACTTGATATTCTTACCGCCGAACTCGCGCAGAACGTCCTTGGCCCAAATATTCTTTCCGGACTCCGCCTCCAGGCAGACCAGGTTCATGGCCCCGCCATAAAGGTAGATACGACCCTCGCTGTAGGTGGGTGTGGAACGGGGACCGTCGCCCCCTTTATTGCCCTCTTCGCCCGAGTTGCCGCCACCATCGTAGCGCGCAACGCCAAACGGCGTGGCCCAAAGTTCCTTGCCGTCGTTGGCGTCCAAGGCAACGCACACCTCACGCGGAACGCCATCCATTTGCCGACCGACAATCGTGAAGGCCTTGCCTGCGGCAACGATTAAAGAGCTGAAGCCCGTTTCCGCGGGAGCTTTCCAGACCTGCCGCAGACCACCCGCGGGCCAGGGATTGGCCGACACGGTTTCCGGTGACTGGCCATTGCCGCTGGGTCCGCGATACAGCGGCCAGTCAGCAGCGAGGACGGCGGGCTGCAAGCTTAAAGAACCGGATGCCGCCAGGAGGGCTAGGAAGTCGGATTTCATGGCAAACGTCTGGGCAGCATGTCCTCAGACGCCTGCCGGTCAAATGAAATTCACGCCGGCTCCTGCTGGGTGAGGCAGTGCAGGGAGCCAAAGCCCAGCACCAAGTCCACCGCATGGATGCCGATGACCGGGCGGTCCTTGAAGAGGTCCCCCAGGATGCCCAGCGCGAGGCGGTCGTTGGGGTCGTTGAATGTCGGCACAATGACGCAGGAATTGGCGATGTAGAAATTCGCGTAGCTCGCGGGCAACCGCCAGTTTTTGTAGTAAAGCGGCGCGGGCATCGGCAACGCGACCACCTCGGGCTTCGATCCGTCTTCCAACCGCAGATTCTTGATGCGCTCCCAGTTCTCGGCCAGCGGCTTGTAGTTCGGGTCCTGCTTGTTGGTCTCCTTGATTAGCACCAGCGTCTTGGGGCCCGTGAAGCGGCAGATGTCGTCAATATGACCGTGCGTGTCGTCGCCCACCGGGCCCGCGACCAGCCATAGCACATTCGTCACGCCGAGATACTTTTTGAACTGCTCGTCGTATTGCGCCTTGGTCATGCCCGGATTGCGCACCTGAATGGTCTTGTGTTGGTAACACTCCTCCGTGGTGAGCAATGTGCCGCGACCATTCACTTCAATTCCACCACCCTCGATGACAAATTTCTTCCCCTCAAACTGCGCATCGAACAACGGACGCTTGAGCAACGCCGCCGCCGTTTCGGGAACCTTGGTGTCGAACTGCCAGTTGCTGTATTTGGCCCACGCATTGAAATGGAAATGAACGATGGCCTTGCCGGAATCGAGATAGGGAGCTTGGGGCTTCGGTTTACGCGCTCCTCGCTCTGCTTTCCGGGTTACGTGGATGGGGCCGCTGTCCCGCGTCCAGCCGCGATTGGTGGGATGCACCACGAACTGCACCTTCTGCAAATCACAGCGGGCGCGCTTGAGATAGCTGGCGGCGAACTTCGCCTCGGCCTTGCTGCGCACCAACAGGCGCACGACTTCCCCCTGCGTGATCTTGCGAACCATCTCCCCATAGACCCACCGGATGGTGTCGATCTTGTTGGGCCAGTCGGATTCATTGTGCGGCCAGCCCAGCCAAGTCGCAGCGTGCGGAGCCCACTCGGCGGGCATCGAGTAACCCAACTCGGCTGGGGTGCAGTTCGTGATCAATTCAATCTTCGCCATATCGGTCCGCGCAGGATAGTGACCCGCTACGATTTGAAAACTGGAAATCAATGTTAACCGCGGAGACGCAGAGACGCGGAGATCAGCAAGCAAGTGGTAGAAGTTAATAATATGAAACCCTGGACCCAAAGACTCTCGACGTTGCGCCACCCAAGGGGCGAATCCGCCAGCATCTTTTTGTCACCTGATATGGTTCTCGCTCATGCCTCTGCGTCTCTGCGTTCAACAGCTTGGACGGGCATCGAGGAAACGCCCTCCCCTTGGAAGGCGTGATTCGCAATTTCTTCACCAAACATTAAACTGCCTGCGTGCCTGAACCAGCGGACAAGTTTCGCGGACGCGGAGTGCCGGACAATCCGGCCAATCGCTTTGCGTCCACGTCCGGCGAGCGCTTTGAGGATTACGATCCCAGCGAAGATCCAGCGCCGCGCACCCAGTTCATCCCGGACGCCAGCGCGACGCTGATCAACTACAACGACAGCCCGGATATTCCGTTCGATGCGAGCATCAATGTCTATCGGGGCTGCGAGCATGGTTGCGCCTACTGCTACGCCCGGCCCACGCATGAATACCTCGGCTTCTCACCCGGACTGGATTTCGAGACGAAGATCGTGGTGAAATATCAAGCACCCGGGATGTTGCGGCGCGAGTTCTCTTCACCGAAGTGGAAGCCGCAGACCATCGCGATGAGCGGCGTCACGGATTGTTACCAGCCCGCCGAACGCCGATTGCAACTGACGCGGCGCTGTCTGGAGGTCTTTGCTGAATTTCGCAATCCTGTCGGCATTGTGACCAAGAACTACTTGGTCACGCGCGATCTCGATCTGCTGGCTGAGCTGGCCCGCTACAACTGTGCGGCCGTTTACGTTTCCGTCACGACCTTGGACGCCGACCTGACGCCGAAGCTTGAACCCCGAGCCGCACTGCCCAAGCTCCGGCTGGAAGCGATCCGCAAACTTCGTGAAGCCGGGGTGCCCGTGGGAGTGATGGCTGCCCCGATGATCCCGGGGCTGACGGATCACGAGCTGCCCAAGATCATCGAGGCGGCCGCCGGTGCTGGAGCGCAGTATGCGGGATTGGTGCCGCTGCGTTTGCCCTTTGCCGTGAGAGACCTCTTTGCCGACTGGCTCGCACGGCATTTTCCCGATCGCAAGGAGAAGGTGTTGAACCGGGTGCGTTCGCTGCGCGGCGGGCGACTGAACGACGCCCGGTTCGGCTCGCGCATGACCGGCGAAGGCATCTGGGCGGAGCAATTACGCCAGCTGTTCGAAGTCTCGCTGCGCCGGCACGGCTTGAGCGAACGCGGACACGCCCTTTCCACGGCGAATTTTCGCCGCCCGGGCGGCGAGCAGATGAAGTTGCTCTAACCGAAGTTTCAACCACGGATTCACACGGATAAGAATTTGCAGCCAAAGCCTCAGCAAGAACTGGAGCGCAACCGTGCTGAAAGCCAGTCGCAGCACTGGCCAAACTGCTGCGGCTGGTCTACGACACAGCCGCGCCTCGGAAAATGGTGGCCGGGTGACGGATTGGGCGCAATAGAACGCAGAGAACGTGAATAGCTTAGACGCAAAATTCGCGTAGCGGCTTTCGAAATCTGTGTTCATCCGTGGTTAATCCATTCTGTGAGCAAATAAGCATTGGCAAGGCGGCCTGCTTGCGTATCGTTGCCGCACGTCGTTTTCGACACAAACCCTGATCTATTTATGGCCAGAACTGAACGAGCTCACATTCCCAACCGCGAAGAAGTCGCCGACATGCCGGCATGGATGAAGGAACAGCATTGCCCCAGCAAAAAGAAATACATGTCGGGCAAGCGCATCCAGCCGAAGAACCTCAACGGCAAGGAGAAGCTGACTTACATCATCGATGAATGCTTCCTCGCCTACAACTCCGCTCGCCTCAAGGAGGCCTGCCAGCTGTTCACGGACAAGATGCTCGGCAAGGACGTCACCATCGGCATGACGTTGACCGGCGCGCTCACGCCCGCAGGTCTCGGTTGCTCCAGCGTGATCCCGCTCATCAAAGCAGGCTTCGTGGACTGGATCGTGTCCACCGGTGCGAATCTTTATCACGACATGCATTTCGCCCTGAATTATCCGGTCCACACCGGCAGCTTCCGGTTCGATGACGTGGACCTGCGCAACAACGATCTCGTCCGCATCTACGACGTCGTGATTCCCTACTCCGACGGCTTGATGGCCACGGACGAATTGCTCCGCGACATGTTGATTCAGCCCGAATTCCAGAAGGAAATGGGCACGGCGGAACTGCACTACAAGCTCGGCAAGTATTGCGCCGAGTATGAACGCAAGCACAAGCTGAAGGACGTCTCCGTTCTCGCCGCGGCATATCGCGCCGGAGTGCCGTGCTACACCAGTTCACCCGGCGACTCCACCATCGGCATGAACTTCGCCGGCGTGGAACTGCGCGGCAACAAGCTGCGCGTGAACCCGTCCATCGACGTGAACGAAACCACGTCGTTCGTGCTCGCAGCCAAGCGGGCGGGCGGCAAGACCGGCGTGCTGCTCTGGGGCGGCGGCAGTCCGAAGAATTTCATGCTCCAGACCGAGCCGCAGATCCAGGAAGTGCTCCGCATCAACGAGGTTGGCCAGGATTATTTCATCCAAGTCACGGACGCGCGTCCAGACACGGGCGGTCTCTCTGGCGCAACGCCTGGCGAAGCCGTCAGCTGGGGCAAGGTCGATCCGACCAAGCTGCCCGATGCGGTGGTTTGCTACACCGACACCACGATCGCGATGCCGTTGCTCACGCATTACGCGCTGGCCAAGCACAAGCCCCGCAAGCTCAAGCGCCTCTACGATCAACGCGACAAGACCATGGCGTTGCTCAAGAAGGAATACTTCAAGCACAACAAGGTCAAGATGCTCGACGGCAGCGACCCGGTGTATTGATCGACGAATTTCGACTGGTGATTTACTGGCGCACGGGCCGGAGAGCGATCTCCGGCCCTTTTTGCTTGAGACAGACGCGCCCTCGATGGGTTTAATCAAAAATAACTTGTGCCGGTTCCCTAATCGCCTTAAAGCCGCACCTGCAATTTCGTTTTGCCATGAACAAGACCGAACTCCAGTCGCTCGCGAAGAAACACGGCACGCCGCTCGTGATCATTGACCACGACCAGATTCGCCGGAACTACAACGAGTTCCGCCGTCATCTGCCCAAGGTGCAGTGCTATTTCGCGGTGAAAGCCAATGCCGAGCCGACCATCATCCGCACGCTCTACCAGGCGGGGGCAAGCTTCGATGTGGCGTCGTTGCCGGAGTTCATGCTGGTTTACGAGAACATCAAGAAACTTCCGGCCAAGGCGCGGCAGGATTTCATCTGGGACAAGATCATTTACGCCAATCCGGTCAAACCCAAGGAGACCCTCCTGGAGCTGGATAAATACAAACCGCTCGTAACATTCGACAACTTGGCTGAGCTGGAGAAGATCAAGAAGTATGCCCCACACGCGGGCGTCGTCGTTCGGCTTGCCGTCGCCAACACCGGTTCGCAATGCGAGCTGTCGAACAAGTTCGGCTGCTCGCCCGGCGAAGCCGTGGACCTGATTCTCGCAGCGTTCAAGATGGGATTAATCGTGGAAGGCATCAGCTTCCATGTCGGCAGCCAATGCACAAACTTCCAGAATTTTGTGCAGGCGCTGAACATGGCGGCGGCGGTCATCAAGGAAACCCAGGAACGTGGCGGGCACGAAATCAAGATCGTCGACATCGGCGGCGGTTTTCCCGCGCCCTACAATCAACACGTGAAGCCCTTCGGCGAACTGGCCCGCGTCATCAACGCTGAGATCGACCGCCTGTTCGACAAGAACATCCAGATCATTGCCGAGCCGGGCCGTTTCCTCGTGGCGTCAGCGGCGACCGCGATCGCCCGCATCACCGGCAAGGCGATTCGCGAAGGCAAGCGCTGCTACTATATCGACGACAGCGTGTATCACACCTACAGCGGCATCATCTTCGACCACTGCCAGTATCCGCTGAAAGCGTTCAAGTCCGGCAAGAAGGAGGTCTGCGCGGTATTTGGACAGACCTGCGATGGGTTGGATGTCATCTCCCAATCCGAGCTGCTGCCCAACTTGGAGATTGAAGACTTGGTTTACTCGGAGAAGATCGGCGCTTACAGCAACGCTTCCGCCACGTTCTTCAACGGGTTCCCGCCGGCGAAAGTCATCCACGTCAACGCGTAGCCGATAGCACCGCAGGCAAGTCCAGCGCTACTCGTTGCGCAGGGCGTTCAACAATTTGCCACGGAGCGCGAAGCGCGTGGCCAGCCAGGTGAATATCAGTCCATTGGCCAACACGAGCAGCAGTGTGACAGTGAGGGAGAGCACCGGCAGTTGACACCCAGCGGACACTGCACTCGGCAACACCGCCACTGCAGCGGCGACCAGCCCTACCATCAGACCGAACACAAGCAGCGCGGCGTGCTCGAGCAGGACCAGCTTGCGCACGGCAGCCGACCGCCAGCCCACGGCAATGAGAACAGCCAACTCGCCACGTCGCTCAAGCACATTGCGCAACACCACGATTCCGAGTCCCGCGCTGCCCAGCAGCAGCCCCAACCCGCCCAGCACTTGAAAAGTGGCCAGATAGGTGTTTTGCACGGCATTGAACTGCGCCATGCGCAGAGGTGCTGGCGTGACTTCCAGCCCGACGTCCTGCAGAGCGCGCGACAACTTGGCCGAGAGATCTGCGATGCGATTGGTCGGCGCATCAATGAGGAAATACTTGCAGCCGCTCTCGCCGGGAAAGCGTTTTAAGAACTCTGCTTCATCAATGATGAGCTGACCTTGAAGGATGGAATTCGCCACCGCACCGACTATCCGAATTTTGAAGGGCTGGCCGCGCTCGTCCACATAGTCAATGGCATCACCGATCTTCTTGCCCATGGCCCACTGGATGGAATTGGCGTCGCCGATGGCAGGGATTTCCAACGCAGAGTGCGAAGCGTGGAGCACGGAACCGAGCGCAGGCCATCCCTCTCCCTTCGCAATCGTGAAGCGCCCTTGCAGCAAGTCTGGATTTACCCCCAACAACCTTGGTTTCTGCGCTCGATTTAGGTTCAGGCAACTCGCCTCATCACCCTGTCGAACACGAAAGTGAACGACGTCCACATTCTCAAAGTCGGATTCGTTCAGCGCGAAGCTTTCCCTGCCTGCCTTCGTGTTAAAATCAGCCACAACGGGCATGGTGCTTTCGCCGATCAAAGCAAAGCCTCCCGTGCCGGAACTTCGCAGCGTTGCGTCGCGATTCGCATCCAGCCGAAACACACCAATCGAAACGATCAAGAATGTCCCGCTCGCCAGCATGGCCACCGTGGCCACGCTCCGCGAGCGGCGGCGGCTGAGACCGCGCAACGCCAACGCCCGCGATGATAGAGGATGGAGGATGGACGATGACTTTGAACGCTGCGACAGGCGGGCAGTCAGAACACTTAAGCTGGCAATCAGCACCAAAGCGCCTGCCCCGAAGAACGCGCCCGCGTTGGCAGTGTCACCTTTAGCGAGCGTCCAGCCGACCAATCCTAGGGCAACCACCCCAGCACCGATCGATAGGCTCATCCACTTTTTTTCGCCCCCTGACTGATCGCCTTCAGGCCCCGAGTCCTCCAGCCCTCCGCCCAGCAATTCCCGAGCAGGTCGTTTCACCTGCTTGCGCAGAGCCAGCCACAGTGTGAACGCCGCAACCAAGGCCGAGGCGAACAATCCCATGAGCAAAGTCTGAGGCGTCACGAAGAATTTCAGCGTGCTCGTGCCGACCGCGTCCCGCCAGACCGTGACGAGTCCCAGCAGCATGGCTTTGGCATAAGCAATGCCCGCGGCTGTTCCCAGCACGCCACCAATGAATGCCAACACAATCCCTTCGCGCAGAAACATTCTCCGTACCTGATTGGGGGGCAGCCCAAGCGCGAGCAGTGTGCCAATCTCCCCCGCCCGCTGCTCCAGGCCGAACTGGAATAGAAGCGCCATCAACAGCAGAGCCGCAACAATCACGAACAAGCTGAAGCCAATGAATAAGCCTGCAAAGTCCTGGGATTGTTCCGCTGCCTTCAGAGCCTGCTCGCGCACCGGCTCGAAGCGGAGCCCCAATTCCTCCGGCTTGAGTGTGGCGAGGATTTTCTTTTCTAAACTTTCTTTGTAGGAGGCAACGTGAGGAGGTTCTGATTGAGCAGAGTCAGATTGGAGACTCGTCGCCCCGTCTCCTACTTGATTCGTCGGCACCGGGAATCGAACAGCTGTGAGGTTGCCAAAGCGGTTCGACCACATCGTTTGACCGGCGGCCAGTGTGATGAATGCCTTTGGTGTGCCCCGATAATCGGTCCAGTAGTCGTCATCTTGGGGTCGAATCTTGTGAACCAAGGGGAAAGCGGTGCCCCATTCGGCGGTGGTCTCGGCCTTTTCGATGCCCGGGAATTGCGGCATCAGGGTGCGATCCGCCCATGGTATTTTCATCGGCACGACGCTGTGGACGCGAAAGGTATTCGTGCGTTCCGTCAGCCGTGCACCCGACTCAGGATCGTAGTAAACCAGCGTCAGTCCATCGCCGGGCTTGGCCTGAAGATCCTCCGCCAGCCACTGGTTGATGACGATTTCGTCGTCGCGCAGCCCTGGAGGAGTCCAAGGCGCGCCAGCCGCCGTGACCATGGAGTAAGGGGCGGCGTGCGTGCCGTCGGTGATGAGATTGGCGAGGTAGGTCAGGATGGGCTGGGAGTTGGTGTCAGCGGCGAGCGCGGAAAGAGTCAGCGGTTCATCGAGGAACACCCGCCGGGACCGCAGTTCCACCTCACCGAGCTCCGGAACATCCAACTCAGCCTGCAGATCAGACAGGCGCCACTTTTCACTGAATGCGGACTCCAACGTGACCTTAAGATATGAATCGTAGCGATAGGGGTCGTCCTTGGATTTGTTTCCTGCAACCAGTAGAATATTCGCCTGCCTGTCGGCTCCCACGGCATGCTGCAGGTCCTCTATTGGCACCAGAATGTTTTGCGCCCCACCCTGCCCGGCGTGCAGCGCAAAATCACCCAGCAGCTCACGCGGAGCAGGCCCAGCATACTCGAGCCGGAGCGTAATCATGGTTTCCTCCCGATTTACCATGACGGCGTCTTGGGAGAGACCCGATGTTTTGGGCAAGCGGAGCAAGAAGCTCTCCCCCAGCTTCAGCTTCAACTGCTGTGCAACTTGTTCACTCAGCAATGCCTGCCCGGGCAGAAATCCAAAAAGCGGGCGGGCATCGAGGGCAAGCGATCTCCAACTTTTGGGCTCAATCCCCATCGCGGTAACGCCATGGGCTCGAGCGGAGCCATCTGCCTTGTTTGCAGAACCATTGAGCATGAGCGCAGCGGCGATTGGAACTGGACTTGAATTGCGATCTAGCACCCTCCCATCAAGACGCAATGCCATGGTGTCTTCAAACAGACGGTCCCCGGACGCCAACGCGAACCTTACCTTGCCCACCCGATCCAACGCCCGTTCACGCAAGCTACCCTTCACGGAATCCCCAACTATGAGTGCGCCGATGAGCGCCGCGCTGCCGATGGCGGCACCCATCACCACCCCAAGATGCGAGCGCCAGTGAAACCGCAGGCTACGCGTCGTTAACGTCCGAAGCTTCATCGCAATTGGCCGTCTTTGATTTCGAGCACGCGGCCCATCGTCTGCGCAAGCTCACGCGAGTGAGTCACAACGATCAGCGTCACACCTTCCTCACGGTTCAACTCGACGAGCAACTGGCCCAGGTTGACTGCGCTGGCATGATCCAGCGCGCCGGTGGGTTCGTCCGCCAACAGTAATTTGGGGCGATTGATCAAGGCGCGAACCACGGCCACCCGTTGGCGCTCGCCGCCGGAGAGTTGTCCGGGGAAATGGTGCAGACGCTCAGCGAGGCCAACCCGCTTGAGCAGGCGTTCGGCGCGGGATTCGACGGATTCAGCCAGCCCACCCCCTGCCCCTCCCAGGAGGGGAGCCGGAGGGGATGCAGCCAGCGTCGGGACGAGGACGTTTTCCCAGACGGTGCAGTGCGGCAGCAGATAGTGAGATTGAAAGACGAAGCCGATTCGGATGTTGCGCACGTTGGCCAGCGCCACCTGATCAAGCTGAGTTAAGTCTTGTCCCTCCAGCAGCACCTTGCCTTGGGTGGGCAGGTCGAGTGTGCCGATGATTTGCAGCAGGGTGCTTTTGCCGGAGCCAGATGGGCCCACGACGGCAACAGATTCGCCGGCAGCCACTTCCAGCGAGACATTCGCCAGCACCGTGAGGCTGCCACCGGCTGGAGCCGGGTAGGACTTGGTCAACTTGGAGACTTGAAGAAGCATGCTCTGCCCGTTATCGCGCCAGATTCATCCAGCCGCAAGTGGTAAGCTCATTTGGCTTAGCGAAAAATTGGCGTAGCTTGGGTAAGACGGAGCAAATGACTCTTCCGCTGGCGATGGAAGCGGAAGGCCGAGCTCCCGAGAGAAAGGCGGAATCATGAATATCGAGATCACAGCAGAAGAGCGGTTGCTACTTGTGCAGGTGCTCGAACGGCGTGTCCTCGATCTGGAGATCGAGATCCTTCACACGGACCGGACCGAATATAAGCTGGCCCTGAAGGGGCACCTTGCGCAACTAAAGCAGTTACTGGCGCACTTCACCCACCCGCTGGCCATGGCAGCCTAAGCCAGTCTCACTGGCCGACAATCTTGGCGAGCGCGGCGACCCGCTTTTGGTCCACGTGGGAGGCGAGTTTGCCGTTGAACTTGAGCGAGCTGCCCACGATGAAACCGTCGGCAATGTTCATGAACTCGGCGGCATTGTGGGTGTTGACGCCGCTACCGATGAGGATCTTACCCTTCGGCAAAGCGCGCCGTGCGAGTTCCACATCGCCAAAGTCAGTGGCAAAGCCGGTGCCGATGCCGGAAATGATGACCGCGTCGGCCAAGCCGCGCTCCACGGTTTCGCGGGCCGTATCGCCCAGACCCGCTTCGCCCAGGGGCTCGGCGTGCTTCACATGAACATCGGCTAAAATCTGCACGTGGGGACAGATCTGCTGCCGGTAACGGACCGTGCTGTGGGCGTCGCCCTCGATGATGCCCTGATCGGTGATCATCGCGCCGGAATGCACGTTCACGCGGATGAAGCTGCCGCCGGTTGCGGCACACAGGGCAAGGGCTGACTTGGCGTCGTTGCGGAGGACGTTGAAACCAAACGGCAGCTTGGTGTGTTCCCGGACCGCTCGGGCCACTACGGCCATCGTAGCAACGGTCTCGGGTCCGACATGGCCTTTGGCAAAAGGGGCATCCCCAAAATTCTCGATGAACAGCGCGTGAGCACCGCCCCGGTCATAGGCGGTCGCGTCCACGATGGCGTTATTGATGATATTGTCGATGGTCCCATGAAATCGGGGGGATCCGGGCAGCGGCTTCAAGTGAACGACGCCGACAAACAGCTTGGGGTGCAGGTCAAAGATGGTTTTCATGGGTCAACTCCGGTTACGACAACGGGTCAAAAATCCAAAGTTTGGGTGCTGATGTCGAGAGTCAATTGGCCGGCATGACGGCCATTTTCCCGCTTCCGTTGCCCCGCGCTGTTGGCTTATTCTGCGCGTCCCATGTTTCAGACACAGGATTTGCGGGTTCGGGAAATCGTTCGCCTTGTCGCGCCGCGCGCATTGAAAGGGGAGTTGCCGTCCTCTGCCGCGAGCAATGAACTGGTGTCGTCCAGCCGCGAGCGGATCACCCGCATCTTGCGCCAAGAAGACCCGCGCCTGCTCGTGGTGGTGGGGCCTTGCTCCATCCATGACGTCAAGGGGGCGCTGGAATATGCCGCGCGATTGAGCGCCTTGCGCAAGGAATTGGCTGACCGCATGGAGATCGTGATGCGCGTCTATTTTGAGAAGCCGCGCACCACCATCGGCTGGAAGGGCTTGATCAACGACCCCCATCTCGACGGAACCCAGGACGTGGAACACGGCCTGCGCGCCGCCCGGAAACTGCTGTTGGACATCACGGAAATGGGACTGCCCACGGCGACCGAGTTCCTCGACCCTATCGTGCCGCAATACATCGCTGACCTGATCTCTTGGGCGGCCATCGGCGCCCGCACCACCGAATCACAAACGCATCGCGAAATGGCGAGCGGCCTCTCGATGCCCGTCGGATTCAAGAACGGCACCGACGGCAGCCTCCAAGTCGCCGTGGATGCGATGACGTCTGCGCGCACGCCGCACAGTTTTCTCGGCATCGATCAGGATGGCTGCACCAGTGTGGTGCGCACCATCGGCAACACCGCCGGCCATGTCGTGTTGCGCGGCGGGCGGGCACGGACGAATTATGACGCGGACAGCATCCGTGATGCGGAAGGGGTGTTGACGAAGGCGAAGTTGCCCACGGGGTTGATGGTGGATTGCAGCCACGCCAACTCCGGCAAGGTGCCCGCGCGGCAAGAGGATGTTTGGCGCAGCGTGATCGAGCAGCGCGTGGGCGGCACCAAGGCTTTGATCGGCGTCATGATCGAGAGCTTCCTACACGAGGGCGCGCAGCCGTTCCCCAAGCCAGCCAATGAACTGGCCTACGGCGTTTCGATCACCGACGCTTGCATCGCGTGGGAGACCACGGAACGCATGCTGCGGCAGGGCCATGAGACGCTGGCCAAGCAGCCGTCAAATTGACGATGCATAGAATCACAGTTAGTTTCGAACGTCATGATCTCCGGAACCATCAAGAAGCAGACGCCACCCGCCGGGTTCCGCGAGGGCGATGAGCGGCTCATCAAGCTCACCCCGAACGCTGCGAGCAAGGTGAATGGCCTGCTGACCAAGCAAGGCCGTCCTGAAGGGGTGCTGCGCGTGGCCGTGGTGGGCGGCGGTTGCTCCGGTTTGCAATACAAAATGGATTTGCAGGATGCGCCGGCGAACCGCGATTTTCTGGTGCGTTCTGCCGGGGTGAAGGTGGTAGTGGACCCCAAGAGCGCGCTCTACGTCACCGGCAGCGAATTGGACTATGTGGACGCCCTGACGGACGGCGGGTTCAAAGTCACCAATCCCAACGCGGCCACGACGTGTTCCTGCGGCGAGAGCTTCAGCGCATGACGGATTTCTTCGCGCTGCTCCACCTTCCGCGACGCCCCCGGGTCGACTTGGAGTCTCTCAAGGCCAACCACCTCGAGCTGTCCTCGCAAACGCATCCTGATCGAATGGCGGGAGCCAGCCCCTTAGAACGGCAGCAAGCGGCGGATGCTTGCACTCGGCTGAACGAAGCCTACAAGACCCTCAAAGAGTCCAAGTCGAGGCTGCATCATCTCATCAGTTTGGAATGCGGCCGCAAACCCGGGGACTCCCAGGAACTACCCGAGTCCTTGATGTCGATGTTCGCCAGGATGGGCCCGTTACTCCGGCAGGCTGATGCGCTGGTCAAAGCGAAAGCGAGTTCGAACTCGGCCTTGGAACGCGCCCTGACTACAACCAAAGCCCTGCCCTGCCTGCAGCAAATCGCCCAAGCCCGCAGCCAACTCCAGCACCAGCGCGAGCAACTGGAGGCAACCCTTACCCAGCTTGACCAGGTCTGGACCACGGGAGAGACCGCAGTTGCCCCCCAGGGGGATCTCATCGCACGGGCAGAGGCGCTGTATCACCACTTTGGTTTTCTTGAACGGTGGAGCACGCAGCTGCAAGAGCGAGAGTTTGAACTGACGCTTTGAAGGCGGTTTGAGAAATCCACCCCCCCCAGACAGCATTGCCCACCCCTATACATCGGGCAGGCCAAAGATTCCCTTAACCGCGGGATTCGGCTGAACCCGATGCTTGGTATTGCCCCTGCTTGTCAAGTGGTCAGAAGAGATGCGGAACTCAAGTGTCTCGGAGTTTTGCATTCCCCAGCCGCTCGCGTCATCAGTGCGTGGGCAACAGGGCCCGCTGTAATCCACTAAACGGCGGCGGCAAGGCTGACGTTCCTCTCTAACTGGGTTTGGTTTCTGGCGGGCTGCGCAAGCAGTCCGCCAGTTTTTTATTTGGCAGGATGGAATATCCTCTCGATCTGAGGCGACAGAACCGACTGCTCCCCCTCGCTCCAAATCACATAATCCGCACGGGCCATCTTGTCTTCGATCGGCAACTGCGCCTCGATGCGACGGGCGCTCTCGTCGGACGTCCATCCACGTTGCGCGAGCCGCTCCTGCTGAGACGCCTTCGAGCACGCCACGCAAACCGTTGCGTCAAAGTGGGGTTCCGCCTCCGTCTCGAACAATAGCGGTATGACCACCACTCCGAGGGCAACGTCCTCCCGACGCCAGCCCTCCACGATTTGCTTCCAAGCTGCAATGATGCGGGGATGCAAAATCGACTCCAAAGCGGCACGAGCCGATGAGTTTTGGAAGACAATGCGCGCCAGAGCGCCACGGTCAAGACGCCCGGTAGAATCAATCACCTCGGGTCCGAACTGTCGGGAAATCTCCTTCACGGCGGGATGGCCGGGTTCCGTGAAGGAACGAGCCAAGTCATCGGTATCCACGACCCGCACCCCCATCCCGGCCAGTACCGTGGCACAGGTCGATTTTCCCATCCCGACACCTCCGGTCAGGCCATACAGTCGCATAGGGCGTTTGACCGGTTTGGATACCTCATCCCCGTTGGGGTTTACTGACCGGGCGAGTCGACCTGCAGCTTGTAGAACTTGCTGCCGGCCAGACCGGGGTCGGGCACGTTGACGGTTCCCCCCGAGGGACCGCTGACGAAGTTCGTCACCAGCTGCCAGGCAGCCCCGAAGGGTTGAGGGCTGCAATACAGATGGTTCGTCGCCAAGGGCGGAGTTTCCCAAGAGATCAGGGACCGCAAGGCTGGAGATTTTTCCACCGCCACACGAAGCACGGGGCTACGGAGGATTGCCGGCTTCGCCGGCGTCAAAGGTCCGGTGTGCGGCACGTTGCCGAACATACCGCTGTTGTTACCAGCGAGTTTGGCGGTGATGTCGGTCAGGCTGCCAACACCGTCGTCAATCAACGCCTTGCCGAAGTAGATCTTCATGCCGGGCGACACGCTGACCGCCACCAGATTGCTACCCGAGTCAAAGTTGGTGGCGTAGTTCCGGAGAAACAGCGCGTCCACGTAGAGGGCGTTGCTGCTGGGACCGGCGCCATTAAAGATGAACAAGCTGTAAATCCCGCCATCCAAAGTCAGCGAGCCCAAGGCGGCATTGTTCGTATAGCCGGAAGCGACCGGACCAAAGTCCTTGGCCGCCCAAGTGCTGGTCATTTCTTGGAAGTCTTGGGCAAATTGAGTCACGGATACCTCCGCCAAATCACCCGTGGCTGGTTTGGACCAGAGGTTGAAACCGTCGTAAACAGTCCAGCTATTGGGGCCGGCGGAGAGGTCACCGGTTACCGACAAGTTCAACGCCCGTCCAATTTCCAGAAAGTGGTTGGTGACGGCGAGGTTCTGGCAACCGATGGTCAGGTCTGCAAAGGGAGCACCAATGGATCCGCCGTCGCCCAAGACCACATTGCTGGGGGCAATCAGGGTCAGTGTACCATTACCAGCAAATAGGAATCCGCTGTTTACGATATTGGTGGATTGAATGGCCAGTGAGCCAGCAGCCTGAGCGGAGCCGCTGTTCCAAAAAGTCCGGTAAGGGCGATCCGATCCGTTGGCAGTGCTGCCCTTGAAGAAAAGGTCCGCTTCGGTGAAGATGGTTCCTGAATTTGTGAGGCTGCGGATATCAGGCGCTGCGGTTGGCCAAGGCGTCGTGGCGTAGCCCATACCAATCTGACCGGCAGGAGCGATGGTGAGTGACTCGGCTTTGATCTGAAGGTTGCTTTGCACGTTCAACACGTCACCAATCGACAAATTCGTGCTGCGCAGGCTCAAATCAAGAATGGTCGGCCTGATCTCTGAAACCAGGTCGCTGTCCACCAGGATCACATTGAACACGACGGAATTGGTGGAGCCACCGAAAGCCACTGAGTTGGTCCAGCGGGCGCTGTAAACATCCACCGAACCTATGATACCCGGGAGCGTCTCAGGAACGAGCGACTGGAGATTGAACTGGCCGTTGGTGCTGCCGAGGGCCAAGTCCAAATAGGGAGCGTTGAACGCAGGGAAGGCGAGCGGCGGGGAAACAATATGGTTGGTGCTGCTCACTTTGAGGTAGCCCGCTGCGGAAACCTGCGCATACGAGGTGTCGAACACCTCACCCGCGGTGATTTCAACCCGCCCGCCGGCAAGCCGAGGCCCGGTCGTGCTACTTGCGGTGCCGCCGGCAATCGTAGCTCCCCAAGCCGAATAGAGAGCATCGCTGACAACGTCAGGACTACCCCAAAAGTCGGATGCCTTATCCGTGAAAGGCACCCCCACATCGCCGGTCCCAAAGGTAAATGACGTGGAACTCAGAGTGAAATTCGCCGGACGACGGGTGGCCCCAAAATTAAGCAGGATGTTGGTGGGGTTGGAGCCGTAGGTGTCGGTGAGATAGAGCGCATTGGTGATCGCTCCGCCCAGCGCGTTGGTCCCCGCCGCGCTCCATTCCACCGTGGGAACCCCGAGCCCCCTGGGAGTTCCCCTCTGGCTTTCAATGCTCACGGTCAGATTCGTGTTGAAGTTGCGCACGAAGACGATTTGAACCGTCCGGTTGCTGCCCGATTCATAAGTGAACTCGGATGCAGTCAAGACAGGGCCGTTGGTGAATCCAAGATCAGACAATTGCATGAAGAAGGAGCTGGTGAAGTTGGGCGGATAGACCACATCGTAGAATGCTTCCGGGAAATCGAGGATAAAGCTCTCCGAGGGATTGAAATCGTTGGTGCCAAAAGACCAGTAGCTGTCGGTTGCCCCTGGTGAACGGATGACATCCGTGACGACCTGGCTGCGGCTGATGTCCACCTTCTTGGCTTCGATAGAAACCAAACCGGAGGAGCCGACCTGCAAGATGCCGCGATTGACGACATTGGTCGCCGAAACCAGGACGTGCGTGCCACCCGTGACTCGACCGCCGCCGCTAGTAACGGAGGGTGCGTTGTAGAATGTTTTCGCCATCTTCCGGTACCCGCTTCCCGCGGGAGCGTTGTCGAAGCGAAAACCCGAAAACGAATTATCCATGATGCCACGATTCGTGTAGTTTTGAACGTTGGAAAAGTCGTAGGGGCTTAGTGTGGCAATGGAAAAGGTGCCCAAGTTGACAAAATTGGTGGCATCAATGACCGGAGCGGTGGTGTAGATTGGATTTCCGGTAATGGTGATCGTGCCAGAAGTGCACCAGCCTGATAGAGAGAGCGCCACCGATGCCGTAACCGCCAGAAAGCTTATCTTCATATACGGTGATGATGAGTGAGTCATTGGGCCTTAGGGCGTGTTGGTGACGATGATGAAGCTGTTGGGAATGGTCCAAGGGGAACCGTCGGCGCCAAAGCCGCCATAGACGACTTGGGACTGGTATTGTTGGATGGACGTCCCATTCGGAAACACTACTGGAGGGTTGGTGGTGCCGTCAAACGACCCCCAAACCACCCCTGCTGCAAGAAACGAATACTCATCTGCAAAGAAGGGGTCCTGGTTCACATAATAGGACCCAATCGGGCTGAAGCGGAAAAACACAGGCCCATCAATCACCCCGGGGCCGGCCAAAGTGCTGGAGCCGTTGATGGCGTCGTTGTTGTTCCAACCCGCTGTGTCGCTTCTCCGAAAGAGAACCGGGGAGCCATCATCATTAATACCCAGATCCTCGACCAGAAACAGGATATCCGGATTCAAAACCGCCCGTTGCACCGTCTGGCTGCGAGCGACACCGTTGGAAATATAGGTGTCCGTCCAAATGTTGGTAAGGGCAATAAAAGAGCCGATGATGGAATCATACTGCCCGCGAACGAAGGTTACCTTGTCCACACCGGGACGAACCGCCTGGTCCACAAAACTGATCAAGCCAGTTCCGCCACCGCCAATCGGAGTCCACGGTGAGCCGCCGCTCGACCCCGTCGTGCCCAGCGGAAGCGTTTCCACATGCCAGTGCTCCAAGGGATAAGCATTGCCATACAGATGACGAAGCCCGCCTACATCATCCCGGGTCAACCCGGTGTAGTAGTCACCCAAGGTTGCCAAACCCGAGGCAACCGAGGTAAAGCCAAACTGCAGGGGGTCCACCTGCACTTCAAAGGCGTCCGCGATCTGGGGTGATTGCGGATCCGAGATGGAATAGGTGTAAAGAGTTCCGTTGACGTAGCTGGAGGGCAGAAGCGTCACGGGATCGAAGTTGCGCTTGATGACCGCATAATTTGTGCGGGCAGGGTTTTGCAACTCAACCCGGCTGCGGAGCGTCCATACGAAATCTTCCGGTGAGGCCAATCCCATCAGCTCCAGGACAGACTCCAAGGTTGTGGCCCCCACATCCAAGAGGTTAAGGGCCGCTGCCGTGCTGTTATTGCGCCGGGTATCCAAGGGAAACTCCGACAAATTGGAACTCATCTGGGATACCGGCGGCAGTGCATTGAGGATGGCGAACGCCCGCTCGGCCGCATTGACCCCCTCCTGGCCAAAAAACTGAAGATACGACTGATCGTACCCGTAATAAACGGTCTTGATGTTCCAACGATACTCCTCCCCCAGATTCATCGGCCCGCCAATCTGGTCAGGCGTAGCGTAACCAATCCGTGGCTCCTGCCAAGAATCGTAAGGCCCCAGCATGGAGAACCCGAACGATGAAAGAGCAGCGGCCTGAAGAACAGCGGCCAGTGTCAAAGTCTTTAATTTGCGGTGCATAGGGCGAATCATCATTGGACGCGAACCACACGATACATGCCGGCCTGACCATTGGCGCCGCCCACCTCGATGGAATCAGTGAGGCCGGCGGCGACCCTCGGCGAGCCTTGGTTGGACCAGCCGGAGCCGTTGGTTGAAACTTGAACCTGATAGGTGACGCCGGGATAACTGTTCCATGTCAGGCGGACCTGACCGTTGCCGAGCGGCTCGACGCTGAGTTGAATCAGGCTGTAGGCGCGGGCAAACAAATCGAAGGAAGCCGAACTAGCAAAGCTGGACCAGACGACATGGAAGCGGTTGGCACCGTCCGAAGCCAGCGCCGGGTTCAACTGGCGGCTGCCGTTGTCCGAGTTCACCTGAAATTCAGCGCCCGCCAGTTCGCTGGAGCCGTTGAGGAACTGCCCGTAAATGCCTTCCATCGATCCGTCCTGACCTAGACTTTGCCACACAGCGAGGTAACTCTTTTGAAAGGACCGGATGCACGGCGCATACTGATCGCCATAGACGAAGGTGTTCAAGCGAGTGGGTGCGGCGGCAGCCACTCCGTTGGCGTTGTAAATCCGGGCAAGCACATCCCAACTGCTCAGCGACTTGGTGGACGCCCCGGAGACCGTAAACTCGCTGGCAAAGGACGTAGCGGAGGCATTGTTGTTCTGCGACCAAGCGATGGCGAACCCGCCGTCCGGCGAGGCGGCGGCTGAGGGGTTTGCACAAGGATTCACAGTAGATGTGTTGACCGGAAACTCCCCACCCAAGGGAATGCCGGACGAATCGTAGCGGCGGGCAAAAACATCCACGCTGTTCTGCGAGCGCTGCAGTTCGGAAACCCAGGCCACGACAAACCCACCGCTGGCGAGCGCCGCGACTGAAGGTGTGCGCTGATTGTTCAAGGGTTGAACATTCACCTGAAATTCGGAACCCACCTTCACGCCCGAGGCCGAAAGCTGTTGTCCGTAGACCCCCTGATAATATCCATCCTGTCCGTAGCTGGCCCAGACGACGACCACGGAGCCATCCTTGAGCACCGCGACATCCGGGTTGATTTGAAACTCGTTGGTGTAGGTGTTCACCATCGCGTCCGCCGCAGTAAAGTTTGTGCCCGTGGCAGGCAGGAAGCGGGCGTAAACCTTCTGAAAACCCTGCCTGCCACCCTGCCAAACAAAGACCGCACCCCCATTGGCCAGCATTGCCACCTTGGGGTTCTCCTGGTCGCCCGCCAGGGTGGAATTGACCCGGAACAACTGGCCGACTTTGTTACCGAGACCATCCAAGCGTTGAGCGCGGATTCCCAAGCCATTACCGTCCGCAGCATTGTCCTGCCATGCGAGATAGCCTGAAGCCGAACCGACCGCCAGTGACGGCTTGGTTTGATCCCCGACCAAGGCGCCCACAATGGGATAGTCATTGCCAACGGCAGTGAAGGAATTCTGCGCGTGAACGGTCACAGCAACGAGAATCAAACACGGCAGGAACACGCTCGAAATCCGACGCAGCGGGGAATACATAATGGAAATTTTACCGACCGCCGCACCCTGATTTTGGGTGAAAAGTGACCGTAACCGGGCAGTGGGGGCGTTACCAATTGGACTGTTACAGCGCATGTGCAGCGGGTTTAAGTGTTATACTTGCAAACTAACAATCGCATTTATTGCTGTCCAAACTTTTTGGGCAACCCGCGGCTGCTCAAACCCCCAACATTTGTTGGGAACCAATGGCGCGAGCCTGAAGCTCCGCGGTCATACTCTTGAACCCCCAACCGCGGGAAAGCTCAAGCAAACGGACTTCGTCCGGCGACCCGACCTTCAAGCCGTCCAAATCGTGATCTGGCGCCAGGTCTGCCCGCAAACGGATCATCTGCTGGTTCAGCCGGACCACTTCACGTGATTCCGACAAAACGGTCCGTAACCGGTCCTGCGGCACCTCGCCCAGCCGGTCATAAAGCGCATCAACCGATCCGAACTGGCCAAGCAAGCTGGCCGCCGTCTTCGGACCCACTCCCGGAACTCCGGGAATGTTGTCGACGGCATCTCCCACCAAGCTCAGCCAGTCCACAATCTGAGCCGGCTCAACGCCTGTCTTCGCCTTCACTTCGGCCGCCGCCCAAATCGTTTCCGACTTGTCGTTCGGGTTCAAAAGCCCGATACCGTCGCAAACCAACTGGAAAAAATCTTTGTCCGCGCTGGCAATCACCACCGACGCCCCCGCGCCGACGCCGGCGAGGGCGAGCCGGGCAATCCAATCGTCCGCCTCCACTCCGTGCGCCTGCAACGACCCAACACCCGCCGCCCCAAGGTAGCTGGAGATTTCCCCCAGTTGCTCGCTCAAGTCGTCCGGCATTTCCGGGCGCTGGGCCTTGTAGGCAGGGATCAACTGCAGCCGCTCGGCACTCAGACCGCCATCCCAGACCACTGCGAGATGCGTTGGCTTCACCAACTCCCGCATCCGGGCCAGCATTTTTACGAAACCATAAATGGCATTCGTAGCCCGGCCACCGGGTGAGCGGAGGCTGCGAATGGCAAAGAAGGCCCGGTATGCATACGCATGACCATCCACCAATAGGAGCCGACTTTTCACACACATTCTCAGCCAAAACCACCCCCCGACGGGGGCTGGGCCGGCTTATTTGCCCTGGGCAGCCGGCGCGACCACCGGGGCCTGCTGCGGGATGGTCTTCTGGCGGAACGGGAGATCATCGTCACTGTGCTTCCTGTTTCCAGCCGGATCCAGAATTGTCGGCGAGACAAAAATCACGAGATTCTTCTTTTGGGAGATGCTGGATTCGCTGCGGAAGAAACGTCCCAGTAAAGGTATATCGCCCAATACGGGGACCTTGTCCTTTGAACGAGCCACGTTGTCCGTAAGCAAGCCACCCAACGCAACCGTCTGGCCGTCCCAAACAATGCACGTGGTCGTCACCTGGCGAAGGCGGAGCCTCGGCAAAGGCAGCAAGGCCGTAATCGGAAGGCCGACCCCAGAACCTTGGCCGCCTGACGAAACTGACTGGGCTTGGGGAATGAAACCGCCGGGGTCATCATACCCCAGAAACTCGGTCACCGTGGGTATCAGCGCCATTTGGATCGTGTACCCATCGGCTGATACGTACGGGATCACATCCAACGTCGGACCGAAAGGCAAAGGACTGGTGTCATACTGCGACGTGGAACCAACCGCCCCACCGCCGCCACCGCCACCAAGACTATCCCCACCACCGCCGGAGGCGTTCTGTTCCAAGTTGACGCCGGTAACGATCGTCTGGATGTCAACCGTTTGAAGTTGAGCTTGGCGGCCGCTTACCGTCGTGACGTCGGGGGCATTGAGCACCTCAACCCCATCGCGTTGCTCCAGCGCCTTGATGATCAATCGGAACTGCGGGTCGGTCAGGATACCAGTCAGGGTCATCAGCGTCGGAGCGCCTTGAACGTTCCGCAGCCCGGCCGTAAGCAACTGATCCGTCGGCGAGACAGGGATGGCCGTTCCGTTCTGCACCGAACCCGGAAATACGCCCTCAGGATTTCCTTGCGAAGGCGCTCCCGCATAGCTGGGGGCCGTTCCACCTTGGAAGCCTGCCTGTCCACCGCCAAAAAGAACGTTGCCCAAATACCAGTCGAAGCCCAAGGCTTTGACATCGGACTGGGTGATTTCCGCAAACTTGGCCTGAATATTCACTTGCGGAGGGACGATGTTCAGCACTTGGATCGCCTGCTCAATGATGTCCAAATCCCGCAAGGTGGCGTTGACGAACAAGGTTCCTTGACGGTCATTGAAGAAGACCGCCTTGGGCGGCGACAGGTCAACGCCGAGTGCGCCGAAGAAGTCGCGGACTGCATCCTGGACGAGTGCGACATCCATGCGCTCGGTGATGCCGGCAAGGCCACCGCCGCGAACGCCAAAACTGCCCACCTGAGGGCCTTGACCGCCACCCTGCCCACCGCCGCCACCACCGCCACGCTGGCTACCAAAGCCACCGGTGACATCAACCCGAGGAACTGAAATGGAACTGGAATTGTTACCGTTCCCCCCCTGGCCACCACCACCACCGCCGCCGCCACCGCGACCGCCGCCGCGACCGCCGCCACCGCCACCACTACTGGTTTCGATGTCACCGAACGCCAAGGCGCTGACGTTTTCCAAGCCCATCCAGAAGGTGTTAGGATCGACCCGGAAAAACCGGGTATGAAGCGGCACGGCCTCCGCTGCCTTGACCGAGAAGACGATGCCGTAATCCTCGATGGAGTATTTGATGGGGCGCTCAGCAACGCGAACCAGAATATCGAGCAAATCCGCCAAACGAATATCCGCCAATGCGGGGTTGATCTTGATCGAGATGCTGCCGAGATCCACCGGCTCTTCCTCGACAGGCCCCTGTGTGACGGGCAGTCCGGTTGCAGGGTCGATGACCATGGTGGGGGCCCCGCCCCCCCCTGAGCCTGCTCCGTCGGCCAGTGGCGCCATGATGAAATTGATGCCCTGTTTGTCAGGATCGCGGCGCTTCACATCCGAGGCCAGGGTGCGAATCACTTCACTCAGGGGCAGCCCGTCATAAAACACATTATCGAGACGGATACGATCCAGCTTGGAGTTGATCTGGCGACGACGGTCGCTGGTGTTCACCAGGTTGGTGTTGGCGAGCGGATTTGGCACGGCAAGGTTCAGGCGGTCCACCGGTTTTTCCCATGCCTGCTCGACCTCCAAGATCGCGCCCTTGAAGTCGACCTCCCGCCCGATCTTCTTGTTGCTGTAGTTCTTTTCCCGGAGCAGGCTCAGGTAGTAAGCCGCCGCATAATTGTCCGGCTCATCCTTCAACACTTCGGTCAGGATGGCCTCCGCCTCTTGATATTTTCCGTTCTCGAACATCAGTTTGGCGTTTTGGACCTTCGTGGAGTTGTCGACCCGGTCTTTTTGCCATCCGGGCACGCGGTCCAAGGTTTTGTCATCCGGCATGAGTCCGGCCATTTCTTTGAGGCGGAAATCATTGTCGGTCTTGAAGGCGACCGCCTCTTTGCTGGCAGGATTAACCTTCAGCACGCGTGCGACCTGCGTATCGGCTTCCCGCAGATTCCCGCTTTTTTGAGCACTTCTGGCGAGCTGCAGGCGGACGTCGGTGAAGCCAGCAATGACCGCCGTGGCTTCGGACGCGATGCGGCTGGCGCCAATACCCTCCACCAGCGTGAGGCACTGCTCATAGATCTTGGCGGACGCCTCCAAATCGCCGCGCCGTGATGCGCTTTGGGCGGCAGCGAGCTTCTCGCGAAGCGTGATCTCGTCGGCTTGACGGCGAACTGCTTCATTGATGGCGGCGTCCGTCACGGCCGGCTGCGGATAGGCGGTGTGAGCGATGACCGCGAGCAAGGAGAAACCCAAAAACAATTGGAATGATCTAATCATGGGAACGCTTCTGATATGTGGAGAATGAAGTTATTTGGCGATGGTCATCAGCACCGCGGTTTTCTTTCCGGATGGCGATGAGAATACTACCTCGGTTTCATTGATGGCAACGATATTGTAATCTTCGCCGGCGATCTGGATCTTGTCACCCACCCGACGCTTCAGCCACGTGCGCGTTTCGGGGGCATACTTGAGGTCCACCATGTAGCCGTCCACACGCTGAAAGGGCTTGTCCCGGGTCAGGCGAACCCGACCATCCGTCCCAGCCACCTCCTCAAGCATCAACGCCTCCGGGTTCGCCTCCGGCCCAACAACCTTGGCCAAACGGAACTGGTCCGTCTTTGTCTCCACCGACGCATAGGACTGCCGCTTTTTGCGATCATTCACCTTGGCAGCGGCCTGGCGCTCCAATCCGATGGCATAGCGAGCGCCGGTTTCGTTGGTGACCACATTGTCGAACGAGATGATGGTGTAGAGGGGAGCGGTCGCCAAAACTTCAACGGCAGCGGGGCCCACTTCATTCCCGCTTTTAACCTTAAGGGGGCGATTGTCGGTCGTCTTCTGCCAGAGCACCGGATTGAACAGGCGATGACCGGTCGTGAAATCCAATTTGACGGGTGAAGCGGCCCGGCCCAAAAGAGCCTCTGCTGAACTCAAGTCCAGGGGAGGCAAACTCTGGATCCTTGAGGGGAAGATTTCGTTGCGCTTGGTTTTCAGAGCCTCCCGCTCGCTGGCGACCTTGAGCGGCAGCAGGGCGACAGCCACTGTGAGACCGACCAACACAACTCCCAACAGCACTTTTTCCCAGTTCTTCTTGATGAAATCCATGGTGGGTTATTCGGTAGGAGTGAGGTTCAACCGCACCACTTGAACGAGGAGCGTGACCTTGAACTGTTTTTCGTCAAGCATCGTGGGCAGTCCGCCTCGAGCAACAGTTCGAGGGCGAGCAGCCGGATAGCCGTAACCAGCCGCAGGATAAGCGGGCGCCACTGCGGCTCCATAAGGATTGCCTGACCCACCATATTGGTTGGCACCATAGCGATTTCCGCCCGTCGGATCAGCTCCACCCGCTTCCCCGCCATACTGATTGTTTGAGTAACGATTCCCGGCGGTGGCATCGCCGGCAGCGTAGCGACCGCCCCCGGCGCCTCCTTCTGCCGGGTAGGCAGGATAAGCAACCGGCGGCGGAGCAGGGGCAACGTAGGCGGCATCGTAGGGGGAACCGGCGAAGCCCGCACCCAGGTCACCAAAGCCTTGGGCGCCCGAGCTTACGGGCTCCACGTTGACAGCCCGGACAATCAAGCCATTGGGTGAAGAGGCGAACCGGGACAAAACCTCGGCGAGTTCAGAGCTGAACGACCGGAAAGTGAGCTCGTAGGGGACCAGCACAGCGATTTCATTCGTGACCGCGCCTTCGGTGAGGTAATCAGCGGTTTGCTGGGCCTCCGTATCATGCGTGGAAACTTTGGGACGACGCACTGCATCCAAGGCGTTGACCCTTGCGCCCATGAGAATGTCGCAAATGGCTTTCACGTCGCCCAGTTGCTGCGCCAAGGGCTGCAATCCGGCCTGATCGAACATGATGCGATTCTGGATAGCCGTGAAGGAGAAGAAGAAATTGGTCTGCAACTGCACTCCGCCACGGGCGGCATCCCGCTGCAACTCATCGATGGTGCGGCGCAGCGCTCCGGCGAAGGCGGCACTGGAGACATTGGTTTCGGGCGGGATCGCCGGGACCGGCTTAAAAAGTTCGGCAGCGCGTTGGATCACCGCGTGAACCTGCTCTTTTTGCTGCCTGGCCGCGGCGATGTTGTCCGTCTGGTCATCCCCCGGGTGGGGATTTTGGCTGTTCAGCTGGCTGAGTTTCCCATACGCCTCATTCAACTTGTTCAGCGCCTGATTGTTTTGATCCATCCCCCGCATCAAATAAAGGGCAGACAGCAGCATCAGCACGAGGGAAATCACGCCGCCCAGCACGAACAAAAGGTTACGCTTGATCCATTCCATATTAGTGCTTCATGGGCCGCTTGAGGCCGAGGGTGACGCCGAATGTGAAAGTAGAAGTGGTGGCATCCGGTGTCACCTGCGGAGAAAGCACGGTGGTTGCCGGATTGAACAGCTGGCTCGCACTCAACTCAGCCTGCACCGCGAAAGGGATGATCTGCTGGGCTTCCGGCGAAACATCCACCGCCCGCAAGACAACGGTCACCTTGGAATACTCAGTTCCCGAGTCTTGCGATTGACCAACGGGCGTCATGATCGGGGTGCCGTCAGGGTTGTAAGCCGGCGTGCCATCCGGGTTCATCATGGGCACCCCCATCATGGGGGTGCCATCCGCATTCATCATCGGAGTCCCGTCGGGGTTGTACATGGGTTGAGCGTTAGGGTCCATGGCTGGCTGACCGGGCATGCCCCCCATGGCATCAGGATAGCCTGGCGAGGCGCCAAATTCGCTTCCTCCAGCGGCGGGATAAGCCGGCTGCCCACCATAGGGATTGGGCATCGCGTAAGGGTCACCGCCACCATAGGGATTTGGCGCGGCGGAGGGGTTTGCCCCGCCATAAGGATCAGCAGCGGCTCCGTAGGGGTTAAAACCGTAAGCGCTGCTTGCGCCCATGCCTTGCTTGGTGATGAACTGCTCGATCCAAACCCCCGTTTCGACGCCCAATTTTTGGCGGGCGCCCTCCTCAACCCTGGCCAAAACCCGCCTGAGTTCGGCGCAGACATCTCCCCAGTAATAGCGGTCGTGTATCCACTCAGAAATCTGGCCCAGGTTGTTGGTCGCGGTCGCCAGATCCTGGTTGTAGGCCTTTTTGAAGTCTGCGGCCTTGATCTCGAGGGGCGTCAAGCGCTCTTGGAGGGTGTTGAATTCGGATTCTTTCACGGCGGCCAACTTGGAATACAGCCAGCCCGTGGCCGCCACCACCAGCACCAGACTGACAATAGCCGCCATGAAATAGGGCTTTTTCTGGTTGAAACTCTGCCAGCGGAGGGTGCTTTCCGGCATCAAATTCAATTCAACGGGGCAGTTGGCCAAGTTGCGCAGCCCCAAACCGACCACTTCGCCCATGGCGTGGGCGGCACGGGCCAGGTCCTCAAGATTGACCGCCGGATCGATCTGGACGTTGCGGAAGGGATTGAAGTATTCGACCGGGACATTCAACTTTTCCGCGAAGAATTGCGCCGTGTAAGGCATCACCGACGCGCCGCCCGCGAGGAACAGGCGTTGAGGGGCCGATCCGCCTTGCTGAGCGCGGTAAAACTGGAGGGTTTGATTGACCTGAATATGCAGGCGGGTCATGAACTGGCGCGCTATCTTGGAGATGGCCGCCTGGTGGGGGTTCTCCGGTTCTTCGTAAGCGCCACCCAGACTGACAAAACCCTCATCGATCTTGATCTGATCCGCCTTGGGGAAGGGCAACTTCGCCTCGTTGGCGAAATCTTGGGTGATCGAATTTGCGCCCAGGTTTATGCTGCGGGCGTAGACCCTGCCCTTTTCGAAGAACAACAGGTTGCTCGTCTTTGCACCGATGTCCAGAAGCATGGTGCAATCATCAAGGTCACCGTAGTTATAGCGGAACGCATTGCAGAGCGCCGCGGGCGAAACATCGGCGATGTCCAACGCCAAGCCGGCCGAGGCCGCCACGCGAAACAATCCCTCAACCACGTCAGACTTGATGGCCACGAGCAGCACCTCCAACTCACCCGAGGGATGGGACCCCAAAATCTGATAATCCCACACCACCTCAGCGAGCGGAAAAGGAACATTCTGCTGCGCCTCATACTGGATGATCTGGGTGACCTTCGTGGAGTCGACCGGAGGCAGCTTTACGAACTTGGAGAACACGTGGTAGCCGGGCGCGCTGACATTGATGGACCTGGCCTTCAGCCCCTTCTCGGCAATGACCTCCTGGATGGCCTTGAGAACCACCGCTTCACGCCTGGCGTCCTGCGAACCCTCCAGCCCGAGCGGCTTGATGGCAAACTGGAGCAAGCGCAACACCCCGGCGTCGTCCACCTCAAACTCACCGACTTTGAGACTTCCGGCGCCGAAATCGATGGTCAAAAAATTCTTCGCGTTTAGCATCTGAATGGCCCCGGCTGGTTAAAGGGACAGGGCTGAGCGGTTACGATGTTACTTCGGTTTGTTTCCGCGATTTTGGTCCTGCGGTCAAACAGAAAATCCCCAGCGCCCGCGCAACGCACCAAACAATCACACGCGCGTCCGGAAATACTTGATCGTGGATTCCAAGCCCTTCGCCAGCGGGACCGCCGGCTGCCATTTCAGAAGCTTGCGAGCCTTGGTGATGTCCGGCTTGCGTTGTTTCGGATCATCCTGGGGCAGGGGCTTGAAGATGACTTTGCTGCGCGAGCCCGTGGCGGCGATGATTTCCCGAGCGAACTCGAGCATGGTGAGTTCATGCGGATTACCGATATTCACCGGCAGATCGTAGCCAGACATCATCAGGCGATAGATGCCCTCAATGAGGTCCGAGACGAAACAGAAGCTGCGGGTTTGGCTGCCATCGCCAAAAACGGTGATGGGTTTGTTGGAGAGGGCCTGCCCGATGAACGCCGGAACCACGCGCCCATCGCGCAGGCGCATGCGGGGGCCGTAGGTGTTGAAGATGCGGACGATCCGCGTCTCCACGCCATGCTCACGGTTGTAAGCCATGGTCATCGCCTCGGCGAAGCGTTTGGCCTCATCATAACATCCGCGCGGCCCGATCGTGTTCACATTGCCCCAATACTCCTCGGTCTGCGGGTGCACGGCTGGATCCCCGTAGATTTCCGAAGTGGAGGCGACCAGAAACCGGGCTTTCTTCTCGCGCGCCAACCCCAGGGCCTTGTGGGTGCCCAATGATCCCACCTTCAAGGTCTGAATCGGCAATTCGAGATAATCGACGGGGCTCGCGGGTGAAGCGAAGTGCCAGACGTAGTCAACGGGTCCGGGGAGGTACAGGAACTCGGTTACGTCCTGCTGGAGGAACTTGAAATCAGGGTTGCCGGCCAAGTGGGAAATATTGTCCACCGAGCCGGTGACAAAATTATCAATGCCAATCACCTGATGCCCGTGTTTCAGGAGCAGGTCCGTGAGGTGCGACCCCAGGAATCCGGCCGCGCCAGTCACGACGGAGACGGGTTTATGGGTTTGAGAGCGCTGTTTGGGGGCGCGATGAGACTTTGGTTTGCTCTTCATGCTAAATATTGAATCAGGGGCGGGAGGGGTCCATCTATCTGGCTCCAGAGCCGATCAAGACGACCGGGATCGTGCGAAGCAGGATCTTGATATCCAGCCAAAGCGACCAGTTGTCGATGTATTCCAGGTCCAGACGCACCCAATCCCGAAAATCGTTCACGTCATTGCGGCCGCTTACCTGCCAGAGGCAAGTCAAACCCGGCCGGACGCTCAGACGGCGGCGATGGGCCAGGTCATCGAAGCGGGCCACCTCGTCCACCGGCAACGGGCGCGGGCCCACCAGGCTCATCTCTCCACGCAGCACGTTGAACAATTGCGGGAACTCATCCACGCTGAACTTGCGCAGCCGGCGGCCGATGGGAGTGACTCTGGGGTCCTTGGTCACCTTGAAGACCGGCCCTGACATCTCGTTGAGGGCTGCCAGTTCCTGTTTCAACTGTTCGGCGTTGGTCACCATGGTGCGAAACTTGAACATGGTGAACGGGCGCCCGTTCAACCCGGCGCGTTGCTGGCGGAAAAGGATCGGGCCGGGTGAAGTCAATTTGATGGCGGCCGCCACGACCAACATGGGAACACCGGAGATGAGCAACAATGCGGCCGCGCCGAAGAAATCCAGCAAGTGCTTGGCGACGGCCTGCCAGGACATTTCCGGCGTGGTGCGAAACACGAGCATGGGCCGCCCCATGAACTCATCGAAAGTCAGGCGTGAAAGCTGGGTCTTGAACAGGTCGGCCACCAGCCAGAACTCCACGCCTTCCAACTCACAGGCCCGCACCAGTTCCTCGATCCAGTCAAGCTGAGCGTGGCGTGACGCGAGCACCACGCCGCGGACCGAGTGCGTGTGCATCAACTCAACCACGCGGGGAAGAGTGGCATCGGCCAGATCCAGGCAGGCTGCGGCCACGAGGCCAGACTCGCGGCTGAGCCGCATCTGTTCCTGCAGGCGGGCAGTGTCTTCCGGCGAACCGATCAAGAGGGCCTGATCGCGCATGCGCGGCATGGCGAACTTGGTTTGATACAGCCACAGCAGGAGCTCCTCCTTCAGATAAACGAGCGCGAAGGCGACGAACGGGAACCAGATGACCATGAACCGCGCAAAAGTGATCCGGAGGAAAAACGAGGAGAGAATGAGCAAGCCGGCCGCAATGAGGCAGGACCGCAACAGCGGCAGGACGATCAGGCGGCGGGGCGCTATCAGCGGGCGACTGTAAAAACCCTGCCATTCCAGGATGATGGGCGCGGCGGGGATCAAGAACAGGAAGATCCAGAGGAACCCCTCCTCGGACGGAGCTGCGGTGAGACCGAGGAAATCGATGACGAACGGATCGGCCCGAAGTTCCGTCGACAGCCAGAAGGCGACGGCAAAGAGACACGCATCCATCAATTGATGGATCTGCATCCGGATGATGCGTTGTCGTTTGAGCATTGCGTCGTGCTAGGGGGACACTCTAAGCAATTCACCCGCCCCTAAGCAACCCAGGTTAACGACCGGGGCGCTTCATCTCAATGCAGCGCCGGCTGGACGGGGGCAGGCCAGGCCGTCTGAAACTCCGGCACCGTGACCCGGATGAGCTTCTTGATCGCCTCAAAGGCGGTCTCTTCCTGCCCGGGGCGGCAGGGCATGAAATAGGAAACGTAGGCCCAACGCTGCAATTCACCCGTTTGCACCAGGTGCCGGGCCATCCACCACATGCGCTCAGAATGGCTGGCCGTGCAGGCCTTGTCGGCCACGAACCAGTAGACATAGATGCCCGACAAGGAAGATTTGGTGCCGTTGACCTCGACCGTCCGGCTGGCCACCAGCTTCATCACGGGCAGGTCAACGGGTTGCGGCCGGCTGAGCGAGACCACTTCCGGCACGCTTCTGGCCTCATCAATCACCCAGCCCTGCCCCGTCAGGCAGAACTGCGGCTTGTGGATGCTTGTGCGGTCCGTGCCCATCATCACGACGTTCACCTGGATCATCCGGCCGGCCAAATCCGCATACAGGGCCTGGCCGAAACTGGTATCCGCCGGAAGCGCGTCCACCACAATCTGGTCGGTTGGACGATTTGAGACGATGTAGCCCGGAACGGCCTGGGGCAGTTCAATCGCCCGGCGCAAGGCCCCCTCCGTGGGCGTGGAGCGGATACCGGGCTCCCCCAAACGCTGGTTGCTGCGGAAGTGGATCAAGGTCGCGGCGGTGCAGGCGATGACTCCCAGGACCACCACGAGCAGGACTTTCTCGCGCGGCTTCATGACCGGGCATTCTCCCTTTGAATCGCGGCGTGCAACGAGTTCAACCCCCGCTCCAGATAAATGATGCCCAGGACCGCCGGGACATAGGGAACCATGCTGAAGAACGGATTGTCGTGAACATAGGAACCGGTCTCCTGGCCAAACAGCGAGGCCGCCACGACGATCAACAACAGGCGGACCATGTTGCCCAATACAGCCAGCGGAAAGGCGGCCGCAATCATGAGGCCCCAACGCCACGACCGCCGGAACGCCATGTAACCATACGCGGTGCAAAGGAAGAAGATGGCCACCAAACTGCGGATGCCGCTGCACGCCGGCGCCACGTCGAACTGATAAGTTTGCGCGGGGTCAAACAGCCCCGTGCCCACCCGGACGACATCAATGCCGAGGATGGTGCCCGCGACGAATTCCACCAAGACGGTGACGAGCAAGCGCAGCGGAAAGGTGATATTCTCGGTCAAGGAACCCATGGGCACCATGAAGACCGTCAGAGCGAAGGGAAAGAGGCATTTCCTCAACCAGTCCGGCCCCCAAGCGAGGCCCATGATCCCATAGGTGCCCAGCAGCATGGCGAGGATGGAAATGCGTTGCTGCTGGACCAGGTAGCCGGCGATGTGAAGCAGGGCGGCAGCCAGAATGATCAGCGTGGCGGGAGGCCAAACCCTGAATTCGGCGGCAAACAGTTCCTTGCGCTTCCACCAGAACAGCGCCAGGACCACGAACGGAACCAAGTTGCCGTGGGCATCGTCCGAAATCTCGCTGTCCGCGTTGTAGGCAACAAACATCCATTTGAAGAGCGAGGGCGAGGCGATGTAGCCAAAATTGCCGCTGCCGAGGAATTGGAACAACAGCAACCATGCGGCCATGAGCCAGAGGAACAGGACACGATTGGGCAACCGATGCCAATACTCAGCCAGCTCCGTCCACCATGACTCGACCAAGCCATCGCGAACGAGCGGCATTTCAGACTGGGACAGCATTCCAGGGGCAAACCACTAACGGATTGACAGCGCGGCCTCAATGAAATTCAGACCGTCCAGCTCATTGGCTGGATAAAACAACAAGGGCGGCCGAAGCCGCCCTTGCGCGATGACAGTGAA
>JAFMIZ010000185.1 GCA_017853715.1 Pedosphaera sp.
ATAGAGCCAAAAAATCACCCCAGCAGTTGACCCGGACCAGCGGACGTGAATCCGTGTGCGCGGCGCTACGCACAGATGGAATTGCTCTAGCTTCGTTTTACGCTGGCTTGCCCCCTGCGGGTGAGTCGGGTTAACTGCGGCACCTTATGCAAAACAGTCACAGCGGCACCTCCGCCAAGAGTCAGTCGGGCCTCGTTTGGATGCTTTTGCTGATGTTGGGCATTTTGGCCGCCTTCTTCTGGCGCAGCCTTGATCCGTCAGAGGTGATTTTTTCCAACGACGGACCCGTGGGAGCCGCCAGCATGCAGGCCATTTCCATGCCGGAGGCTTATTTCGGGTTTTGGCTGGACCTAAACTGGCTTGGCACCAATGCCGGAAGCGCTCCAGCCGATATCTATTATTTTCTGTTCTGGCTGCTGGGACCAATCGGTTCCGCCAAGCTCATGTTCCCGCTGACGCTCCTGTTTCTCGCCTTGAGTGCATGGTTGTTTTTCCGCCGGGCGGGCCTGGGTCCCACGGCGGCCATACTGGGCGCTTTGGCAGCCACCTTGAATTCCGGCATTTTCTCCGATGGGGCATGGGGATTGATGACGCACACCATCACGGCGGGAATGAACTTTCTCGCGCTCGCGGCGTTGACGGGCAAACGGGGTCCGTATTGGGTTCGTTTGGTGCTGGCCGGGTTGGCGGTGGGTATGGGAGTCATAGAGTCGGCAGATGTCGGGGCGCTTTACAGTTTGGTGGTGGCGGCGTGGGTGGTCTATCAGGGCTGGGCTGAGTCCGAGGGCAGTGCCCTCGAGGGTCTTGTGAAAGGGGCCGCGCGGCTGGCGGTGGTTGGATTGTGCGCTGGACTGATCGCTTTCCAGACCATGGTCACCATGATCGGCACGCAAATCACCGGCATCGTCGGCACGGAGCAGGACAAGCAGTCCAAAGCCGAGAAGTGGGACTGGGCCACGCAATGGAGTCTGCCCAAGACAGAGGCCGTAGGCCTCGCGGTGCCAGGGGTCTTTGGCTACCGCATGGATACCAAGGGCGGCGGGCAATATTGGGGCGAAATTGGGCGCACGCCCGGCTGGGAGGAACATCATCAGGGTTTTCCTCGTTACACCGGGACTGGGTATTACCTCGGCATTCTCGCCATCATTCTCGGACTCTGGGCAGTCTGGCAGGCTTTTCGCGCCAAAGATTCAGTGTTCAATCCGGTTGAGCGGCGCTGGATTTGGTTCTGGTTCGGCGTCTTTGTGGTTTCGTTGCTGTTCGCGTTTGGTCGCCATGCGCCGTTTTATCAAATCGTCTATGCCCTGCCGTATTTCTCGACGATCCGTAATCCGGTCAAGTTCCTCTTCTTCGTGAGTTGGGCGATGCCGGTCCTCGCGGCGTATGGCACCGAGGGCTTGCTGCGTGCTTACGTGAACAAGCCCGGCTCCACGCAGGGTTCCGCAAAAGCCTCCTTCGATAAACAATGGTGGTTCTTTTCGCTGGCGCTGGCGGCTGTGGGGGTGATCAGTTGGCTGCTCTACAGCGGCTCGGCCAACGCGTTGGAGCGTTACCTTTTGTCACAAGGATTTGGTCCGGAGGATGTGAAAGGCATCATCCAGTTCAGCATTGGCCAAGCAGGGTGGGGCGTGTTGTTCTTGCTGCTGGCCTTGGGCGTGGTGCTGGCCGTGATGCGCGGCAAACTCGTGGCGGGCGCACGCAACTGGGCTCCTGCCCTCTTGGTGGCCGTGCTGATTGCGGACTTGTTCCGTGCGAACCTGCCGTGGGTTGTTTATTGGGACTACCAGAATAAATACGCCAGCAATCCCGTAATCGACTTTCTCAAGGAAAAACCCTACGAGCAGCGTGTAGCACGGTTACCATTCAGGTCACCGCCCCAGATGGCCATGTTTGACCAGATGTATGGCATCGAATGGGCTCAACACCATTTCTATTACTACAACATCCAGAGCCTCGACATCGTGCAGATGTCCCGCGAGCCGGTGGTGTTCCGCGACTTTGAAGGCGCGCTGCGTTTTGACGGCACCACCAATACATTGTGGAAAATCCCCCGGCGCTGGGAGCTGACCAATACTCGTTATCTGCTGGGAGCCGCCGGCTTTACCGACGTGTTGAACACACAGGTGGATCCCGAGAAGCAGCGCTTTCGTCCCGTGCTGCAGTTCAGCTTGGTTCCCAAGCCCGGGGTGGTTCAGGTGGACGGTTTGGAGGACTTCACCGCGCTGACCAACGCCACTGCTGACTACGCGGTGATCGAGTTCACCGGAGCTCTCCCGCGTGTGAAGCTTTACTCCAACTGGGAAGTCAGCACCAACGATCAGGCCACGCTCGCCAAACTGGCGGACCCCGCGTTTGATCCGCACCAGACCGTCTTGGTGGCGGAGTCGCTGTCAGCCAGCCCATCCACCAACGTTGACGCAGGCACTGTTGAATTCACCAGCTACAAACCCACGCACATTACGCTGAAGGCCAATGCCAAAACGAATTGTGTCCTGCTGCTCAATGACCGCCACGATGCTCACTGGCAAGTCACCGTGGGCGGCAAACCCGCGCCGATGCTGCGTTGCAATTACATCATGCGGGGCGTCGAACTGACGCCCGGCGAACACACCGTGGAATTCCGGTTCCGCCCGCCGCTCAACGCGTTCTATTTCTCCGCCGCGATGATGGGCGTGGCTGTATTGTTGATCGGAGTTCTCCTGATTTCACTGCGGCGTCAGCCGAAGACATGAGCGAGGTGGGGTCATCAAGTCGCGCGGGCAACTTGCTCCGCAGCGGAGTTTTATTCTCCGCTGCCGGATTCTTGGCCGGCTTGGGCAATTACGCGTTTCAGGCCGTCATCAGCCGCAACATGCAGGCCAGCGGCGAGTATGGACTGGCCAACAGCGCCTTCAGTCTCGCGATGTTGCTCAGCCTGCCGGCTTCCATCGCAACGTTTGCGGTCACGCACTATATCGCACGGTTCAACTTTGCGGGTGATGAGACGCGTCTGCATCAATTGCTCGCCGGCTGCCGCAAATTTCTGTTCCATCTGACCTGGACCGGTTCGTTGCTCGCTCTG
>JAFMIZ010000186.1 GCA_017853715.1 Pedosphaera sp.
GTGGGGGCCATCGGCGAGGATAGTTGCGCCGACGGGATCGGCGGGGACGAAACGAATAACGACTGCGGTGCCGGGACCGGCGGCGCCGGGGCGGTCTATGTCTTCACGCGGACGGGGGGCGTGTGGAGTCAGCAGGCCTATGTCAAGGCCTCCAACAGCGAAGGACTCGACGGCTTTGGCCACAGCGTGGCCCTCAGCGGGGACACCCTGGCCGTGGGGGCCTCCCTCGAGGCCAGCTGCGCCGACGGGATCGGCGGGGACCAGGCGGACAACACCTGCTTCCATGCCGGGGCGGTCTACGTCTATGCCCCGCAGTAGCTGAGACCGTGCGATGCGGCGTGGGTGGGGCGGGAGTCGCTCCCGCGCCGCGTACGGTATCGGTCCGTGTCTGCGAGCAGCTCTCGTGACGGGGAGGGCAGGGGGCGCACGCGCCCTGCCCTCACCGGATCCATGGTCCTTCCCGCACGGCGATGGACGAGGACGCGCATCGACGGGAGCGGTCGCGCATCCTGACGTCAGATCACGCGGCAGGGGTCCCTGCGCACGGGACAAGCGACATGTGAGATGGCCAGGATTTGACCGACACCGTTGACGGGGAACCGCTTACCCCGCTCGCTTCGATCACATGCGAGCGGAGTAGTGCGAGCCTCGGTCCGTGTACAGGGGACTGAAGAGGCCGTGTGTCTCGATGACCTCCTGCAGGCCGTGCAAGCTGCTCAGGGTCCCTTCTTCCTCGACAAAGAAGGCCGAATAGATCTCGGTCGTCGCATCATCGAGCGTCACGATCCAATCCCACTGACAGCCCGGCACCCACTCGTGCATGGAGCCGTCTTGGTGGAGCATCATGCCGGGCAAGGTTTTGCGGGGCCGCGGCGCGCGGGCGACCTGGCCGGCGGCCTGCAACGTCTTCTTCGTCCAGCTAGAGGAGCGTGTCCCGCCATGTTCGGTGCGCCAGTGTTCGTGGAAGTGCTTGACGGTCCAGCCGGTGTACCGCGTCTGATACAAGGTGCCCATGCGTCGCGCCTCATCGACCGGCCCCGCGAGGGACGAGGCGCGACCGAGGTGACGGTCCTGCAACCCCTCGGCCCCCTCGGCATCATAGCGCCCCCGCCAGCGGCGAAACGTCCGTTCTGTCACCCCCAGCATCTCGGCTGCGTCTCCCATCGTCAGTTCTCGCCGTGGTTGCCGCGCGTAGAGCGCCTCAAACCGCATCTGTCGCACCTCCTGTAGGACGGTCGCCCGTGTCATGGTGGCCCTCCTTGAGGGCGCACCCTCAACCGGACAGATGATGTGCTATCTACAGAAGAGTGCGACATCTGGAAGCCAAGGCCACCGACATCGATGCCGCCGTGTTTGACCTGAAAGCAGTCAATCCGAATACCGTGACCAAGGTAGATGCGCATACGCCGCAGGAGATCATCACCAATATTGAAGAACAAGGGCGTATCGTCGCTGAAGCACTGGGGCGATTAAGCAGGTTATTGGCTGCTGCCGATGAGTAGCGTCTGCGTGGATTTTATTAGTGAGGATTATTTGCATGAGCAGATCATGCAGGGCAGAGTGGTTGGACATTGCGACTATTGTCAGTCGGAAGAAAACCCAACAATAAAACTGGACTGCTCGCGCCCTGCTCCCATCCGCCCCGAAGGAGTTCCCTAAAAGCAGTCAGGCGCGTTGCAGTAACGGGATGACTTCCGCACCGGCTTTGAGCTTTTCGAGATAATCTGCCCATTGCTGCATCATCTTGCGCCGCTCAGGCAGGTGCGCCGTGCGGTTGTAGGCGCGTCCGTTCGGATCGCGCACGGCGTGGGCAAGCTGGTGCTCGATGTAATCGGGACGCACGCCCAGCACTTCATCAAGGATGGTTCGCGCTACAGCTCGGAATCCGTGTCCGCTCATTTCTTCTTTACCGATGCCCATGCGCCGCATGGCGGCAAGAATCGCGTTGTCGCTCATCGGTCTCGCGTTGCTGCGTGCACTCGGAAAAACGAAGCGCCCGAGCCCCGTGAGCGGTTGTAGCTCGCGCAGGATCTCCACCGCTTGCCGAGAGAGGGGGACGATATGCGGGGTATTGGTCTTGGTCACGGTGTAGCGCCATTCAGCCGCGTCCAGGTCAATGTCCGCCCATTCGGCCTTGCGTAGTTCACCGGGGCGCACGAAGACCAGCGGGGCAAGACGCAGGGCACACCGCACGGTGAGCGTGCCTTCATAGCCCTCCATCGCTCGCAAGATTTCAGCGACTTGTTTCGGTTCGGTGGTCGCGGCGAAGTGTACGCTCTTTGCAGGTGGCAGCGCGCCGCGTAGATCGACGGAAGGATCGCGCTCGGCGCGCCCGGTGGCGACGGCATAGCGGAACACCTGCCCGCAGTTGCCCAAGGCCCGGTGCGCCGTTTCCAATGCACCCCGGCTTTCAATTCGGCGCACGACGGTGAGCAATTCCGGCGCGGTGATGTCGGCAATAGGGCGCCCACCGATCCAAGGAAAGATGTCGCGCTCGAAACGCTGGACAATGCGCCCGCCGTGATTCGTCGCCCATCTTGCGGAATACTTGGCGACCCACTCCCGTGCCACCACCTCGAAACTGTTTGCTGATTGGTTGGCCCGGGCAGACTTCTCCGCCTTGCGGTTTTCGCTGGGGTCTACGCCATCCGCCAGTAACTTGCGCGCTGCATCGCGGCGGTCGCGGGCATCTTTCAGACTTACGTCTGGGTATACCCCCAAGGACAATCGCTTTTCCTTGCCGTCAAACCGGTACTTGAGCCGCCACCACTTGCCCCCGGTGGGGGAGAGTTCCAGATACAGCCCCCGCTCATCGAACAATTTGATAGGTTTCGCGCCCGGCTTAGCGTTACGGATGGCGGTATCAGTCAGTGGCATGGGGGCAACTCCTTTCATGAAACAGTCACATGCCCCCAATGTTGCCCCCAGTTGCCCCCGGCTGTCAACGGACGGCGTTGCCTATTCCTGGACAGAGAACAAAGTAAAAAGCCAGCAGTTACGCTGGCTTTCGGATGCTACCGGAACTAACAGGAAGTGCAAATGGTGGAGGCGAGG
>JAFMIZ010000187.1 GCA_017853715.1 Pedosphaera sp.
AGATGGCGTTCTGAGCGCGCCAGAGGGGGTGAAGGGCGATTCCTTCGCTACCTCGGCGCGGGGTGCCGATCGAAACGACCGGGCAGTGCAGCATCAGGGCAGTTCGTCCACCGCCTTCCGAAACCAACCCGTACGCACTCGGGTCGCAGGTGAGCGTGTGGGCTCAACAGCCTCCCCATGCTGCGAGGCGCATCCCCAGGTCTGCACCACCCACCGAGCCGTTGCCATCGAGGTCTGACGCAGAGTCCGCAGAGCCCCACGCGGCGAGGAGCATCCCGAGATCCGCGCCATCGACGCTGCCGTCCCCGTTGATTTCCGCCGGGCAAGGCGTGCACACAGTCACTTCAGACACGATCTGCGAGAAGGAACGGGTCCAGACGAGGTCCGCAGCGCCCGGCTGGTACACATGGCTTGATCCCTGCACCTCGGTGAACCAGACAGGTGCAGCTCCCATGTACTTGCTCGTGACATAGGTGCGAGTGATGCCGTAGGTCAGTTGCTCGGTGACGGTGCTCTCGAATGTCGCCTTGTTGTTGGCAACCCGGAAAGCCAGCTGCTCTTGGTCCTGCCGGCTGCGCGGCCGCGCGTTTGCTCCCGTTCCCGTCGTGAAGTTCTCGCTGCTACTCGCTTGGTCCATACTTCGTGGTAAAATCTTCCGCAAAGTCCCGCCAAAGGGGATTCCGTAGCAAAACAAGTTATGTGCAGAATGCTGAACCGAATGATGAGAACTGCCAAATCCGGAGCCGCCGCCGTGCTGTTGCTGGCCGCAACATCGCCGGCATCCGCCATGGACGTCAGCCCGTTCTCCGAGGAAGTCTCCGAGGAAGTCGTCAACGCGGAGGCTCAAGCCGCTCTCACAGCGGTCGGCAAAGTCCGCGGTATGGAACTTTGGGGCGAAGTGCCCGTGCGGGTCGTCACGCGACAGCAATTGGAAGCAGCGATCCGGGCTGAACAAGCCAGCCTATTTCCCAAGTTTGCCGGTTCCGACGGGCATACGGAACTGGATATCAAAATGGCAGCCCGATGGCTCTTAGCCAAGTATGTCGTTACCGAAAAGGCTATTTTCGTTGTCCCGGAGAACTTCGCGGAACATGCGCGCGCCACAGGCGACACGTGGCTGACCAAGCGGGACAGCCTGCGGGTCTTTCTTGTCCACGAGGCTGCCCATGCCGCTGATGACCGCATGTGGAATTTGAGTGAACAGGCCAAAGCCGTTAAGGACGCGGAATCCCTAGCGGCAATGCTCGCCGTAACGGAAGGACATGCGCAACTGGTTGCACGGCGTGTGTGCAAGGAGAACGGCTGGACACTGGCATTCGAGCGAATGACATCATCCATCGGGAGTAGCCCGCCCGGCCTCAATATTGTGAGGCAACAGTTCATGCCATTACGTCCGCCCGAGGTGGGATCTTCCTATCACGACGGCGAGGCTTTCATGGCCCGTGTTCTTGAGGTGGGAGGAGTTGAATCCGTAGCGCGGGCATTCCGTGAACCGCCCCGGAATCTCCAGGTGATATCCAGGCCTGACTGGTTTCTCGATCCCGAGACCGAGCCCCCGAGGGTTTTCAATTTCGACGCCGGCCTCGACTACGTCGCATCCGGTTTCCAACTGCAAGATTGGACGCAACTGCGCCTGTCGGCCACCTCATCGCGGCTTCGAGCCGAGTTTGCAAACCGCCCCAAGGAGGACGTGGAGCGTTTGCTCCGGGGAGTTGTACGCAATCGGGCATCTATCTTGAAACCAAAGATCGACCCGGAATCCAAGATGATGGGAACAAGGCTGTTCGAACACTCCTCCGAGCATGATGCCAAGCATGCCGTATCGTTCAAGGAGGCCAATTCACGTCAAATGAACGGGTTGTTGTCCCAAGCGGGGATGGCTCAGATACTCAGCGCTGAATACGAGCCGATTGAGAGGAAGGACTGTCACGGTTTCGCTTGCCAGAAGCGGATCCGAATCTCCGGCCAAGAAATCCCATTGGTCCACGTGGTGCTCGCGCGGGGTCGGGCCGAAGTGGAGATTATGGCTTACGGCGGAGTTGTCACGCGGCCGGTGGCGATCGATGTTGCTGAGGCGGTTCTTGATAAAAGCCAGCCCTCCACCGGGCCCAACAATCTGAATCGCTGAATTCGCTGTCATCGTGGCGCAGCGCTGAGCCCGAAGAACAGAAACCCGTTCCAGTGCTTGCCGGTGATCGCCTTCGCGACCGCGCTGAGCGAACGATAGCGGCGCCTACCGAGCATGAACCCGTCATCCGTCACCGTCACGCGGTAGTCGCGGTCGCCGAAGTGCCTGACGAGCACCGTGCCGAGCGGTGGGATGCGTGGGTCCCGGCCCTCGGCGGCGAGCGGGCGTTCGAACGCATCCTCGGCTGGTCTGGGGATTGGCACGCAGGGCGGCATGGTTTCGAGGCAGCTCGTGAAGCTCGTCTCGCAGCCGAAGTCCTTCGCCACCTCTCGGGCGACGGCCAGCGCCTCTGGCAGTTGGTGGCTCATGTCGATCTCTCGCAGTCGGGTCGTGATGGCGCGGACCAGCCAGGCTCGGTTCCCCGAAGTCGTGTCTCGGCCGAAGGTATGGCGATAGGCCTCGCGCAGCTCGCGCGGCCGCATCTGCTTGACGCGGGCGATGCGGATGGCGAGTGCAGGGTCGATGATGATGGATGGTGTTGGGGCGGTGGGCATGGGGCAGGGATCGAAAGTTCCCCTACCAATTTCATTTGCCGCAGCCTGACCGCCGTCAACCAGGATGTCTCGAGGGCGCCACATTGGACCGGGCGCTGTGAACCGAGAGCAGAGAGCGCGTGAGAGCAAGGCCGCCGGGACGGGGCGTGAGGGCGCTTCAGGAGTGCTCCGCACGCGGTTGATGCGAGAACCCGAGAGAGCGCCAGAGAGCGCGAAGATGCCCCCAGCGCGTCAGGATCGATGTTCCGGCATCCGGCACCAATGAACAAGCGGGTTGGCCGTTCTCGGCCAACCCGCTTGGGTAACTCCCCCAGCTGGACTTGAACCAGCAACCTGGCGGTTAACAGCCGCCCGCTCTAC
>JAFMIZ010000188.1 GCA_017853715.1 Pedosphaera sp.
GTCCATCTGGCCCACATTAGCAACGCGAGAGCCGGTCACTTGGTCGGCGGCGACAGCCTGGGAGGAAATTTGGTCGGGCCGGTAGAGTTGGCCGAGGGCCATCTGGTTCAGCCGGGCTTGGGCGGGGTCGTTGTAGGCGGCTACGCGGTCGGCAGTCTGGCCGACTTGGTTGTAGCTCTGGCCGAGCTGGGCGGCGGATGTTCCGGCATCACGGATGTTTTGGTTGGCCGCTGCGGTGTATGGGCTGTCTTCGAGCTTCTTGGCGATGTCGCCGGTGCTTTTAAGTGCTTGGTCACTTAGGCGGCCTGCGTTTTTAACCGTGGCATCCGCTTGGGCTTGGGCATTGGCTTGGGCAATAGCAGAAATTTGCGCCATTTCAGCGGCAAGGTCTCGCTGCTGCGGGGCTGGCGGGGCGGAAGGTTTCTTTTTCTTGCTCATTTGGTGGTGGGGGGATTAAAATTTGATGCAGTAAAGCAAAGCGATGTTTGCAGGGCGGGTTTCCGAGGCTGTGCGGGGGGTGCCATTGGTTCCGTCTGTTTTAGGAGAAGTCACGCCAATTGAAGCCCCAAAACCAGCCCAAGTTCCTCCTGATGCAATACTTGAACCGTATCCTGTATATTGAGCATCACTCGTTAGGTTGTGATAGTGCCCTTGAAAAGCATCAGACTGTTTCGCGCCGAAAGTCCCTGACGCCGTGCCGTCACTATTGGTTCCAGCGCCGCGCACGAAGTAGCCGCGCAAATCGGGCACACGAAAATGCGTTGTGCCAGTTCCGCCTGTTCCATTTGTCTCTCCATAAATAGTTCCAATCACAGCAAATAATGCGGCGTATGTCCCTGTCTTGGAATACTCATTTCCGTTGGCTGCAAGCCAGCCACTTGGGGCTGAGTTCATGGCAAAGGGCATCACGGCTCCAGTCGGCACAAGCGTGACGCTCGAGTTCAGTTTTGCTTGAGTCACCGCTCCGTCAGCGATTTTTGCCGTGGTGACCGATCCATCAGTAGGCGTCCTTGCGTCCGACAGGCGGCTATCGTTACCTTTACAAAAGGTGTTGTCAGTCGTTCCAAAGGAGCCTGCTTGGAGGACTCCACTCGCTCCAGTGATGATCGGCAAGTTCGCAGCCGTTCCGATGGCACCTAAATTGGTGATACTGCCGTGCGTGTGATTGCTGGGGGCGTTACCGCTTGCTGTGCCAGTCAAGCTGGCCGTGATTGTTCCTGCCGAAAAATTGCCGCTGGCATCCCTGGCCACAATAGCGTTGGCCGTGTTGGCGTTTGTAGCGGTGGTTGCGGAGTTAGATACTTTTCCCGCCGTGGTTATCGTGGCGAGCTTCGTGTCGGCGATTGCTGCTGAAGCAGAGACTTTAGCGTTGGTCACCGATCCATCAGTAGGCGTCCTTGCGTCCGACAGGCGGCTATCGTTACCTTTACAAAAGGTGTTGTCAGTCGTTCCAAAGGAGCCTGCTTGGAGGACTCCACTCGCTCCAGTGATGATCGGCAAGTTCGCAGCCGTTCCGATGGCACCTAAATTGGTGATACTGCCGTGCGTGTGCTCGTTCGGCGTGGCGGTGACGGTGATATTGGCCGACCCATTAAAAGAGACACCATTGATGGTGCGGGCTGTTTGCAGAGTTGTTGCCGTGCTGGCATTCCCGGTCAAGTTGGCCGTGATTGTTCCGGCGGAAAAATTGCTGCTTCCATCCCGAGCCACGATGGCGTTGGCCGTGCTGGCGTTTGTAGCGGTGGTTGCGGAGTTGGCCACTTTGTTAGCCGTGGAAATGGTGGCGAGCTTCGTGTCGGCGATTGCTGCATTTGCGGCGATGTCAGCGTTGACGATGTTTGCCACCGAGCCAAGATCGACGAGCTCGTGAAGTTTTTGAGGCGTGACGAGTTCGCCGTTGGTGAAGGTTTTGCCTTTGGTGAGAGTTGCCATGGTTAGTTGAGGGTGCGGGTTTCGGTGGGGTCAAAGCCGGAGCGGGTGGCTTCGGCGCTGATCTGACGCAAGATGGGGCGGCCGCTTTGCACGCGGAAGCGGAGGTCGAGGCCGGTCGCTTTGCAGCGCAGGGGGGCCTTCAGCGTGTAGTCTTCCTCCTCGCCGGTGGTGTTCTCCAGGGAGGCGACTTGGAAATCAGCGTCGTAGTCGGTCGTCACGGCATCGAGCGTGCAGGCGGAGGCGTCTGGCAGGAGCACGCTGGCTTTGGCTCGCGTGAGGCGCTTGGCATTGAGGCTTCCCCAGCCGTAGCGGCGGGTAATGAGTTCGGAGGGGATTTCGGTGTAGAGGTCTTGCGCGTTCGCGTAGGGCACCTCGTCGCCGTAGTCCAGCTCATCGAGCAGGAAGAGCGTTCCGGCGCGGCTGGCGGCGAAGAGTCGGCGTTGGCTGGAGTAGGCGGCGACCAGCAGCTCGTCGAGATTGATGGCGTAGGTGTCGCGGCTTTCCCATTGCGAGTTCAGAGCGTTCCAGAGGAAAAGGGTGTTGTTGGCCGTGGCGTTCTCGCCGATGGGCACGGCGAGGTAGTAGCGGTTATTCCACCATTTACCGACAGCGAGATGCGCGTAGTCGCTGTTGATTTCGTCGATCTGGTCGGCGATGGGGTCCGAGAGCGGCTGGGTGTTGGCTCGGAGTTTGAGGTCAAGCTGGGTGTCGAGGCGGTAAACTCCGGCGTCCGAGAGGAAGAAAACAAACTGCCCTGCCGTCTGGATCGAGCGGCGGGCCACGCAGCCGATTTCGTCAGTGAGAAGCGTGAGGCGGCTGACGGCGGAGTCCACCGTGAAGGTGTCTCCGGTGGCGTTGCTGGTGTCGGTGAGGTTGGCCAGCCAGATCGAGTTGCGTAGGAAGACCAGCGCTTGGCCCTCCACCCAAGGATGGATGGCGACGAGGTAGTCGTTGCTGCCCTGGTTGGCGCGAAAGCTCTGGAAAAACGGATCGTAGAGGTCGGGGTCGAGAACATCCGAGATGGCCACGGTGTCGCGGCCATCGGGGATCCAGAGTCTGTTTCCGATATAGCTGGCCCAACCAGTGGAGCGCAGGGTCTTAAA
>JAFMIZ010000069.1 GCA_017853715.1 Pedosphaera sp.
CCGCACTTCTTAACGACTTCAAGGCTGCCTTTGGCCATGCCTTCGTGGACGCCGAGTTGACCAAAGCCCGGTTGTGGGCCGAGACCAATCCGCAGAAACGCAAAACGCGCCGCGGGATGGGACGGTTCCTGAACGCTTGGCTCTGCCGTGCCCAAGGTGAAAAGCGAGTCCCAATCTCGCAGCGCACCGGCTCCTTGCTCGAGGCTAACAATCCTTCACAGGAGGGCTGGTGAACATCCCTGTTGAATCCGAACGAGGGATCGCCTCGATCACGCTTAACCATCCGGAGCTTGTCCTCAACATGATTGGTGAGGCGAACTTCAACCCGGTGTACATCGCAGACGGTTTGAGCCGGAATGTGGTCGAGGTTGTCCTCGATCAGGTTTCCCGCCGCTCCGGCTGCGATGTCCGGGTCATCTTCGAGCGACTCCGCGAGCGCAACGAGCATGTGCAGTTCCATGAGTTGACGGAGCTTTACACGCTCATGCCCATGGCCGGCGCCTTGCGTGAGTTGATGGACATCGTCAAAGCCGCGGCAAAGCGGCGCTCAGTGGCGAAGACGCTGGCCGAGGGACAGAAGTTGCTCGCCGCCCCGGATGTCACAACAGCCGACCTCGTCAACCGGATCTCGACAGACATCGAGAAAATCCGCAGCGAGATGACGCCACCGGCGAAGCTCGACACCAAGGCGCTGATTATGGATGCGATCACTCGCTACCAGGAAGGCGACGACCAGACTCAGCGCATCCGCACCGGCTACGACCGGCTCGACAACCTCACACCCATCCGCTACGGGGATTTCCTCGTAATCGGTGGACCGGAAAAGTCCGGAAAAACCATGATGGGCCTCAACATCCTTGCCAACATCCTAACACATGAAATTGATTAACCTGACCCCACACACCATCACCATCTTTGGACACGACCCCGTGCCACCCAGCGGCTACATCGCCCGCGTCAATACGCAGATGGCGCAAGTCGCAGATGTCAACGGCGTGCCCGTTGTTGTGACCAAAAACTTGGGCATATCTAACCTACCTGATCCTCAACCAGATACCATGTACATTGTCGCAGGGCTTGTCCGGATGTTTGTCCCGGAAAGGAAGGACATTTGCAGCCCAGCAAAACTGTTGCGCAACGAGCATGGCGTTGTTGTTGGATGCTCTGCACTGGAGGTGAATCCGTGAAACACATCGGACTCATCGGGCTGGCAGGTTCAGGCAAGGACACTGCGGCTGAAGTGCTCTACAGCTATGGCTATGCGCGCTATGCTTTTGCCGACAGAGTAAAAAATCTTGCATGGAGATTTGATTGGGATGGAAACAAAGACGAACGTGGGCGAGCGTTGCTGCAAAACATAGGCATGGCCGGAAGGCAGTATGACCCAGCAATTTGGATCAAATACGTTGAGTTGATGATTGAGGCAGGGGAAGATTCAAGGCTGATTGTATTTACCGATGTCCGCTTCCAGAACGAAGCCGACTATGTGCGCGGCAAGGGCGGCATCATCGTTCGGATCGTGCGGCCTGGAATAATTACAGAAAATCACGAATCAGAGCTAAAGCAGTGCGAGATCGTTGCCGATATAGAGATAGTCAACGATGGCACCATCGAAGACCTCCACAACAAAATCAGAGCAATAATTCAATGATCAAACACAACTTGCCCATGGCTGAGTACCGGCAGATGCCCGGACTCTCCAAGCACGAACTCGACAACTTCGCGGTCGCACCCGCGTACTACCTGCACCGCAAGGCGCAGGAGTGGAAGCCGTCCCGCAGCATGGAGATCGGCACGCTCATTCACTCGCTTGTGCTCGAAGGTCGCTGCGACTACGCAGTTGGCCCTGAAGTGGACCGGCGCACAAAGGCCGGCAAGGAAGAGTGGCAGCTCTTCTGCGAGAATCACATCAACAAGGTGATCGTCACCAAAGAGGAGGCCACGGTCATAGACGGCTGCCTGCAAGCGGTCTCTCCGCTCATGGAGCACTGCGTGTTCGACGATGACGACATTGAGTGCTCGATGTTCTGGGAGCGGGACGGTGTGGCCTGCAAGGGACGCCCGGACATGATCGCGATGATCAACGGGCAAACATGCCTGGTGGACCTCAAGACCACTAATGACATCCGGAACTTCGACTCGTCGTTCTACCGCTTTCGGTACGATGTACAGGCGGCCTGGTACCAGTATGGCTACAACGCTGCCACCGGCAACCTGCGGGACGAGCCGCCCGGCTTTTGGTTCCTCGTCGTGGACACCGAAGCGCCGCACCTCACGCAGTTCATGCGTGCCGGCAGCGAGATCCTCGAGCAGGCCAACGCGAAGATCGAGGAGGAGCTTGCGCACTTCCGTCGCTGCGAGACTGCACAGGAGTGGCCGGGGTTGCCGGAGTTTAAGTTGATCCTACCTAAGTATTAAAATGAACGACGAACAAATAAACGAAGCAACCACCGAGGAATCCTCGGCAGTTCAAACAAACTGTCCCATGTGCGGGGCTAAAAACTCCGCAACCTTAAATCATTGGAATGGCGGGTGGACCGACATTGAGTGCAACGAATGCGGCGGCGGAACTTTTTACTTATGGGTCAGAAAAGAAACGCCATGCACAGCGTCTCTAACAATGCTGCACAAATGACTGACGAACAAATAAACGCGGCGGGGAATGAACATTAAAGAATGTCCGTTTTGTGGATTTACAGATCCCCAAATCCACAATCATGTTGTTACAAGTAATTTCAGAATTACTTGTCTTGATTGGTTTTTGCAGTGTTCCAACTGCAAGGCTGAAGGACCCGGCGCAGATTCAAAAAAGTTCGCCATTGAGGCATGGAACGAAGGCACACCAAGGTATCACCGAGTCTACAAGTTGGAGGAGGCGCTCAGGCGCATCATCGAAACTACAGGAGATGTGCCATACGACCCAAACATACATATCGCGTGCAAAAGAATAGCACGGGAGGCACTCGAATGAAAGTCTCACTTGTCGCCCTGACCCAGAGCCACATCCCCGGCATCGCCACTGCGGAAGACATCATCGTGTACGCCGCTCGCGTCAGCAATCCATCGAACCAACTCAACACGGAAACCGGCGAGCGACTGCTGCGCTACTGCATCAGGCATGGGCACTGGTCCGTTTTTGAGACGGCTTCGATGACGCTCGAGATCAAGACCAGCCGCGCCATTGCTGCGCAGATCCTGCGGCACCGCTCGTTCACCTTTCAGGAGTTCTCGCAGCGGTATGCAGAGGCCAGCGACTTTGAGCCGGTCGAACTTAGGAAGCAGGGCAAGACGAACAGGCAGGCATCCGAGTTTATGCCAACCGATGCCGGGCTCGAGTCGATCGTGAAGTGGGCCTTGGATGCAGCGCACAACTGCTACCTCGACCTGCTTAAAAACGGCGTAGCCCGTGAGTGCGCCCGCATGATCCTGCCGCTCTGCACACAGACGACCCTGTACATGACCGGCAGCGTGCGCTCTTGGATCCACTACTTCCAGCAGCGCTTGTCCGAACACACCCAGAAGGAGCACCGTGAGGTCGCTCAGGCAGCATATGAAATCTTCAAACAACAATTCCCAACAATCGCCAATGCAATCCAAAACACACAAACTACTGAAACAGGTGGACAGCCTTCTTGAGGCTTTTCGTCGTCACTACGAAGCCGTCCAGACCGCGGACGCCATCGCCCAGATGATCCAACGGGACTGCTGGACACACTTCCAGATCGAGGTTGCCAACGCCCGGCAGGCAATCCGCTGCGAGTTGGAGAAGGAGGTCAAGTGAACGAACACAAGATTCTTCGCAGGCTCCAACAACTCGAATGGCTCATCGCAATTAAGGAAACTCGCATAAGAAAATATGAGGCAATATGTAGCGCTCAGAAAAACGATCGTCCGTGAGGGGGTCAAGCACTTGCCGCGGCCGAAGGTCACCCAGGATGTTCTGTTCATCGGGGACCGGGAGAAGTGCCAGATGGTCATCGATCAAGCGGCCGAACTTCCGAACAATCAGTCCACGGACCAGATCGAGGTCGTATTGGTCGTGCGGATCTTTAAGGGGCACCGCAGTCACAACTCGGCAGAAATCCACCGCGACAACGGAAAGCGATGAAAAAGGGAATACTCATCGTCTCACTGGAGATGCCGGCGAGCCAGATCATCGACCGCCTTGTCGCTCGTATCGGGAATGTCTCGCTGCGCTCTTTGGCGGAAGGCGTCAGAACCGAGTCGGAGTTGGCCGGGATGCAGCGCGCGCTCAGCATCCTGCGCCGTTCGAACCTCATCATCCGGGACGACCTGTACGACATCCAGAGCATCTGCTCCGTGGCCCGCGCCATGAGCAAAAGCAGCATGGGCTTGGGTGTCATGTTCATCGACTACATCCAGTTGGTGAGGTGCGAACTGGGCAAGGACGGCACGCGGGAGCGGGAGGTTGCAGAGGTGTCCCGCTCGCTGCGTCTATTGGGCCTGGAACTGGGCTGTCTCGTCATTGGTATTACTCAGCTTAACGAGCAGGGCAAGGCCCGAGAATCGAGGGCAATCCAGCAGGATGCCACCTGCATTATGACCCTCGAGATCGACACTGAGGACAACCGCAAAATCAACATCCCGTTTCAGCGCAACGGTCCGTGTGGAGTAAGCACGAACCTGAGATTCAATGGGCGAATCGCCAGCTTCCTAAACTCATGAGACACGCAGCACAACGCTCAATCGCACTACAGGACAACACTCCGGTGGACGGCAGCCTGTACATGCCGGACATCAAAGACACCGGCGGCAGCATGGCCAAGGCGCTCCGCGACTGGGAGCGGCGCCGCGGGATCACCTACAGTTTCAAGGGTAGGTTTATTGCGCCCAAGAAAAAGGAGGAGCCTGAAGAAAAGCCTAAAGTTCAGAAGCCGACTGCCGATCTGATAAAGGTTCCGCGAGACCGCAAGCCAGACAGTGAAGAACGAAAAAGGAGGAAAGTTGAACACAACCGAAAATACAGAGAAGCCAACAAAGAAAAGTGCAAAGAAGCCGTGCGAAGATGCAGGGAACGAGCCAAAGCCTTGCGTGATTTGCGAAATCGTGTTGCCTGAGTTGCAGGAAGAGATCCGAAGATTGAAAACCAAAATCAAAAAACTCTACCTTGAAGAAGCATGAAAGAACCAAAAAAGAAAAAGGAGCGAGTCTATCGTTCGCCTGAGTCTCGGGCCCGGCAACTCGCCGGGCTCTCCGGCGTTAAGATCGAAGATCATGTTCAACTCGAGCCTGGTGTAGTCATCGAGAAGGTCAACGGCAAGGGATTGCTCGCGAGCATCCCGGAAGATCAGCGCAAGCTTGTCCTCGACCTGACCTGTCAGGGAAACAACATTCCTGCCATCCAAGAGCGCACCGGCCTGACTAAGGCGACGATCGAAATGATCCGCGACAACGCCTTGGATCACGACAGCCAGTTCCGGGATGCGATGTATCACCAGTCGCTCAAGCAAAAGATGCAGCGAGTGGTAGCCGGCGCCGCGGACCGTGTCAGCGAACTTATGCCCGAGATGTCCGCCAAGGACGCTGTGCTGGCTTTGGGGATCAGCACGGACAAGTTGTTGGCACTCGAGCGCAACAAAGGGCCGGAGAGTCTGCACCAGCATATGCACATACACACGACCGCGGAGGTTGGGGACGCTTTCATGCAAGCGATGAAGCCGAAATGATGTGGATACTACCAAAACAATTACACATCTCGGCCTTTGTGCCGGATACGGAGGCATTGAGCTTGGACTTAAGCGAGTTCTCCCAGCTATGCGCACAATCGCTCTTTGTGAGATCGAAGCCTTCGCCATTGCGAACCTGGTTGCAAAAATGGAAGCGGGACTCATGGACGCAGCACCTATCTGGACGAATCTTAAAACCTTCCCGTGGGGCGCATTTCGAGACCGCGTGGACGTCCTCACTGGAGGCTACCCCTGTCAGCCATTCAGTTCCGCCGGACTCAGAAAAGGAGCAGACGATCCCCGTCACCTCTGGCCCTTTATTGCAGATGGAATTAGGCGAATGGCTCCCAGAGTATGTTTTTTTGAAAATGTCGAGGGACACATCACTCTCGGACTCCGAGAGGTCATTGCAGACTTGGAAGATCTTGGTTACAAAACGACGTGGGGAATATTCAGCGCGGCTGAATGCGGCGCGCCTCACCAGCGACGCCGAGTCTACCTCCTTGCCAACTCCGTGTGCCAACGAGGACAGCTTCCGCTTGAGTGGCAACAGCCAGCAGAGCCGTTGTCTCGAAGCAAGAGCGCGGCGTGGAGAGCTTGGACAACCTGGTCCATTAAACCCGGAGTTTGTCGAAGTAATGATGGGTCTTCCCATCGGGTGGACAGACTGCGCCTGCTCGGAAACGGAGTAGTGCCAGCTACGGCTGAGTTAGCCTTTAGAACACTGATAAATGAAATCCAAAAATCTACCACCACAACAAGTAAATTGGGCTGAGCCTCAATGGCGATACGCAGCCTCCGGGATCCGCTGCCGTGCGGACTGGAAGCAGGCGCATGTGTACCATACCGAGGTCGGCTGGATCATCGCGTACAGCCAGCTCCACGCTGACGACCGGGCGCGTGAGGTGCTTGAGTCGGATGAGGAAGAGGAGCAAACTCCCATAGACATTGAGAGACTTTTGTGGGAGATTCGCTGAAACTTTATGTCAGAAACCAACACAACCATGGAACCCGTAACGAAAACCCGCAAGCCGCGCACTAAGAAGGAGCAGGCGCCTCACATCGTGGAGGTCAAGAAAGCCGTCAGCGCAGCACTCAGGAGCGAGTGGACGCTTCAGCGTGCCATCGAGCAGCACGCTAAGCTCGTCAAGGAGAGCAGGCGCAATGTCGAGTTGCTGATCGAAGCCGCTCGGGAGGCGTGGCAGGCCGTGCAAGCGCGCTCAGTTGACTGCGCCAACGCGCATATCGGCCAGTTTTAACGGCGCACCACACACAAGCAAGGGCTGGCTCTGGAAACGGGGCCAGCCTTTTGTGTTTGGAAATCGAAATCCAAAATTCAAATTCAAATTCAAAAATCAAAATCAAAATTCAAAAATGAAATTCAAAATTGAAATTCAAATTAGCATCACACCAATCGAGCCGGCTGTCGAGATGACGGATGCCTGGGTGGAGCATTGCCGGCGCATTGGAGGCAAGGGCGGCGCCAGCACGAGCGACGCGAAGCGCCAGGCTGCCCGAGCTAACGCCCGGAAGCCGCGGCCTGCAGCTCGCCAGCGCAACGCGGAGAAGAGAGCGGAGCGAGCGAGAAAAGGTGAGGGTGGAGTGAAAAAAAGCTAAAGCCGGACGCAAAGTGTGCCGAATCAGGGGTAAGCCGCACTCCCGCGGTGAGAACAAACTGAATACCTGAATATGAGCAACAGATATCCTTCCACCTGCAACCGCTGTTCAACCTACGTGCCCGCCCGTGCCGGCACTCTTCACCGCGTCAACTCACGCTGGCATGTTATCTGTCCTGACTGCACTGCTGGTGCCGCTGACGAGCCTAATGAGGCTCTCGAGTGGAGCCGCGGGAACAGTGAGTCCTACGGTGTAGTCACGAGCTCCGGGTGGCGCGGCATGCGCAACCGCCGCGGCCGCTGCGAAGATGCGCCGTGCTGCGGGTGCTGTACGTTCTAAACGGCGCCTCAACCACAGTAAAAGAGCCGGCTTCAGAAACGGAGCCGGCTTTTCTGTTTTCAGAATCAAAATCAAAATCGAAATCGGATTCCAAAATCGAAATCCAAAATCAAAATGATGCCCCATAGATCGCGGGCAGTGTCACTCGAGTGCCGGGTGCCGGGTGCCGGTTAACCTGGCCAGCTCGCCTGGCAAAGGGTGTAAAGCTTTGCATGTATCAGAAAGCGTGCAATGCAATGCATGCCAGGCAAAGCATGCATTCGGAAGCATGCAATGGGATGCATGCAACGGGAAGCGCGAAAAAGATTGCACGTAAAAAGCGCTTAAGGGGTGGAGAGCTTGAACCGATTCTAGGGAAGCGCTTCCTCATTCCGCGGAAGCCGAAACATTGAATAGACCGAACAGAATGACTAAACTTGACCTCTACTATGAAATTCGTCGTTTTCTTGCCCAGCGTCCGAATATGGACGCGCGCAATTATTGCACGCCAAGGGACAACGGCGCAGGCTGGCGCCTCTATCGCAAGGAAGCGGCCGAAGTAGCGAGAGATAAGCGCGACGCCCTTAGTTTGCTGGCTTGGGCGTACGTGCACGTTGAAGAGAGCTTCTTTGTCGCTGCATTCGCGCTTCCCGGCGAGCGCTTGCACCTTAATGAGGGGAGGCTGGAATATACTGCAGGCCAGTACTGGCCAACAGAGTATCGTAAGGCGGTTTGCCGCAAGTTGGCGAGTCTTTTCTGGCATAGTGTGCCGTTTGAGGTAAACAATCACCGCCGCAATGTACAAGCCAAGGCAAAGCGAGCCTTTTCGCGTGCAATTGTTTCCCGTTGGTTCAACTAAACAGAGACACAGAGACACAGAACATGAGAACAGAAACTATCCCTTTTGAGATGACTGACACTTTTGGCGGAGAAGCAAACTATGCTTGGGTTAGGCGTGGGGTTGTAGAGCTCAAGGAAGGTGCGTCCGACTTGGCGCTTGTTCGCGCTGTCAAGCGAGCTCTCGGACTTGAGGGTGTCAGGTGCACACGGCGCGAATGCGGTGGCATCATAGAGCTGCGCCCTGTCGGCGCTTGTGTGGTGGTGTTTATCGGCTGAGTTTTTCCACAGTGGCCCTTCAAACGAGGGGCCACAAGGAAGCGCTCCGCTTCACTAAACAAACAAACAAACAAACAATGAAAATTGACAAAAAATATAAACTCGAATCAGCATGCTCAATCGATCCCGACAGAGCTATGATCATGCATCCATGGATTCCGTCTCAGGAGGGGCTGCGCGGATACGCGGTTGCGACAGATGGAAGAATGTTGGCCGTTGTGCCCATCGAATGCGCAGAAACAGAAATTGGCTACAGGGTTCATGCAAAAGCGCTGAAGGAAGCGCGAAAGTGTGGAGGGAAGAAAACCGAGTCTGCTTGGGTTGGCTTGGCGCCGAATGAAACTACGGCGCCTGACAATTCTGTCTACGCTTTGCCACCGATGGGTGGACGTTGGCTTCCGGATGTAACTCAGGTAATTCCAGATAAAACAAGGCCTTGTGTTTTTTCAATCTCACTTGACGCTAGCCTTCTCATGAAGCTTGCCGAAGCGCTTGGAAACGTGAAGGTGCGCCTCGAGTTTTGCGACGATAAAAGCGCTATTCTCGTTTATCCGTCCGAAGATAACGAAGCTTTTGGTGCTTTGATGCCACTACGCAAAAACTAACATGGAAGCGTTTTTCTGTTTGCTGGTGTGGTTTGCGCTTTCATGCGCTATCGTTTGCGCTTTGCCGGGAGGTGAAAAGTGAGAGTTGAAACAATTCTCGAGGCACACCCTAGGCTGATGGCTGCGTTCTATCGGTTCGAGCTCATGGATGCAAACGGAGCCTCCGCTACCGTTACGGATTTGATGGATGCATCAATTGATGGCGTGCTATCGGATGCGGATGCGGAGCGGATTGCTAGGGAGATTGAGCGGGTTTGCGATGCGCTGGAAAGGGAATGCGATGAATAGGCGCATCATGGAAGCGCTTGCGCTTTATCTGGTGCTGCGGCTGTTCTTCAGGGACTAAGCGCAAAGGGTAGGTTTGCAAGGGGCTGTTTCCTGCGGGGAGCAGCCCTTTTTGCGTGCCGGAATACGAAAGGGTGGAAAGGCAATCGGTTTAGTTGGGTTTGATGCGTCGGCACGTCCGCCCCAAGCAAAGGACCGCGGCCGCGGCCGCGGCCGCTTTCCGGCACGCTTCCGGAAGCGCTTTCCGGAGCCCGTGGCACGCCTCCGCGGAGCGCTTGAGCGAGCCGGCACGCAGTGGCCAGAGCGCAGCCAGGATGCAAAAAGGGGGGGAGGGGGTCGAAGCTCGGCGAGCTGGAAGACAGCCGACGAGTCCCCGCCCCTGAAATTTTTTCTCCGCAACTGGCCCCTCGCACTGCGCACTCCGCACTTCGCTTGACGCGCACTCCGCACTGCGCTAGCGTGCGACCGGGCTGATTGCTAGGAACAAGGCGTGAGCGTTATGCTCCTGTGAGTCTCGAGTTGTCCAAGTCATGTCGGAGTGTGACCGCGGCTTTGGATGAGCAGCCGGGCTGCGTGTGCAGACTGGGCGCCTTGAATCAGTTTCTTAATATACTCAAGATATGGTTTTTACAGTTTCAGAGAAGTTGGTTATGGCGCGGGACGGTGCGTCATATGATTTGAGCAAGTACACGGAAGGCGTGGACTATGTGCAGCGCAGGGCGTTTAAGGGTGTGCGCAAGATGTTTCGCAAGGGTATACTCGGCCCGTTAAGCGAACAAGAGCCTAGTCATGTTGGTAAGTCCACCGATATGGTGGTCTTGACGGTCGTGGATCCCAGTCTTGTGGAGCACAAGCAGAACATGCCGCCGATCATAGTGCAGCGTCCTCAGGAGATTGATGATGCTGTGAGGACAGCCAGAGTGGTTAAGAAACATGCCAACCAGAGGTGGGTGGACACGGACACACTTGGCAGGGTATTTGTCGGGGAGAAGGGCAATCAAATCAGGTTGCAGCAGCTTATAGCAGTCAGGAACGGCAGCCTTTACCTCGGCAATCTCTCTTAAGCTCTCTCCGACTGTTTCCCTTTCGGGCCCTCTGCCGGACCCTTCAGGGAAACCACAATTCCGGTTAGAAGAAACCGGAGTCTGAGCATAGTACCCCCAAGACTGAGCGTTAGCCGCCTAGAATTGGGGGTGTGCTCAAATTCGATTGGAAACCATACTTCCGTATAAGTGTCACCGTCGCGTCGCATCCACAGTCTGAGATCATGGCTACCCGTTCAAATTCTCATTGGCTCTATCGCGGCCGTGACTGTGCAGCACTCGTTGGTTCTTGGACACCAACGATTTTTAATTCCGGTCAAGAGGGATACCGGAAACCATGTCTTCGCCTGTGGGTCCATCTTTCAGGTTGACCAGAGGGTACGCGGCCTCCTTATGGTAGGAAGCGATCTCAACATCGCAAAAGAACTCGAACATGTCAACCCCTGAAGACCACAAAAATCGCATCATCCAGAGGATCCTCAACCAGACCCTGACTGAGCATCCGCTCCTGCCGCTGCCGGACAAACAGCAGCGCCGGCAGATGATTGAGAATGTCGGTCCGGAAGAGGTGCTCAGGCTTTTTGAGATGCGTGAGCAGCGGGTCAGAGCCGAGCAGGCTGATCCGCACAGGTACGGGACAGAGCTGGAGTGCTGGAAGGATGCTGATGACATCCTCAACAATCGTGCCGAGCTTCTTGTCCTGGGCGGCAACCGTGCCGGGAAGACTGAGTACGCTGCCAAACGGATGGCCCAGGCTTTTATCGGGACGGACTTGAATGGTCACTGCCCGGAGTGGGTGAATGAGAAGTTTAAGAAACGCGGCATCAACATCTGGTGTCTGCACCAGTCAAACGCGACGAGTGTTGCCATGCAGCAGAATGTCTTCCATAAATACCTCCCAAAGGAGTTGAAAGAAGCCAAGCGCACAAAGACCACCCATGTGAGTTGGACCCAAAAGAACGGGTTCTCGGACAACACGGCCGTGTACAACGGGAACCAGATCTGGTTTATGAACTACATGCAGGACATTAAGGTCGTCGAGGGAGGTGAAGTGGACTATGTCTGGTGTGACGAGCTTGTGCCCGCGGACTGGCTCGAGACCCTGCGGTATCGTCTGGTCACCCGAAACGGGAAGCTGCTTGTCACATTTACGCCCATTCAGGGCTACACTCAGGTGGTCAAAGAGTTTATCTCAACCTCGAGAATCAAGGAGTGGAAAGTGAGCGAGCTTCTGCCTAACAACAATGTCATCGGCGTTCCCCGTGGTCACATGCCCTACAGGGCCGAGGGCATCTACGGAAAGCACGGCTGCGTCTGGTTTCACTCGAAACTAAACCCGTACAACAACTGGGAGCGGATGTGCCAGACACTCTCCGGCCGCAGCACAAACGAGATTAAGATCCGTGCGTACGGCTGGGCGGATCAGACGGCTGGAAGCCAGTTTCCGCTGTTTGGCGACAGCAACATCTTTACTGAGAGCGTGACGGAGCTGGTGCCAGACGGGACCAACTACATGGTGGCAGATCCCGCCGGCGCCCGGAACTGGTTTATGCTGTGGGCAAGAGTGGATGCCTATGGCACAATCTGGGTGTACCGGGAATGGCCGGACCAGAGCTATGGTGAGTGGGCGCTGCCAAGCGACAAGGCAGACGGCAGGGCTGGCCCGGCACAAAGGAGCGGCTCTGGCCGCGGCGTGAACGAGTACACTGAACTGGTTTGGTCCCTAGAAACCCATGCTGACAAACGCGAGGAGATTGCGGAACGCTACATTGATCCGAGAAGCGCAGGAACGGAGACTACGACGAAGGAGGGCGGCATCACACTGCTGGACCTTCTTATGGACGCTAGTGAGCCACTGTATTTTCAGCCTGCTGCCAGCGTTTCAGTCGATGAGCGTGTTTTAATTATCAACGATCTTCTGTGCTTTAACCGTGAAGCGGACATCGATATTAAAACCAACCACCCGCGGTTAATGGTGCATGAGAGTTGCCAGAACTTGATTTACTCGCTCAGAGAGTGGACAGGGCACGACGGCCAGAAGGGCGCCTGCAAAGATCCAATTGACGCCTTGGGGTATCTTGTGGTAATGCAACCCCGCCACATTTCCGCTTCACTTTTCAAAGAGTGGCAAAAGTTTAATAAGTGCGGCAGTTATTAAAGCTATGCTCAATACCAACACGGATGTTTTAGCGATTGCATCGAAGAACCCACATGTTGGGGAGCTTTTGAGCGAGTACAACCGGGCGATGATCAACTCCTCGCAAGGGAACCTGATCACGAAATTTGACAACATCCGGTTCTGCCGGTGGCCCGGACAGACGGACGACGGAAAGAAGCACTCGGAGAACCGTTCCGAAGGAGATCCTGCGTGGCCTTTTGAGGGGGCTTCCGATGTCCGCACGCGGTTGATCGATGCGACCTGCAACGAGTTGACGACACTGCTGGTGGGCGCCTTCCAGAAGGCTGAGCTTCGCGCCAACGGCACCGAACTTACCGACATGTCAGTCTCTCAGATTGGGACAACGCTCCTGCGCTGGATCCGGGACTGCAAGATGCCGCAGCAACTCTACAAAGAGGCCACTCTGGCCGCCCAGTACGCCCTTCAGTACGGTTGGAGTGCGTTCTTCGTAGGGTGGCAGCAGAACATCAGCAAGCGCTCGCAGTCCATCAGCATGGAGCAAATCGTGGATCTGGCCCAGCAGTCTGGCAGCCAGGTGCTTATGGAGCTTCCGCAACTGATTGCCACCGCTCCGGAGCAGGCCGCGGAGATCATGCGCACTGCCATGCCG
>JAFMIZ010000070.1 GCA_017853715.1 Pedosphaera sp.
GGGTCCAGAGCAGGCGCTGGCGGCTGGCTCCGCTGAATAGCGGTTTCGATCATGGCCATAAGCTCTAGGCGATCCACCGGCCCAGCCTGCGCTTTCTGGAAGGTCTGTGCGGCCATGAGTTCGTGGCTCGATGGAAGTACCGGCGCAGTTGGGGCTTGTCCCCAGCCTTCCCGGCGAGCATACACCTCGTCAATCTCCAGCGTGACTTGCTTCGATGAGTAGGGGCCGGGGCCGGGGCTGATCCGGTATTTGCCGGGTCCGTACTCACCGGCACACCTCGCCATGGAGAAGTCCCTAATCGGTTCCGAGTGGAGTAGGGTGACTCGGTTGGTTCCGATCACACAGCGCCCCACCTTGACCGATTCGGTATCCCATGCTGACTGTGGCAATTCCCATGCGGCCATGAGTTCCCGGCCATCCGTTGGGAACTGAGGCGCGAAGCGGCCCATGTCAGTCGATCCCAAAGCCGATGAGGACGGGGGCGGGGTCGTGGTGGCGGGTTTCGGTCTGGTCATGGTGGTATCCCTCGGTGATGTGGGCCGCCAAGTCGGCGGGCAGGTTGCGCAGAATCCTAGCACGATCCTCCACGCTCTTAGCGTTGCTCAATAGTTCTCGGGCCGTTCTCCGAGCGTTGGCCACGGCGTATCCCAACAATGCCTGTAGGCTTTCCGGGTGCCGTGGGTCACGCGGGAACCTATCGTCGGGGGTGTTCATGTTCTCCCATAGCGCGGCTCCGAGGTTCGGCGCTTCAATGCGGCGGCCCATGAGTGCCACGGCGTGTCCGGTCCATTCTCCGGGGGCATCGTCCAGCCATCTGCGCCAACGGAAGGGACGCGGGCCACGGCTGGCGGGGTTCTGTATCCAGGCGTCCAGGGCGCTCCGGTGTTCCTTCTGGCTGTGTCGGATGGCGCTGGGGAGTTTCCGCCATGGGTGAACCTCCAGCGGGTTCCTCACGGCGCGGCGCCGGATGGTCCAGGCGCCGGTGGGGGACGGTTCTAGACTGTCGGGCGCTTCCCGGAAGGCTGCCGGCAAAGGGGGAAGCGGGATCTCGACGCGCTCACGGTGGCCGGTGACTAGCTCAATCGTGGCTTGCTCCGGGTGTTCTCCCTCGTGGTGGTATCCCTCGAGGTGGCGGTTATAGCTCCGGGTCCAGTTCGGGCGCTCGTGGCGCTCCAGGCGGCGGGCGGCGGCGCCCAGGCCAAAGGCAGAAAATAGGCGGCGGCCATCCAGGGCGGCGAGCAGGTGCGGGATACCTCCGGGGGCGGTCCTGGCCTCCTTCAGTTCTTCCACCTTGACCATGTATTTCACTAAGTAGCGGGCCGCAGCGGCGGCTTTGGTTTCGCCATCCTTGGGGCGGGCCTTGCCTCGTAGCTGGTCGAATTGCTGATTGAATTCGCCTCCGGCTGCCTTGTTCCATGCCTGCCTGAGCAGGGCATACGGTACTCCGGGGGTCCAGAGGAACAAGATCGCGTGAAGGTGGGCATTCCACCGGCCATCGCGCCCAGGCTTGACTTCGAAGGCGCGGAAGCCTCCGGCGATGAGGCGGCCCCAGGTCTTGGTTGCAAGCGTCCGATGCCATGCCTCGGCGAGTTGATCCAGGCCATCGGCGACATTCACAACATTGGGAATTGTGAGGGTGGCAAACCTGATCCGGTCGGCTTTCCAACCCCAGGCATCCACAAGGTTCAGGACTCGGCGCATTTCGTCGGCAAGTTGGTAGCCTCGGCGCTTCGCGCAACGGGGGCAGATCCGGTGCCGACACTGGTGCGCCCCCAAGGCGAGGGTGCTGCCATCCCTCCAGGTCAGAGTGACCTTCCCCCGGGGGAAGCTCCCGCATTCGCTGAGGCGTTCCCAGGCGTTCCGGGCGGCGTTGAGGGGGTCCAGGGCTCCAGATCGCGTTAAAACGGGGTCCAGGGCTTCCCGGTGTGCCTTCGGGGTCTGAGCGTAGCTCAAAATTTCGGCGGCGGCGTCTTGAGGGCTTGACGGTGCCCCTTTTCTGGCGGAAGCTCTTGGTGTTCCCTCTGGCAAGGGTTCCTCGGTCGCAAAAAAGGCCCGGTGGGTGATTCCACTGGGCCTTTCACTTTCTGGCCATGGTTGATGGCTGTCGAGTGTTCGGTTTTGGTCAGTCTTTCGGCCTGAAAGTCTCGGCGGCTTGCTCAATTTCCGTTGTGAGGTTCCAAGCGTCTATTACCGCGTCAATCATCATGCTTCGGCGGTAGCTGGTTTGTCTGCCTGGGATGGTGTAGCTTAGTTGCCGGTCATCCATTCCAGACATTCGTAGGCGCTCTAGTAGCAAGTGCGCCGCCATCATTCCCACGGCTGAAAGTGGCATCCTCGGCGGCTGGCTCATTTTGCGCCTTTCTTGGCGTCCAGCGCTTCCTTTATGAGCATCCGGGCGGCTGTGGTCGGTTTAAGTCCCATCTTGTTGGCGTATTGAATCACTCGGCGGATCAATTCATCCGTTTCCGGGTGGCCTTCGATCCTGATTTGGGTCTTGTGGTCCTGGCTCATCGCTTTTCCGTGAGGATAATCACTGATCCGGCTTTGGCCACGGCGGGCCGGTTTTCTTCTTCGCGGCGGTTCTCTAGGATGCGGTCCATCGCTCCGGCGAGGCTTTCCAGGCGGGTGGCGTCCTGGCCTAGCTGCTGGGCGCTCATGGTGTGGAATTGGGCGGCATCCGTTCGGGTCTGCCTGCCAGCCTCCAGGTGCTCGGCGGCGGCGGTTTCGGCGTACCACTTGGCCAGTTCGCGGAGCTTGCGGGCGTTGGCCTGGATGGTCTGGTAGGGGGTGATCTTGATGGTTTGCATTACTTATCTCCAAAGGTTGAGTGGTGTTCTATCAGGTTTTTCGGTCCGCTGCGATTGTTTGCGGGGTACCAAGTCTAGTGATGGATTGGGCCGGGTCGGTTCCAGAAGATCAGACAGATGATTCGATCAAGCGCCCATCCGATTAGTTCAATGTGGCCTGGGCGGCGGCCTTGGTCGGTGTTGGTGGTCATTGTCTGCAATCCTGGACAAGATCAGGCAACGGCCTGGGCTACGGTTTGGGCAATCTCTATGAGCAAGTCACGGAAGGCCGGGGGAGTGCGCTGGCGCTGGAGCCGGGATTGATAGGCGACCATGCCGCACCGGACAGCCGAGGCGCGGCCCCGTTCCTCTAGGCGTTTCTGTGGGATGCGCTGGGGGGCTGGTCCCCATCGAAGTTCTGGGGGCAGTTCGCCCCGGACCAAGAGCCAAGTCGGTTTCCGCGCACAGTGGCCGTAGTGCCCCTGTTCCACCTGGCAGACCCAAAGGCCGTGGGCATCGTCCCAGGTCCAGCCACACTTGGCCGGTTCCTTGATCCCGAAGGCTTCCCAGGCTTTGGAGTGCGCGGGGTGTTCCAGGATGCCGCCGAAGGCTTTCAGGGAGTCCAGGGCTGAGGCGAAGCAACCATCATCAGCCCCGGTTCGGTAGGTCTTTTTCAACGGGCTTCCAGTGCTGAACCTTCCCCAGCGTTCACAGGGGGGATGGGCCACAACGGGGTGAGGGCCGGAGTAGGTTCGGGCGTCCCTAGTGATGTCCCAAGGATCGACACCAGGCAGGCCGTAGTAACAGCCCCCCTTCTCAACGAACAATGCAGCGATCAATGGAGGTTCCTTATCTTGGACAGATTTAGCGTTTCGGGATTTGCCCGCTTCCGGGGCATTTGTTTCCTTGCTCGTTGTTATGGCTATAAATCTCTCCGGTCATTCGGACCTTTCGTTGCCATCCACAGACAGGGCATTTTCCCCATATTTCGTAAGCTATCCATGGGGACATGGGTTCACTCCTTTGGATCTGCTGACGCTCATTTGGGGGCAATCAAGGGAATGGGTTCCTTGGCGGCTTTCTTCTCGCGGGGGCTGCGCTTCGCGGGCTTGGCGGCTTCGGCTTGGCGCTTCTTCCGGGTGATGGTGCCGGGGTGGAAGTGGGCGGCGGCGGCTCCAAGGGCCATTCCGACTAGCAGAGTGAGAAGGTCGTGGGCTTGGGGCATGTCATGCCTCCTTGTCGAGCAGGGCGCTTGCGGGGGTACGGCGGTCGATTTCCTTTTGGAGCTCCACGGCGAGGGCCCCGGCGTCCCGGATCATGGCGTCCAGGTCGATAACCGGGACCGATCCCTGCAGGGTTCCCTGTTTGAAGTACAGGGCTGGCCAGCCTCCCGCGATGGTGGTCAAGGCGGTTCCGATCAACCGGGCCATTTCCTCTGGCGAGGTGTCCGGCTGGAACATGGCCAGTTTTGGGTGGGGTGTCTTGAGGTCTGCCATCGTGGCTCCTTGGCGCGGTGTGCGCAACTCCGAAGATAGACGTATTGCTCCGTTCGTCAAGGCACAAAAAAGGCCGGGGGTTGTCCGGCCTTGGGAGGTGTGACGGTGGTCACTTCTCCGGGTTCCTACCTTCCGTTTTTTCTTTGCCCATGATAGCGCCCAAGGCTCCCAGGACGCCGATGCCTGCCATCGCTGCGAGCATGGACGCATTGATCGGGTGGAATCCCTGGCGGTACACATCCCAAAGGGTGATTCCCAGGGCCGCATAAAACGCGGTGGCCTGCCTCGTGCGGGGGTTGAGCATGGAAGCGGCCACGACGAGCATTTACCGGCCAATGACTGCGGAAAGGATGGGATGGAGGATCACACCCATTAGCAGGCCCGCAAGGCGCGGGAAGCGCTCCACGGCTGTTGCTAGGGCTTCGAGGATCTTATCATCCATGGCGGGTTCCTTATGTCGTGCTGTCCACGATCAAATTCATTGCGGCTAGTTTGGTGAGTAGGTCAGCTAGGGCGGCGTTGCCTCCCTTGGCTCCGGTGATGGTCGGCTTATTGAATGTCATGGGGCCTAGTTCAACCACCGTATGCGATACATCACCGATTTTGAGCTGATTGTCAGCCGTTCCGGTGTAGGGCGCTCCGGGGGTCGATTGCTTGATGATGATGACATTTTTGAAGTTGGTTGTGTTGTGCGCTCCGATCACCAAACACTGACCGCCGTTTGCACCAAAGTTTGTAGCTTTACAGGCGGCACCTAGCAGGGTGTTAGGGCTGGCGGGTGATACCTGCGTGTTGTTGCCACCTGATTTTGAAAAGGCTCCGATGCAGGTATCACCTGGTTGCGCCGATCCATACCATCCGGTAGCGCTGGCGTACTGCCCAACGACAACATTGTATGCTGATGCGCCTGGGTAGTTGGCCGAGCTTCCAGAAAAGGCACCGCCACCAATCACGATCCCTGCGGGGTCTTTGGTCGATGCGCCGTGACCGATCAAAACACCTGATCCCGAATTGTTACCGTTTGGATTGGTTTCAATGGTTTGGTTGTTGCCGATCCAGACGCATGTGCAAATATCGTCTCCCTGTGCCCCCCATGAGATATTACGCCCGATGCCAAGGCTTATATTCCTTTGGCTGTCTGCCTGTCCTGCGTTGGGCTTGATGTCGTTTGGGTAGGCTCCGGCATCCATCCAGAACATGCCGGAGATATGAGCGTTGCCGGTGTCCGTCAGGCCGGGGGTTTGCTGCTGTAGCCTGAGTCCTGATCCGAAAATTTGAAGTCCTGATGATGGCATCGTCGCGGCTCCTAGTAACAGCCAAATTGAATGACAACCGTTCCGGTTGCATCCGTGACGATTTCCAGGGAATTGAATTCGCCGTTGTAGATATAGCCGTCCTTGATGGTTCGGCCACCGCCACCATTGATCGATGCATACACATTCGGGATGAGGCTAATGAATGCGATCTGGACGCAACGGGGCGGCACCTGTATAAGCTGCTGCGTGTTCGCCGGAATGGTGATTTCGGCTGGGAAGTACACCATGGGCGTCTCGAAGGTCCGAACCGGGTCCATCTTGCGGCCCATGTCCTGACCGATCCAGCCGATGGGCTGGGTCAACTGCTTTTCTTCCTGGCGGGTGCGGGGCCTGAGTGCGGGGTGGCGTCCATCGACCATGGTTGTTCTCCTTCGTTCTCTCTGGCAAGGGTTCCTGGGTCTGCGGGGGCTACTCGGCGGGCATCGGGGACCAACCGACCAACTTATAGCCGGTGAAGGCCACGCGGGTTACGCTGGTCAATGCGCCTCCGGTGTTGTTGGTGAGGGTCGTGGTGATGGTGTCGCCGGGGGTGAATTCAACTTCCGAAGGAAGCTGGCGTGGAAAGTCGCGGGTGCCAAACATGGCTTCACGGCTCACGGCTCCGTTGCTGAACAACTGCTGACTTTCGCCATCCAGAACTGTGAACAGAAGGTTCTGCATGGTGGTGGTGGTGGTGGTGTCGCCATCATGCGAGCATCGCATTTCCGTGACGATGAAGGGGAGGCCAGTGTCCACCTGGAAACTGCCGGTGGCGCTGTTGCCGTTGGCAAGCGCGTTCGTGACGATGTTGGTCACATAGGTAAACGGAACCTGCCGAGCATATCCAATCTGACCGGAGCTGTTCCTGACTTTGCGGTATCGAGCCATGGTTTTTTTCTCCTGCGGCTGTCTTGGCCGGGGAAGGGGCGGGCCACGGGTTAGCGTGGCCCGCGTGGTGGGGTCGGTTTACTGAATGCTCTGGTACTGCAGGCCGCCGAGCAGGACCTTGATTTCCAGGGTGCCAGCGAGGGTGATGGCGGTCCCGGTGGGGCCGATGAGGTAAGCGGCGAAGTTCTTCTGGCCTTCAATCAGCATGGGCTTCACGCGGAAGGGCTGATTCTGCGGGACGCCGTTTTCCAGGCCGGTGGTCATCGTCGCGCCCACGGGGGCGGCGACGGGGGTCACGCCACCCTGGCTGGGCATGAAGATACCGCCCGCGCCGGTCAACTGGTGAACGGCGAAGGTGCCCATGATCTTCTGGTCCACCTGCAAGCGCAGGGCGCACTTGTTGATGAAGTCGAGGATGTTCTGCGCGGTGGTGGCGGCGGCAATGGAGCAGATCTTGACGCCGATGGTCTGGATCAGGAAGTGCTTCCCGGCGCTCACGAGCTGGGCGGCACCGTCGAAGTTCTTCACGGCGAGGTCGGCGCTGGGGGTGGCGAAGAACTGGGTTGACGCGGGGATGGCAGCGGCGGCCAGAGTCAGCGTGTCGTACTTCGTTTCGCTGATGGCCTGTTTACCGGCGAGCACCTGAGACTGGATGGGGTCCAGGGAGGTGGCGTAGTCGAGCAGGGAGGAAGGGCGGGCCATTGGGTTTCCTTTCAGGATGAATGGCGGTTGTTCAGGTGGTCCCCACCGCCACGGCGGCGGTGGGGATTCTTGCGGGGGGTCTAGTTGACGCTCTCGAAGTCATCGAACAGCGGCGCGGTTTCGTATCCGCCCACGGGGGCAGTCTCGTACCCGTTCATGCTGCTGAAGCTGCCGGTGTTGTTCATCAGTTCCCGATACATGGCCGGGTTCTGAGCGATCTGGTCCTGAACCGGGGGGGCCACGGCGGGAAGGGCCTGGGCGACCTGGAAGGTCTTGACAGCCTGGGCGAGCAGGCTGCCACCCGCGCCCACGGCGAATCCAATGGCGGCCTTGCGCTGCTTGACCACGCGGTCAAGGCCGTAGGCGATGCCACCAGCCAGGATGGCCTTGGTGAGCAGTCCCCACCAGCCGAAGCGGTAGGCATCGGGCACGATGCGCTCGTGGATCATGTCCACGGCGGTTGGGGCCACGGCGGCGGCGCCCAGCATGATCAGGCCCTGAGTGCTGGCCAGCTCGCCCAGGAAGGACTTGCCACCGGCGAGGATGCCGGGGTTCCGGTAGCGGCGGCGGCGGCTGTGGGCCACGGTGGCGGAGTACCTGCGGCGGCTGCGGGCCTTGCGGGGGGAGGGGTTGTGGTGGCGCTTGCGGCTCTTGTTGGCGGCGATCATGCGCTTGGTGGCGGCTCGCTGGGCCGCGCTTCGGTGCTTGGCCATGGGCTTCGCTCCTTTCGTTGCGGCGTTGCGTTTCCGCTTCGCCTTGGGTGGGGGTGGGGTGGCCTTGGGGGGCCGGGTGGAAGGGTTGGCGTAGATCAGCATGGGCTATCCCTCAATTCCGCGCTTCGTGAGTTTGAAAGGTGGATCGAAAACCATCGTCGTTCCGTCAATGCTGAGCAGGCATCGGCGCTTGCGAGTACCCTCGTGGCGGTAGATCCTATCGGTTCCGTCAAATTTTGGCGAGTCGTATTCGATGGCTACGAAGTCGCCAATATCCACGAATGCTTCAGGGGCGCGGTAACTGCGAAGCGCTTGGGGCTCCGTGACTAGATCGTCGTTGCCAAAAAAGGCGCGCGCTTTCTTGAGGGCGGCGGCGGCGGCGATCCGTTCATCGGCGCTGGCGTGGGGTCCATGCTTGCGCTCGCCGGGGCTGGGGTTCTTCGTGGGGTTCTTCACGGGAAAGCGCTCCAGGAAAGCGGCGATTGCCTGCCTTGCGGTTCGGATGGTTTTGAATTTGCGGGGGCGCGTTCCTCCCGGCTGGGTAATGAGTGTTCCGTCGATCCATAGGTAATATCCCGATGCCTTGGTGCCGGTGATTTCCCAGGTCGAATTAAGGATTTTTCCCGTGGTGGCTTTGGCGTTCCCGTGTGGGTTCTTCACGGGGGCGGGCTCCAGGCGGTAGCGTTTCGGGGCGGCGCTCACATCCCAGCCAGCGGCGCGGAAGCCTTCCACGGTGGCTTTGTCGAGCTTGTGGCCGGTCCAGACGATCACGGCGCGGGCCATGCCTGCGGGGCCAAGGGGATCTCCATTGAAAAAGATCGGGGAATCCTCCGGGGAGTCGATGACCGAACCGGGCAGGGTGCGGCCCACCTTACCGGGGGCGGTGGCAGATGGTAGAACCTGCCAGCCTTCGCCGGTCAAGTCGTTCAGGTGTTCGCGGGTGATGGGGCCGCCATTGGATAGGGATATCTTCAGGGCATAGGCGGGGAGGATTTTCCCGATGCTCTTTTTTTCGCGGGTCTGTTCCTGCTGCCATGCGGCGGCCTGGGCGGCTTCCTGGGCTTGGCGCTCGCGCTTCTCGGCGGCGGTTTCCTTCGGGGTGCTGCTGCCTCGCATGGCGGCGGCGCGGGCGGCGTGGCCACGGGTGCTGTTCATGCCTCCCACCTTGCCCGCTTCGCGGTTGGCCTGGGACATGTCCACGGCTCCGCGCCCTGCCGCGCCAATGCGACCCTTGGCCACGGCTCGACCCATGCGGGTCAGGCGAACATAAGCGCCATTCTGCTCTAGGTAGCCTTTCTGCCAGAACCGGGCGAGGCTTCGCGCATTGATTCCGTCTGTGCTGCCGGTGTCGTCGATCTGCTGCAATTTCTCGCGGCGGATCATGGCATCGGATTTCCCGGCGCGCTTGCGGGGGTTGTTCACTGGGCGAGTCATAGCTTTTTCACCACGAACACAAAGCCCACGATACCGAGTGCCCAGGCCCACATGGGAATACCCAGGAATCCGCTGCCATCGTCTGAATAACTGTTGATGATGCTTTCCACCGTCCTGTTTTCGCTGGCTCGCTCGGCATCTTCGGCGCTGATGCGCTGCTCTGCCACCGCATAGGCTCGAAGGGCGGTGGCGGTGCGGGCCTGCTCGGCAAGGGCGGCGGCGGTTTCAAGCTCCTTTTTCCGCTGCTCCTGCATCTTGAGGATTGCGGCCTGGGTGCCGTTGCTGTCCTTCCATTGGTTGTAAATGGTGCCACTGAAAAAACGAATCCAGGCGGCGGCGCGGTTTAGATCCCGTTCCATTTCGTTGATGATGCCGCTAGTGATGTTGGCGGCCTGGATATGGCTCTGCGAGTCCAGGGCGAGGATTTCCGGCCAAGTGGTTTCGTCGGCGGCGGCCTTCACGGGGCCAAGGGATTCCCAAAATTTCTGGAGGTTGTAGGTGGCCTGTTCAAGCTGCCCGTTGATGCGGCTCTGCATGGCCCACCAGAGCCATTGGCTCGGGCCTTCCAGCCAACTCGGGGCGTTGAACTGCTCCGCGTACATGTTCCCTACTTCTTCCGCATGACGAGATACAGGCCCACACCTGCGGCGGCTAGGGTCAGCATGGTTCCGGTGGTCATGCCGCCGAGGATGCTGGTGGGGGGCATGGCGAGGCGAGCCGCATACTGCGCGTTGGCGGTCTTGACGCTCTGGCCTGCCAGTAGTTCCTTGCTTTTCATCGTGGCGTAATTGGTTGCGGTCTTGCTGAGAATGTCACCGAATCCGCTGAACAGGCTCGACAGGATGCCGCCACCTCCTGCGGTGGGCATCGGTCCCATGTTGCTCGGGCCGGTATCCTCGCCACCTTCGGCGCTTCCGGCGAGGATATCCGTCCAGTCTCCAAGCATGGATTCTCTGCCGATCTGTGCATCCCTATGGTTCATGCCATCACGGCGAAGGCCGCCGCCGCCTTTGTTGGTCATGCCGACAATGGGCATCGGGCGCGGTACCACCACTTCAGCGGGCAGTTGGCCGAACCAGCGGGGCCGGGGCTCAAAGGGCGTCGCGGCGCGGATATTCACCTGGGGGACAGGCAGGCGGGCGGCCTGGAAGGCTCGGATTCGGTCGAAGATGGAACCAGACGGATACATGATGGTGCTCCTTATTTGGAAGATCGAGCGATGAGGACAAGGGCTACCACGCCAAGGGCCACGGGAACAATGGGGAAGGTGTTTCCGGGGGCTTTGGTCATGCCGGGAATTTCGTCAAACATGCCACCGGAGTAACCGCCGCCACCGCCACCGCCACCATAGGCTGTCCCGCTGTCGTAGTATCCAGGGTTGGCCTGGTACTGGTTCAGGGCGGCTTGTTCCTGCGCTGATAGCTGTTCACCGGCCTGGGTCTTGCCGAGGGCGCTGGCGATGAGGGCGGTTCCTGCGGTCTTGCCGAGGTTGGCGAGCAGGAATTTACCGGCGGCGAGTGCTCCGCTCCCGGCCATGCCTGCACCTGCTGCGACTGTCGCGCCAAAGCCGCCGATGCTGCCACCTGCTGCGAGGGCACCATACGCGCCCATGGTGTAGAAAGTTGCTACCGCGGTTCCTGCCACATCGGCGACTTTCGTCGCGGTTTTCAGGTTGCGGGAATTTACCCCAAGGGGGTCCATGATCTTGCCGAGCAGGGTGTGGGGCTTGAATACCTTGGTAAATGGCTTGGCCAGGGCTTTGAACACCTTTCCGAATAGGCCATCCAGGGCGACCATTTGACCGGCGTTGTTCCGGTATTTGATTTCCTGCACTCTGAAGCCTACGGGGGGCCACTGTTCCGGCCATTCCTCGCTCACCGGGTCCACGATTGATTTGGAGGTCAGATCCACCGCCACGGCATGGCTTGGGTCACGGCGGCCCACCCATTGAACGGTGGCGATGCGGGCATCGTGGCCGATGGCTCGGAGTAGGGAAGCCGCCAAAATGGCTTGGTCGTCGCAATCTCCACCGCGTTCCAGGGTTTTCAGGGGGTCTTGGATCATTTCCGCGTCTGCTGGGTCGCGGCGGTATTTTACGCGGTTGTGTATCCAGATCTGGATGGCTCGCGCTTCTTCCTTGTCGCTGCTGGCGTGGAACTGCTGCACAATGTCGGCGGCCATCTTGCGCATAAGCTGCGAAGTGCCCCAGGTCTTGACGATCTGGTCCCCAGCCTCCAGGGTGGCGGCGAGTCGGTTGGCTCCGTACGGGAGAGCGGCCCACTGTGCGCTCATCGGATGGCCTTCCAGGCGATCCCAGCGATCAGGAGCAGTAGCAGGGCCGAACCTGCTGGGTTGTCTTTCACTGTTTCCGTCACATCGGTTCCAGCGTTCTCCACGCTTGCGCTGATGCTGTCGATCTTCCCGGCGTAGTGCTCGGCCCAGGTCAGAACCTTGCGCCAATAGGCGCGGGTTTCGGCGGGTAGGAATTTGGAAACTTCTTCGGGGTTTTCGGTGCCTGCCTTCTGGATGGCGCGGCGTACGGCGGGCGATCCGGCGTTGTAGGCCATCAATGCGAGTTCGTAGCTGCCGAACCGCTTGAGTTCATCGGCGAGGATGCGGGCTCCACCTGTCAAGTTGTGGACAGGCTCCCACAGTTGCTCGACGGTCATCCCGAGCCAGCCGAGCCAAGTTCCCGGCATGATCTGAGTCAATCCCACGGCTCCAACGGGGCTTTGCGCAAAGGGATTCCATGCGCTTTCCGTGTGGACCAAGCCCATAAACACTTCCGGGGCTATTCCGGCGTTGGCGGCGGCGGTCCTGGCGGCGTTTTCGAGGTCGGCTCGTTCCATGGCTGGAGGATCAGCCTATCCGCTTTGGTGGTCAATGCGTTTTTTACGGCTAGAATCGGATTCCGCCCATGATCATGGCATGGTTTTTTGATCCTGCCACCGCCACAACCCAGCGCCCATGCTGCGATTCGGCCCATAGTCCAGGCGTCCGTCCATCGTATGAGATTCCAATCGTCCACTTTTTGACAGTGGGGGGCGGCGGGCGGGGGATGGTGAAGTCCTGGCCACCGGTTACACCCTGTCCAGATATGGTCACTCTAGTTCCATCCTGGCCTTCCTGGAAGTCAATTTGGAGTTCTCGCCGGGTGGCCAGGGGCTCAAGCTCCACCGTCACGGCTCGTGTTCTGGCGGTGGTGCCGGGGGCGAGGTCCAGCGGCGGCGGCGGCGTGGTGGCGGTCCTGGCGAGGGTGATGGCTCCCGATGCGTGGACCACGGCGGGCCGGGGCGCTTCGGGGCGCGGCTTCTGCTGGCGAGATTCACCGATCAAAAAACCGGCGCAGAAAGCTGCGCCGGTCATGGTCATTCCGAGGATGAAGCGCTCGGCGGTGTTCATTCGTCCTGGCCTTCGTTCTGCATTTTGATTATTCGTGCAAGCTCGTTTACCACGAGGGCGGCGGCGGCGGTGGCCAGTCCGGGTCCGATATGCAAGAGTACCGCGGGCGAGTGCTTCAAACAGGCATCGTCAAGGGCTAGCATGGATGCGTCAAGCTCGGGTCCTAGCAGGCCGGATAGCTGCTGGGCGAGTTCTTCCGGGGGGGCGGTGGTCAACTGCTGGGCGAGGATTCCCGCGTACGGCTTCATCACGGCGACAATCGGCGAGATTGCGGCGATTTCCTCTTGCGTGAGTGGGGGCGGTTCGGTGTGGACCACGGGGGCAAGCTCTCGGCTCATGGGTTCGGCTCCGTTGGTGGCCAGCGCTGGCGCGGGCCGGTGGGGTGGGGGTGGGGGCGGCTGGGGGGCGGCGGCGCGGGCGTTGCTGCTGGCCACGGCTCCAGCGATGGCCGGGACAATCTTTTGGATGGTTTCCAGGATGCTCGGTCCCATTTCTACCAGGACATCGGCCATCGTGCGGGGTGCGGCTTCTGCGGGGGTGTTGACTCCAAGCATTGATTTGGCGAGGTCCAGCGATTTCGCTTGGAAGGTGTTGGAGAGTTCAAAGCCTTTCATCATGAGCGTGATGGGGTCCAGAGCAGGCGCTGGCGGCTGGCTCCGCTGAATAGCGGTTTCGATCATGG
>JAFMIZ010000071.1 GCA_017853715.1 Pedosphaera sp.
GACGACACGGCGCACAACAGTCACAGCCGCCACTTGCCACCGGCGCGGGCAGGCGATACAACACCTTTGCGCGCCGCGCATTCCCAGCCATGAAGAAAATCAAACGCATCGGCATTCTCACCTCAGGCGGCGACGCCCCCGGACTCAACGCCGCCATCCGCGCCGTGGGCAAAGCTTGCCTGGGTGTTTACAGCATCGAAGTCGTGGGCGTTCACGATGGGTTCATTGGCCTCGTCGAGAACAACATCGTCCCGCTCGAGAAGGGGGCGCTGGGTGGAATTCTCACCAACGGCGGCACCATTCTTGGCACCAGCCGCGTCAAACCGCACCGCATGGAGGTGAAAGGCAAGGTCCGTGACATGCGCGATGTCATCATGGAGAACTACCATCGCAATGGATTGGACGCGCTCGTGTGCATCGGCGGCGGCGGCACGCACAAGAACGCCCTCAAGCTCATCGAGAAAGGGCTGAACATCATCACCCTGCCGAAGACGATTGACAACGACGTGGCGCTCACGGACACGAGTTTTGGCTTCGACACCGCGCTGGGCATCGCGACGGAGGCATTGGACCGATTGCACAGCACCGCGCACAGCCATCATCGCATCATCGTGGCCGAAATCATGGGACACCGCGCGGGGTGGCTCGCGCTGGGCGCGGGCATTGCCGGTGGAGCGGATGTCATTTTGATCCCGGAGATTCCCTACGACATCAACACCGTGGCCAAGGCCATCCGGCGGCGCAGCGAGAAGGGCACGAACTTCAGCATCGTGGCGGTGGCGGAAGGCGCACTCTCCAAGGAAAATGCCGCCCTCTTCAAAGGCGCCAAGAAGCGCAAAGACAAGGCCACGACGGCAGCCGCCAAACTCAAAGCCAAACAGGAGCTCGCCGACCTCGATCACGCGCACGCGGGCAACACCCTCCGCCTCGCGCATCAACTGGAGGAATTGACCGGGTTGGAATCACGCCTCTCGATTCTGGGTTACGTGCAACGCGGCGGAACGCCGTCGCCGGCCGACCGATTACTCGCGACGCGGCTGGGCGCGGCCTGTGCCGAACTGATTCATCAACGCGTCTTCGGTGTGATGGTGGCCGCGCGCGGGGATGGCTGGCATCCGGTGCCCATCCGGGACGTGGCGGGCAACCGCAAGGAAGTGCCCCGTGATCACCAGTGGGTCCAGGCCGCACGAGCAGTGGGCACGTGTCTGGGGGATTGAAGCAAGTTGCCTGCCCCAAGCAGGCCGCAGTGACTTTTCCCTGAAATTTGGGGTTTGTGGCTTGCACGAAACCAAAAAGCGGCTAGGAATTCTTGGCCTCGGCAAACCCCAACCCAAATAAATCCCTGCGATGGGTCTATTGGGCGGGTCTGAACCCACCCGGTTCGTCCGAGTGAAACCCAAGCAACCGAGTCAAGTTTATGTCAGACGCCCCGAAGTATCAGCGCCCCGCCTTCGACGCAGCCCTCCAAGAATGGACCAAAGTCCTCAACGGCTGCGGTCTCCCGACCAAGTGCGAATGGATCCTTGATGAGAACCTCGTCTTCGAGAAGGACCCGCAACATGCGGGCGGCGTGAAGGTGTCGTATCAGACACAGTTCACACTGCGTCCCAAGGATCTCGCGCAGATGACTTACGAGTTCTTCACCCACGACGACGCGCGGATGGTGTTCTACCGCCTCGGCACCAGCCGGGGAAAATCCATCTGCCTGCTGCTCTGCGATCCCATTTTCGAGACGCGCGGACCCGAGGAAGGTTTTCTGCGCCGTGACGACTGGCTCATCTCCTTCCGCCCCGGCGCCCAGACGGAGATCGAGGAAGTCACCGAGGCTGAGCGTTACAAGAGTCGCCTGATCAGCGGGCGTCCCCTCGCTGACGTGGATTTCTGCATGCCGCTGGCCGCCTTGCGCGAGATGGAAGTGCATGGCCGCGTGCTGACGCCTTACGAGCGTTTTGGCGTGAAGATGATCGGCGCGTGGCAACGCTGGCAACGGGTCTCGGGGGAATGAACGAGGCGTGGTTGCAAGTCGCAGGTTGAACGTTGCTAGTTGCGCCACGCGGCTGCATTCAACCTTCAACATTCAACCGCCCTCTGTAATCTGGACGCGGTAAGCATCATCACATGACCAGCACTGAAAAACTCCTGCGTGCGCTCGTCGCATTGCCCAGCGTGAACCCGGCCTTTCTGCCTGCGGGACACAAGCACGCGGGCGAGCAGGCCATTGCGGAATTTCTAGCCACGGTTGGCGCACGCGCCGGCCTGGACGTTGAACTTCAGCCCGTTCAACCTGGTCGCCCGAATTTAATCGCCCGTCTCGCCCCACGCGGCACCACGAAACAGCGCATCCTGCTCGCCCCGCATCTGGACACCGTTCCCGCAGCTGACGACCAATACACGCCCACTGCCAAGATGGGCCGATTGCACGGACGGGGCGCGTGTGACACCAAAGGGTCCGTGGCCGCGATGTTCTCGGCGATGTGCGAACTGGCACACGGCGACCGTCGTCCGGCGGAGACGGAAATCATTTTTGCCGGGTTGGTGGATGAAGAGTCCTGCCAGACCGGCTCGCGGGCTTTGGTGGCCAGAGGGATGAAGGCCGACCTCGCCATCGTGGGCGAACCTACCAAGCTCAGCGTGCTGACCGCGCACAAAGGCAACATCTGGATTCGGGTTGAGACCACTGGGAAGGCGGCGCACGGCGCCACGCCACAGCTGGGGCGAAATGCCGTCCATGCCATGGCACCCATCGTGGAAGCGTTTGAAACGGACTATCGCGCGCAGCTCGCGAAGCGGAAGCATCCGTTGCTCGGCACCGCCACGTCCAACATCGGTGTCATTCGTGGGGGCACGCAGGCGAACATCGTGCCCGGCAGTTGTGCGGTTGAAATCGATCGCCGCACGTTACCCGGCGAGACCGATGCGGACGTGACGCGCGAGGTGAAGGAACTGTTGAAGAAGCACAAGGTCAAGGCCGAGTTCAGCTTCATCAAGCCGGGCGCCTGCCTGCCGATGGAAACCGATCCCGGCCTACCGCTCGTTCGTCATTTCATGAAGAGCATCGGACAAGCCAAGCCGCAGGGCGCGCAATACTACTGCGATGCATCTGTCCTCTCTGTGGGCGGCACGCCCAGCGTCATCTTCGGTCCCGGCGACATCGCGCAGGCACATACCGCCGACGAATGGATCGAGCTCGATCAACTCGAACGCGCCCGCCGCATCCTGGTCGAGTTCCTGCACTCGTTGCCGTGAGCGACGCCGAACACAAATCCGCCTTCTTCCGGCAGAGCGGTTGGCTGATGATCGCCAATCTCGTCACGGGCGCGCTCATGTGGGGCGTTCACGTGGTGACGGGCAAGACGTTGACGGAGGCGGAATACGGCACCGTGGTGAAGATGTTCGCCGTCACCATCCTCATCCCCGTCATCCCCTTACAATCCGTGTTTGCCCGTGAAACGGCGGCGGCGATGGCGTTAGGGCAGACCCAATCACTGGCCGGACTCATCCGCAAATCCATGGCGGGCATCTTCGCCATCTGGCTGGCGGCACTCGTTGTGATGTTGTGGTTTCAGCCCACCATCCTGACGGAGTGGAAAGTTGCCGACCCGGCCGCGCTTTGGCTGCTGGCCGTCGTGGTGCTGGGCATGATGTGGTTTCCATTGTTCTTTGGCGCGCTTCAGGGTTCGCAAAATTTTCTCTGGCTGGGCGGCAGCATGATGGTGAATGGCACCGCGCGATTGCTATTCACCTGCCTCGCAGTTTTTCTGGTCGTGAAATCAGCAGCAGGTGTCATGGCTGCCGTCACCGCAAGCGTCGTCATCACGCTGACCCTTTCCATGTGGCAATCCCGCGCGCTATGGACCGGTCCCTCCGCCCCGTTCCGCTGGCGTGAACTGTTGCCCAAGATGATTCCCGCCCTGATGGGCTTCACGGCGTGCCAGTTCATCTTTTCGGCAGACACCATCTACGTGGGAGTGTTTTTCTCGGCGGAGGAAACAGGCTTTTATGCGGCGGCGGGAACGCTTTCGCGCGCGCTGATCTGGCTGGTTTTGCCGCTGGCGACCGTCATGTTCCCCAAGCTGGTGCAAAGCGCCGCACGCTCTGAGAAAAGCAACCTGCTTGGGCTCACGTTACTCAGCACGCTCGCGCTGGCGATTGTAGGCGCGGTCGGGCTGGTCGTGTTCGGCCCCTTGGCCATCAAGCTGGTTTACAAGCCCAGCTATCTGGCGGTTGTGACGGATATCCTGCCGTGGTATGCCGGGGCGATGATTCCGTTGTCGGTGGCGAACGTGCTCGTCAACAACCTGCTCGCGAAATCGGATATGCGGGTGGTTCCATGGCTGGCGGCGCTGGCCGTGGGTTACGGCATCGCCATCAACCTGTGGCATCCCAGCCTGAAGGCCGTGCTGCAAATGCTCGGCGGCGTGACGATGATGCTGTTCCTGATTTGCGCCGTGTTCACGTGGGCATTGCCGCGCCGTGACAATACCCCAAGCACACCGGCAATGGGTGGAGTTTAGTTCTCCGGCCCGTGCCGATGCGGTGCGCGCAGCTTCCGGTAAACCCACGCTTCCACGGGGCGTAAACCTTTCAACAGCCCATGAAACGGCGAATAAATCAGCCGCAACCTGACCACCGAGAGAAACATCGTCAGGGAAGACCGGAACAACGAGGCCGACACTTTCGATCCCGCTTTGTCGGTCCATTCGGTGGGCACTTCCAAGACCGAAAAACCGGCACGCTTGGTGGCCACGATAAAATTCACATCGAACGCCAAGTCAGCGATCCGCAGGTCGTTCATGATCTTCTCAGCCGCTTCGCGGCGGATAACCTTGGCGGGGCACTGCGTGTCCTTGATATGCATCCAAAACAGCGATTCCACCACGAGATGAAAGCAGCGGCTGGTGAACCGGCGGAACAGCGGCTGCGCCTGGTGCAACACCGCGCCCGGCAGCCAGCGTGAGCCAATCACGCAATCCGCCTTCACCGTCAGCTTCACCAGTTCATGGAAAGACTTGGGCGGGGTGGCGCCGTCCGCATCCACGTAGCCAATCAAGTCAGCCATGGGGGCGAGTTTGATCCCCTCGATCAAGGCGCCGCCCTTGCCGATGGGCGCGGGGTGATTCTGCCAGGAAATGACGGGGTGCGCGGAGGCAACGCGCTTCACAATCTCCAACGTGTTGTCGCGGCAACCATTCAGCACCACAACCATGCTGAACTTGCCCGAGTAATTGGCCATGAAATAGTCCGCCAGCTCGCGGAGGACCGGTTCAATCCGGTCCGCCTCGTTGTAGGCAGGTATCAGGAGCAACAAACTGGGCTCGGGCACGGCGGCATTTTACAGAGCGATAGCACTTTGTCTAACCCGGCCTACAATAAATACCCGGCATTTCACTCGCCAAATTCCCCGCCCTGAGCCACAGGGAAATCACCAAGCAAAACGCGGAACAAAAGGCGACCAACGGCGTCTAACTCCTGTGGGCAGGGACTCCTGGATTATGAGCGAAATACAAATGGTGACCACCTCGCTGGAGCGGGCCGCGCATCGTCTTCGCTTGGGCCGCGCCCTTCGCGGGCTCTGGTTGGGCCTGCTCGCCGGAGCCGGGCTGTGGTTATTGGCCTTTGCGGTGTTCAAGCTCGCTCCGATCCCACCCGCCGTGGTGACTTACGCAGCCATCGTGGCGGTAGCGTGCCCGTTGCACGGAATAGTCATGGGTGACTGGCGCAAACCCTCCGTTGCCGCCACCGCCCGCTGGGTGGACGTCCAACAGAATCTTAAGGAACGCATGAGCACGGCGTTGGAAGTCGCCAACTCCAAAGGCGACCCACTCTGGCGCGAACTCGTCGTTCATGACGCCGCGACCCATGCGCAGGAATTTGACCCGCGCAAACTGCTTCCCTTCCGCCTGACCCGCGCCGCCTACTGGTCGGCGATGCTGCTCGTCATCGGCGTCGGGCTCGGGTTTGTTCCCGAATACCGCACCGCCCGCTTTAAGAAGGAACAGGCCGACAAAGAAATCATCAAGGACGTCGGTCGCGGCATGGCAGAAGTGACCCGTCACGAAATCGCCGCGCGACCGTCACAGGCCGAGCCAGTCAAGTAATCCCTCAACCAAGTCGCCGCGCTGGCCGATACATTCCAGAAGGCCGAACTCACCCGGGCGGCGGCACTGAAGGACATTGAGAGCGTGCAAGACAAACTGAAGGATCAACTCAAGGAACTCGGCAAAGATCCCGTGATGAAGCGGCTGGACCAAGCCATGCGCGCCAGCGGCCCCAATCAACCCTCCGGCTCTGAGCTGCAAAAACAGATGGAGGCGCTTCAGCAGAAGCTCGGCACCGACAAGGCGGATCCCGAGAAAACCCAAGCGCTCAAAGACAAACTCGACAAGTTGCAAGAGGCGGCCCGGGCGATGGCCGCCAAACCCAATGGGGGCAGCGATGCCGAACGCCAGCAGATGTCTGATTCACTCTCGGCCTTGTCGCGCGAAGCCTCCGAGATGGGACTGCAGATGCCCAATCTCAACGACGCCATCGCGGCCCTCAGCGCCGCCGATACCGACAAATTCCTCAAAGAGCTGAATGCTTCACTTGCCGACATGGACAAGCTCAACAGCCTCGCCAAACAAATGCAGGGCTTGAGCCAGCAGATGGAAAAACTCGGTAAAGACCTTGCCGAACAGCTCAAGAAAGGCCAAGCCGACCTCGCCCAGCCCCGCGCTGAAACGCCTTTGTGGACGCAGCACGGCGATCCGCTGCTGGCTCACTGGCAATTCGGCTTGGGTCGTGCAGTCGCGTTCAAGTCGGACGCCAAGCCGCGTTGGGCCAAGACCTGGCTGGCGTGGGAGAAGTATCGGTAGTTCTGGACACAGGTGGCGCAATGGAGCCTGCGTCGCACGGAGAACGCCGACTTCAGCACCGACGTTTCGCTGGAGAAAGGCGACGGGGTGATCAACGTCGAGGCGCTTGATGCGCAGGGCAACTACTGCAACTTCCTCAACTTGAAGGCGATTGTGGCCAGTCCAAAAGGCGAACGCGTCGTGGTGCCGGTGCGCCAGAGCGGGCCCGGCCATTACGAAGCGAGGTTCCCGACGAAGGAGCCGGACGTGTATGCGGTCAACGTGGTGGAGATGGATGGAGCGAAAGTCGTGGCGCAACAGACGGCGGGCGCAAAAGAAGAGGTAGCCTCTAAAGACAGTTCGAACCGACCACCACACGAAATGACACAAAAAAAAGGTTAGTCCCGCCAAAGATGGTTCCCCCGGCCCTCAAGCCCCATGCTGCTGCGCTGGCTCTTGCGGCTCCGGTTTCCCCCGTGTGCACAGTGCATTTCATGGATACTCCATTTCCTGCAACTCCCTCCCGATTGTCCCCGCAAAACACTTTGCGCCACCGCGTTCCTGCGCAATAATCCCTCCCACGCTGCGTCCCCCGGACCGGCCTGATTTTGATGAACGATTGGAACATTCAGTCCCGCGCCCACGCCTGCACGGCGTGTGAAAAGCCTTTTACCGACAAACAGTCCTTCCACACCGTCCTGCTTGACGACCGCGCGGCATTCCGCCGCCACGACCTCTGCGAGGGTTGCTGGCAGCACGATTTCGGGTCGGCCGCGCGCGACCAGAAGGGTTTCATCTCCCAGTGGCAGGGCACCTACGAAGCGCCGCCCCCGCCCGAGGAAGTTGTGGCCAAGGAAAATGCCGAGTCGCTCCTGCGCAAGCTGATCGAGCGGAACGATCCGCATTACATCCCGGCGGCTTACATTCTCGCCGTGATGCTCGAGCGCAAACGTCTGCTCAAAGTGAAGGAGCAACTGAACCGTGATGGCGAACGCGTGTTCATCTACGAGCAACCCAGGACGGGGGATATTTTCACCATCGTAGATCCGGCGCTGCAATTGAACCAGCTCGTCGCCGTCCAACGCGACGTGGCACATCTGTTGGAACACGGCCTGACGCGGCCTAGCGAAGTGGTCCCCGCTGAATCAGCCACGGCGGAGGTCACAGCCACACCCGAAGCCGAAGCGGCTGCGCCGGCCGAAGAATCCAAGCCTGCGTGAGATGAAGCAGAACGGAGCCATGGAGTGCGGGAGTGCGCGAGAGCTGGTCGAGCAGCGCGTATCCCAATACTCCAGAACTCCAACGCTCCGACGCTCCGCCTTCCTCCGGCCATGTCTGACCTGAGTGAATTGCAAGTCCGGCTCGGCTACACGTTCCAGAACGTGGAACTGTTGCGTCTCGCGTTGACCCATCCCAGCATCGCGCACGAGGCGGGCACGCACATCCAGACCAATCAACGCCTCGAATTCCTCGGCGACGCCGTTCTGCAACTCATCCTCACCCGCGCGCTTTACGACAAGTTTCCCGACTACGGCGAAGGCCCATTGACCAAGGCCCGTGCCACGCTGGTGAATCGCCGCAGGCTGGCCGAGCACGGACGCACCGTTGGGTTGCAGGATCATCTCATCGTCAGTCGCGGCGAGGAGCAGACGGGCGGACGGCAACGCCCCTCGGCGATTGCTGATGCCTTCGAAGCCGTGGTGGGCGCGCTGTTCATGGATGGCGGGCTGGAGGCGGCAAAGTCTTTTGTATTGAGCGAATTTGCCCAGTTCGTTTCTGAGGTCGCGGCGTTGCCCTCGATTGACAATCCCAAGGGTGAATTGCAGGAGCTGTTGCAAGCCACTTCTGCCGAGGCCCCGCAATATCAACTCCTCAATGCCAGCGGCCCCGACCACGACCGCTTCTTCGAATGCAGCGTCATCCACGGCGGCGTGGAACTCGGCCGCGGCACCGGCAAAAGCAAGAAAGAGGCGGAATCGAACGCGGCGCTGGCCGCGTATCAGAAGCTGCAGGCGGTTAACGCAGCCTCAGGATCTTAACTTCGAGCCCGAGGGGAGTAAGGTTCAGAGAGGATGATGGTCAAGAGGCAGAGGAAACGCTGATGGGCGCGGCTGACTGTGCCAGTTTGCCGGCGACATCTGAGATTTCGCCAATCAACTCATCGAACAGGGCGCAGCAGTCGGATTCGCGGTAGCCCAAGCCGGCGACGCCAAGCTGCACGAAGCCACGCGTGGTTTGGGCGGCGTAGCTGATAAGCCCCTGACGGAGCGGGAGGGAATAGACGGAAAGTGTGACGCCGTAAACCAATGTGTGCCATGCATTCGCCCGGCCCTCCTCCAAGGCGGCGAGATAGCGGCGCACAAACCGGTCGTCCTGCAGCGGGCGCAACGAGTCCAGATGAAACCGACCTACGCGGCGGCTCGCGTCCGCCAGCGGCTTCAGTTCAGGCATAGCGGCGAGTTGCTGGTCGTAGGCGATGAGCTCGCGCAACTCAAAACGCGCCGCGTGGCTGAAGCCGCGCAACACGGCGGGCAGTTCGACGGGGCGCAACACGCGCTCGTGGTAGCTCAGGATGAAGCGGCGGAGCGTCTCAAAATCGGCCACGGGGGGCAGATTCAAGGCAGCGGTGAGCGACGCGAGCGCAACGAGTCCGTCCGCCGAGCCCAGCTGCGCGGCGAGCGGATGCCATTGGCCAAGCCATTCGGCCGGGTCGGTGGCGAGTGTTTGTCGTTGTGCCCACATACGATATGCACGGCAGGCGGTGTGGTGATGTCCCATAGGCTTGCCATGCCCAGACCTTGCACGTCGTATGCCACGAGCGCGAGCCAGAAAGTTTTTGTCGGAAAGTTAAATGACTTGAACGCCACTCGTTCGCGGAACTACTGTCGTTTCCCCGCAAATTTTTTCTCCTGCGGCTGCGTTTTCCTTTTGTGCTGATGAGCCTTCGCCTTTATTCTCCTACAACCTCCAAAAAGAAGTTCCGCCAGTGAAATTTCGTATGCGAATTTGAAACCTATGAGTAATCCTGTTGTTGCCTCTAAGCCCTCCGCCTCGACCGCACGCCACACGCCCAAGTATCCCGGGGTGCGCGTCACCTGTAACGGCAACCAGCTCGTTGCCCAGCATGTCGAAACGCGCATCACGGAAGGCGGCGTGTTTTATCCGATCACGCCCTCAACCGAAGGCGGCGAAATCTACCAAGGCTCTTTTGCGATGGGAGAGCTCAACGTCTGGGGCCAGCAAAAGGTCGCGGTCGAGACGGAAGGCGAGCATGCCGCGCAGGGCGGTGCAACAGCGTTCGCGGTGAGCGGCAAGCGCACGGTCAATTTCACCTCCGGCCAGGGCATCGTGTATGCGATGGAGCAGTATTACCACGCGCCGGGCAAGATGTGCTCGATGGTGCTGGAGATCGGCGCGCGCGCGCTGACGAAGCACGCATTGAACGTCCATTGCGGCCACGACGACATCAACGCCGCGCTCGACACCGGCTGGATCATGCTCATGTCCAAGGACGCCCAGCAATGCGCTGATCAGGCGATCATCCTGCGCAAGGTTTGCGAACAGGCGCTCAACCCGGGCATGAACATCCAGGACGGCATGCTCACCACGCATTCCGAGCGCATGTATCTCGCGCCCGAGGCGGAACTGCTCCGCGAATTCCTTGGCGCGGCGGACGACATCATTGATTGCCCGACACCGGCGCAACGCGAACTGTTCGGCCCAAAGCGCCGTCGCGTGCCGGAAATGATGGACCTGAAAAACCCTTTGCTGCTCGGCCCCGTTCAGAATCAGGAGCATCATATGAACGGCGTCATCGCGCGCCGCAACAATTTCAACGAGCCCATTCTCGGGTTTCTGGAAAAGTCATTCGCCGAGTTCGGTCATCTGACCGGGCGGTTCTACGGTCTCATCACCGAGTATCGCACCGAGGACGCAGACACGGTGTTCGTCTCGCTCGGTTGCGCGGCGGACAACATCGAAGAGGCGTGCGATTACCTGCGCAACCAGCGCAACGCCAAGGTGGGCAGCATCCACATCAATATCATCCGGCCGTTCCCCGAAGCGGCGGTCATCAATGCACTGCGCGGAAAGAAGAACGTCATCATCATCGAGCGCACGGATGAGGCGCTCGCCGGCGACAATCCGTTGGCGCGAGACATTCGCGTCGCGCTCAGCAAGGCGAATGAGGCGGCGAAGTTCGGCGGCAGCCTCCCGGCGCTTACCCCGGCGGAGACGCCCCGCCTCTTCCGCGGCAGCTACGGCATCGGTTCGCGCGACTTCCGCCCCGAGCACACCCTTGGCGCGTATGAGTTCGCCACCGGCCAGGGTAAGCGCAAGGACGGCAAGGGCGCTGCGGATGGCGAGACGTATTTTACGCTCGGCATCGATCATCCGTATTCGGTCATCAGCAAGGACACGCCGTCGTTGCTGCCCGAAGGCTCCATCGCGGTGCGGTTCCACTCGATCGGCGGCTGGGGCATGATCACCACGGGCAAGAACCTCGGCGAGTTGATCGGCGAATTCGGCGACTATCTAACAAACGCCAAACCCGAACACGAGCCGGACGGTTCGCTCAAACAGAAACTGTTCGTCATGGCGAACCCTAAATACGGCTCCGAGAAGAAGGGAGCACCCACGAATTATTACCTCACCGTTGCGCCCGCACGCATCAAGGTGAACTGCGAGCTGAACCACGTGGATGTGGTGCTGTGCTGCGACCCGAAGGCATTCACGCACACGAACCCGCTCGACGGCCTCAAGAAAGGAGGCGCGTTCGTCTGGGAATCCAGCGACTCGCCCGAAACCGCCTGGACACGCATCCCGGCGAAGTATCGGCAGTTCGTGAAGGACAATGCGATTCGCGTCTTCATCCTCCCCGGTTTCGAGATCGCGCGCAAAGCGACGAACAAGCCCGAGCTGCAGCTCCGCATGCAGGGCAACTCGTTCCTCGGCGCGTTCTTCCGCGTCAGCCCGTTCCTCAAGGACTATGGGATAAGCGAGGAGATGTTCCTGTCCGACGTGAAGAAGCAGTATGAGAAGAAATTCGGCCGCTTCGGGGAAGCCGTCGTGGCGTCGAACATGACGGTCATGACGGAAGGCTTCGCACGCGTGACGGAGATCAAGTATGGCGAACTCGCCGATCCCGATCGCTCCTCGATGCGCAATCCTCCGCTCGCGCCACTGGGCGAACATGACCTGCTGCCGACGGCGGGTTGCGGCGCCATCACGACCGGCGTGCCGAAGCCGGAAGGTCAGTCGCGCTTGCCGCTGTTCTCGCTCAGCAAGTTCGACAGCGAATTTCGCGCAGGCCTCGGGTATCACCAGCCCGCCGGCGCGTTCGCTTCGTGCGGCGTGATGGGTGCCGGCTCCGGCGCCACGCAGTCCAAGTATGTCGCGCGCCGGGAGACGCCGGTCTACATCGCCGAGAACTGCACGCAGTGCATGGAGTGCATCACCGCCTGCCCCGACACGGCGCTGCCGAACATGGCGCAGGAAATCTCCACCGTCCTCAGGACCGCGGCCGGCAATTACGTGAGCGACCTCGCGGATCGCAAAAAGCTGTTCAACGAGATCCCCGGTCTCGAACAACGCGCCCGCACGAAGATGAGCGAATCGGTGAAGGCCAAGACCAACACGCCCTTCAAGGACATCATCGCCGCCGAAGTCGCCGCGCTCGCCGAGATCAGCGACAAATCGAAGGCCGAGTTCACCGGCATCATCGCGAAGCTGCCGCTCGCCTACTCGAATGTTCCCGCCATTTTCCGTTCGCTCGAACAAAAGACGCCCGGCGCGGGCGGCTTGTTCTCCATCTTCGTCAGCGACCTGTGCAAAGGCTGTGGCGAATGCGTCCAGGTCTGCGGCGACCACGATGCGCTGCGCATGGTGCGCGAGACCGAGGAACTCAACGCCGACCTCACCACCGCGCAGATCTTCTCGCGGCTGCTGCCCGATACATCCCAAAAATTCCTCGGCCTTTACAACGACGGCGAAGCCGCGAACTCCCGTGAAGCCGCGTTGCGCAACCACCTCATGGTGCGGCGCAATTACGAGGCACTCGTCTCCGGCGACGGCGCGTGCGCCGGTTGTGGCGAGAAGAGCGTGCTGCGGGCGCTGGCTTCGACCACCGAGGCCTACATGCGCCCGATCTATCACAAGAAGGCGGATCGTTTGAGCGCGAAGGCCGAGCGCATCGAGAAGGAAGGAGTATCCAAGCTCGCCGCGCTCAAGGCGCGCAGCGAGGCTGAGTATCTCCTGTTCAGGAAGAGTTTCGCCCACATCATCATGGGCCTCGGCGGAGAGAATGAGAAGGACACCGCCAAGCGCATCGCCGATTACGAGGCGAAGCACGGCGCGAGCACCGACGAGCAAATCGTCAAGGGCCTCACGGCGGTGCTGCGGCAGGATGCGTTCAACCATCGCGAACTGCAGTCCATCGACGGCCGGCGCGCGAACGGCATGTCCGTCATGATGATGGGCGCGAGCACGGGTTGTAACACGGTCTATGGCTCCACGCCGCCGTCGAATCCGCATCCGTATCCGTGGATGAACTCGC
>JAFMIZ010000072.1 GCA_017853715.1 Pedosphaera sp.
AGAAGCATGGGGTCAAAACCTTCGACTTGTCTGGCCGTTTTAAACCAAAGAGCAACAATATTGGTTGCCGTGACCGTTGCGGCATCAAAGCCCAATCGGCTTCAGGTGAAAAAATCGCGGCGATCATTCTGTCAGGTGACGGTTGCTTCGACGATGCGATCATTGCAGAGATGCTGGATGAGGAACTTTGGGGTGCTAAAGCCAGTCTCTACTACGTGTTTTTTGCGACTATGAAAGGCTACACCTGGGCGGTGCGCCAATACCGCAAGCGTTATCCAGCCTGCAAGTTTGTGTTCTTGGACCCGCCAAAAGCCTGAGTCAAAAATGACGCCAGCCGAACGCAAACATCTTGCCGGGGCTTGCTCTGGCTGGGCCAGGCTCGCGGATTATTTGGATTCAACGCAACCGGATCCCGCCACCGCCACCGCCCGCGATTGGCTCGACTTTCTGAGGCCTCCGCTACCCGCACGGCTGGCCGCGCAGCTTGTCGGCGATGCGGCGGTGCGCCGAGGTGAAGGCGAGACGGGCCAGTTCGTCGTGCCTGCACCACCGGCGGTTTTTGCCGCCTTCAATCCTTTGGGCCCCAAACTCCACGCGGTATGCCTCGGCCGTGATGCGGTAGCGCGTGATCGCGTGTTTGATCGTGCATAGGGGTTGAGTGGCCGTTGGCTTCGCGCCGAACTCCAGTTGCGCCAGTTCAACCACGTCCGCTTTGCCATTCGCTTCCAGATTCGGGAATTCCCACAGATGCGCGTTCACCACGTTCGCCCCGCGTTGCTGCACCAGAAAACGGCCTCGCTGCTCCACCAGAAACACCATGAACCCGCGCTCGGTGACCGCGGCCCGCTGCTTGGGCCGAGGCAGTGCGTCCACCCGGTTCTCCCGCCGCGCCACACAATGCTTCGCCACGGGGCAGACACCACAACTTGGCGTGCGCGGTGTGCAGATCAGCGCCCCAAGCTCCATCAGCGATTGGTTCAGCGCGGAGCAGGGGAGTGCGGTGGGCAGGTCTGATCCCTTGTTGATCTTGGGTTTGCTCTGGCGCGTAATCTCCCCTGTTGTTTTGCGTAGTGCGTGTTGCGTCAAGGTTGCGGCCGCACTTGCTAATTCACCCGCCAGTTGCCACAACCGCGCGTTGGTCCGCTTCTCCTGCGGATCCTCAGCGATGCCGTGTAACCGGCACAGCACGCGGATGACGTTGCCATCCAATATCGGTGCGGGCTGATTGAACGCGATGCTGGCGATCGCGCCTGCGGTGTAACGCCCAATCCCGGGCAACGCGAGGATGGCGTCGAACTCGCGGGGAAACACGCCGCCATGGTTGGCGCAAATCTGTTGGGCGGCCTTCTGCAGGTTGCGGACGCGCGTGTAGTAGCCCAGCCCTTCCCAAAGCTTGTGGATCGTGTCCGGCTTCGCCTCGGCGAGCGATTGAAGGGTGGGCAGTTCGCGCATCCAGCGTTCCCAATAGGGGATCACTGTCTTCACCTGCGTCTGTTGCAGCATGATTTCCGATGCCCAAATCGCGTAAGGGTCGCGGGTGCGCCGCCAGGGAAGATCGCGGGCATTGACGGCGAACCAATCCAACAGGGCCCTTGCGATCAAACACGGAGTGCGGAGTGCGGGGCGTGGAGCGGGTGAGTTCGCTGGCTCACGTTTCAGGTTTTTAGTTTCGCGTTTCCGCATGCGCGGACGGATTCTATTTCCAGGACCAGCGCCAGGACGAAGGAAAAATCTTTCGATTCATCCCGGCATTTCGGGTCCTCTGCGCTTGTCATTTTTCTCTCTGGAAACTAACCTTTCCATGGTTTCCGGTCGTGGTGGGAGCATTGCCGGAGCAAGTTGGCCTTGCTCCATCCCCCGTATTCCATGGTTGCGCCGCCCGGCGGCAAGCTCCTCCGTCCAGAGCGCCACACCGGGGAGAATTGGACCGGAAAAACGGTCGGTAACGGACCAGAAACGGTTCGATTTTTAGCTGGGGCTGGGCGTGGCAGCCGTTCCAGCCACCCAATTGACCGCCGCAAATCGAAATTCGGTAAAGAAAAGGTAAAGGAAAGGTAAACCCGCTGGGTGCCTTTTGGGTGGTGGTTTAAATTCATAAGGTGTTTTATATTAAATAGATAGGAACAAATTTAGCTTTCTTTCGATTTGGGGGTGGATGCTTCGGGAGCTTTACCTCTTCTTGCTCCCCCTGTTGTACCGCGTGGCGGCAATTCCAGCCCTGACGCATCCCCAAAATTCCGCCAGAACCATTCTTTTGTGTCCCCTGTGCTCTTTTGTGGCTAAGAAGTCCCCGCGTGAAACCGATGCATTGCCACACTTGCAAGCTGACGCCTGAACAGGGCGCGGAGTTGCGTGCGTTCTTGGAACAGGCAGGTTTTGAGTTCCGCACGGTGCCCTATGCGGCGTTTGCGGCGGACAAGGGCAAGGTGGGGGTGGTGTTCTACACGAGCGGCAAGCTGGTGGTGCAGGGGAAGGAGACGCGCGAGTTCGTCGAGTTCGTCTTGGAGCCGCAGATCCTCAAGGAAGCCAGGCTCGGTTACGAAACAACACTCAATCCGGAGTTGCTCCTGCCTCGCCTCGGTGTGGATGAAAGCGGCAAGGGTGATTTCTTCGGTCCGCTTTGTGTGGCGGGCGTCTATGTGAATGAATCCGTAGTGAAGGCCTGGATGGAATCAGGCGAGATTCGGGACTCCAAGAATATTTCCAGCGACAAGAAGATTGCCGAACTGGCAGAGGTGATTCGCGAGACGCCCGGCTGCGTCAGCACGGTGGTGCCGATCGGTAATGAGGCTTACAACCGCCTCCACGCCAAGCTGGGTAGCGTGAACGCAATCCTCGCCTGGGGTCACGCGCGCGTGATTGAGAATTTGCTGGGACAAAAGCATCGGATGAATCCGCCACCCGTGCGGGCCATCAGCGATCAATTCGCCCGCAGCAAGAGCACCGTGGAACGGGCGTTGATGTCGCTCGGGCGCCAGATGGAATTGATCCAGCGGCACAAGGCGGAAGCGGATTTGGCGGTGGCGGCGGCATCCATTCTTGCGCGGCATGAATTTGTTTCGCGCCTTGATCAATTGGGCAAAACATACGGGGTGAAGTTGCCCAAGGGCGCTTCGCCCGCGGTGGTCGCCGCCGGCAAGAAATACGTCGAAGCGCACGGCGCAGGGCGTTTGGGGACGGTGGCGAAGCTGCATTTCCGCACCACGCAGGTGGTCACGGGCGGCTTGCCGGAGTGAGATGCGGTTAGACCCGCACTTCTTGCACGCGCGCGGTCAGGAACAGGTCCGCGCCCAATTTCCCCCACTTCACCTCCGTCAGCTTCAACACCTCCGCTAGTGACGACGCCCCCATGCCCGCCACGGCTCGCTTGGAGTGGCGTCCCCCCAGCACCTTCGGCGCGTAGAAGAAGGCGACGCGTTGCGCCAGGCCTTCAAAAAGGAACGAGGCATTCACCTCGCCGCCCCCTTCGACAAGCAGATGGGTCACGTTCTGTTCGCCCAACTTCTTCAACAGCCACCGGAGATTTGGGCGCGTGTTCCGGGTTGCCGTTCCGGTTGAACGGCCTTTGGGTGCGAGGAGCACATTGACCCGTCGGGCCAGCGCTCTGACTTTTGCTTTCGGCGCCTTGTGGCCGACGACGATGGTGGTCAAGTGTGCAAATTCATCGGCCACGACCTTGGAACTGAGCGGCGTGCGTGCGCGCGAATCGAGGATGATGCGGCGCAGGCGTGCAGGAGCCTTGTTGCCCGGCAGGCGGACGGTCAGCGATGGATCATCCGCGAGCACGGTGTTCACACCCACCAGGATGGCATCAGCCCCTTGGCGCAATTGCATGGCATGCGCGCGCGATTCCGGCCCGGTGATCCATTTGGATTCTCCCGAGGCGGTGGCGGTCTTGCCGTCGAGCGTCATCGCCGCCTTGACGGTGACAAAAGGGGTGCGCTGGACGATCCAGTGATTGAAGGCTTCGTTCAGGTTCGCGCAGGCCGCGGCCACCGGGGGACTGGATTCAGCCAGCTCTGAAACGGCGATGCCCGCTCGCCGCAATATTTTAGGGCCCCTGCCCGCATGGTGCGGGTTCGGATCGGCGGTGCCGATCACCACGCGTTTGATGCCTGCGCGAATGATCGCTTCGGTACAAGGCGGGGTGCGACCATGTGTGCAGCAGGGTTCGAGTGTGACGTAAAGTGTCGCTCCGCGGGGGGAGGCGCCTTTTCTTGAAGCGTCATCGAGCGCCTCAATTTCAGCATGAGGTCGTCCTGCCTGATGGTGCCAGCCGCGCCCGATGATTTTCCCCTGCTTCACCAGCACGGCGCCCACCATGGGGTTCGGCGAGGTGCTGCCGTGGCCCCGCCGGGCGAGGCTCAGCGCGGTTCGCATGGATTGGGCGTCGGTCACAGGCAAAATGCTAGTGATGCCCACGGGGGGCTGCAAACCTCCGTTCTGGAAATGTCAGTGATCTTTTGTTGCCCGACCTTGAGGGACGCACTAATGCCAGGATGGTCTCGGAGCGCATTTTGTGGGCGGGACCTTGCGCAGAGTGCCTTCAGGTCGGACATTTCAGGGTAATGACCAGGGAACACATGGATTCTACGAGCTCATCGGGTTCGGGCGCTTCTCCGGTCGCCCCCAAAACCGCCAAGTTTTTCTACGCCCCCCAACCGGTAGCGTGGCTGGTGCTGGCCGTTTCCATTTTGGCCAGTGCGGGGGGATGGTTCATTTCCTGGAAAAGTGCACGCCTTGAGGCGCGCAAGTCGTTCGATGAGGGCGCACTTGCCATTGCCGGGACGCTCCGGGAGCGCATGGAGATTTACCAGAACGTCCTGCATGGAGCAGCTGGCTTGTTTGCGGCCAGCCAATCCGTCGAACGCTCTGAATGGCGCAACTACGTCCGAAGCGTTTCCATCGAGCAGCGGTTCCCCGGGGTGGATGCAGTGGGATATGTCCAGCGTGTGCCACGCGATCGGTTGGAATCCTTCTTGGCTGCGACGCGGGTGGATGGGTCGCCGGAGTATGAAGTGCGGGACGGTCAGGGCGATGGAGATTTGTTGCTGGTCAAATATATCGAACCTGAATTGAGGCACAGTTCCACATTGGGGTGGAATATGGCGGTGGATCCGGAGCGGTTGGGAGTCGCTATTGAGGCGAGAGATTCGGGCGGCATTTCGCTGAGTGGAAAAGTCATGGTTCGCGATGACGTTGAGGGCATGCAGCCGGGATGCTTGATGATGCTCCCTGTCTATCGGCGCGACATGCCCGTTCAAACCGTGGAGCAAAGGACAAAGGCATTGGAGGGGTGGGTATTTGCCCGTTTTGTGACGGGCCAGCTCATGCAGCGGGTGATGGAAAAGGGCGGTTTTGATCTGCACCTGCGGGTGTATGATCTGGATGAGCGCGAATCCGAAAAACTGATTTTCGACAACGCACCCGCACTCACCCGGCTTGATGCTTCGCGCATTGCATGGTTTGAATCCGATCTCGCCACAAAGTTTGGCACCCGTACGTGGAGGCTTGTATTCGACACCACGCCCGTGTTTGAACGCAAGATGCGCTTTGGACTCAGCAACTGGGTGGCGGCTGGCGGAGCGTTGATCAGCATGCTGCTTTTTCTCATTGCCTGGTCGCTCGGTTCCACGCGTTCCCGTGCCCTGGCCCTGGCCTCCGACATGACCGTGGCCTTGCGTGAGACCAATCAGCGTCTGCGCACGGAGGTCGAGGATCGTCAGCGTTCGGAAGACGCGCTCAAACATTCCGAGAGCTTGTATCATTCGCTGGTCGAGAACCTTCCCTTGAGCATCGTGCGCAAAGATTTGGCGGGCCGTTTCGTGTTCGCCAACCGGCGGTTTTGCGCGCGGCATCAAATAAAATTTGAGGATCTTTTGGGCAAGACCGATGAAGATCTGTTCCCCCGGGGGCTGGTTGCCCAGCGCAAAGAAGCTGACCGCCGGGTGATTGAGACAAAGGGGACGCATGAAACCGTGGAGGAGCGCGTCCAGCCGGACGGAAGAGTCGCTTACATCCAGGCCATCAGGACGCCATTGTTCAACAGCGGCGGCACAGTGGTGGGCGTGCTGGGAATATTCTGGGATGTGACGGAAACCAAGCGGGCGGAGGAGGCGTTGAAGCACGAGCGCTTCCTGCTGCGCACGCTGATGGAAAATCTGCCGGACCGGATCTATTTCAAGGACCAGCAAAGCCGTTTCATTCGCAACAGCCGGTCCCATCTCAAGCTGTTTGGCCTCACCGATGCGAAGGATGCGATTGGCAGATCCGATTTCGATTTCTTCAGCGCGCAGCACGCTCGTCAAGCCTATGAGGATGAACAGCGGCTGATGCGCACGGGAGAGACCGTGACCAAGGAGGAGAAGGAAACGTGGCCGGACGGAACGGTGTCATGGGCGTTCAGCACCAAGCTGCCGCTGCGTGATGAGCAGGGAAAAGTCGTGGGCACCTTTGGCATCACCCACGACATCACGGATCGCAAGCTGGCCGAGGAGGCAACGCTCAAAGCGAAGGAGGTGGCGGAAGCGGCCAGTCGGGCGAAAAGCCAGTTCCTCGCCAGCATGAGCCATGAATTGAGGACCCCCCTGAATTCCGTGATCGGCTTCGCCAACATCCTGCTGAAGAATCGCGCCGGCAATCTCAATGCTGCGGACTTGAATTTCCTCGATCGCATTCTGGCCAATGGCAAGCATCTGTTGACTCTCATCAACCAGATTTTGGATCTCTCCAAGATTGAAGCCAGGAAAGTGGAATTGCAAAAGGCGCCGCTGGTGTTCAGTGAGCTGGTTCGCGACACGGCGTCCCAGCAGGAGGGCCTGGTTCGGGACCGGCCCGTCAAATTATTGGTGGACGTGCCCGAAATCCTCACGCCCATCGTGGCTGATGCGGAGAAGTTGAAGCAGGTCATCATCAATCTGGTGGGCAATGCCCTCAAATTCACGGAACAGGGGAGTGTCACTTTGCGTGTGATTGCCGATTCGCAAACCCATGTCCCCGTTCGTCTCGATGTGGTGGATACCGGCATTGGAATTCCCCAGGACAAGCTTGGTTTGATTTTTGACGCGTTTCAACAAGCCGAGGCGGGCACGGCCCGCAAATATGGGGGCACAGGACTTGGGCTGACCATCTCGCAGGCGTTGTGTCAGCTGATGGGCTATCGCATCGAGGTCCTGAGCGAGGTGGGCAAAGGTTCCACTTTCAGCATTTGCTTGGATGGCATCCAGGCTGCCACGCAGCCAGCGTCGGCTGTTGCTCCGGTCAAACCTGTGCAAGCCCTGCCGGAGATGAACGGCAAACTGGTTTTGGTGATTGACGACGAACTCGACTCGCGGACGTTGCTCTCCCACATGGTCGAGGAGTTTGGTTGCCAGGCCATCTCCGCAAATTCTGGTGAACAAGGGTTGCACATGGCACGGGAATTCCGGCCGCATTTGATCACGGTGGACCTGATGATGCCGCACATGGACGGCTTGCAGGTGATCCGCGCGCTCAAGGCCGACCCGGAATTGCGCAATATTCCTGTGGTGGTGGTCAGTGTGGTGGCGGGAGAGAATCGCGGTGGCATCATTGGCGCCGTGGACGTGCTGCAAAAACCGGTCATTCGCGAAGACCTGCTTGCCGCACTGCGACGCTGCCTGCCATTCGACAAATCCAAGATACTCCTTGTGGACGATGAAGCAGATGCCCGGTTGGTCCTGAAAGAGCATCTCGCCGAGGAGGCGTGCGAGTGGCGCGAGGCGTGTAACGGAAGGGAGGCGCTCCAGGTGATGGAGGAGTTCATGCCCGACTTGATCTTGCTCGACCTCCTGATGCCGGAAATGGATGGCCTGTCGTTTCTCAACCGGATTCGGTCCGAGATACGATATCAATGGTTGCCGGTGATCGTCGTCACCGCCAAAGAACTGACATCGGAAGAGCGGGAAACCTTGAGTCGCGCCGCGCAGCTTGTGGTGAAGAAGGGTGATCTGTTTGAAGCCGATTTGCGGAGTGTTTTGCGGCGGTCTTTGATGGCGCGTCCCCCTGAACAGAAGGGTGGCAACGTATGACGGACAGGATCACTTCGATTTTGATCGTGGACGACGATCCGGTTTTTGCGGCCTACGCCCAACAGCTTGTGGTGTCGTTGGGCGCCGATTTGCCCTGCAGCTCCCAGTGGGTGGATACTGCGGAAAAGGCCCTGGAGGAATTGCGGTTGAACCGGCATGACTTGCTGTTGCTCGACTACCACCTGCCCGGTGCGAATGGGCTGGAGATGTTGACTCGCATCCGGGGGTTTCCTGCCGGTGAACAACCCGCCGTGGTCATGTTGACGGCGAGCGGCAGTGAATCCGTCGCGGTGGAAGCCATGAAGCGTGGGGCGCTCGATTATCTGACCAAAGCGGAATTGGACGTGGCCCCCTTGATTCGCGCCGTGCGCAGTGCTTTGACCCAGAAGCGACTGGCCGATCAGGTGGCAGCCTACAATGCGCAGATGCGGGCGGACCTTGAAATGGCGCGGCGCCTCCAGCAATCCATGCTCCCGGAAACATTTCCAGTGTTTCCCGCCGGTTCGAACCCTGATAACTCAGCGTTAAAGTTCGCGCATCGCTATGTCCCCGCTGCGGAGCTCGCGGGCGATTTTTTCTGCGTGTTGCCGCTCTCCGACACCGCAGCGGGAGTTTTCATCTGCGATGTCATGGGCCACGGCATTCGTTCCGCATTGGTCACGGCCATGATTCGCGCACTGGTGGATGGCGAAGCCCCGCGGGCTCACGACCCGGGCGCATTTCTTTCGGCGATCAATCGCAGGCTGGTGAAACTGTTGCGGCCGGACGACGGGCCGATGTTTGCCACGGCCTGCCACCTCATCGTGGATACGGCAGCGGGGGGCGTCCGTTACGCCACGGCAGCCCATCCCCGCCCGATTTGCGTGTCATCGGGCGGCAGGGAAGCGGCATTTCTTCCCACCATTCAAGGAACGGGGCCGGCTCTGGGTTTGTTTCAGGATGCAGTTTATCCAACCAACGAGCAGCCTGTGGGAGCCGGGGATGTTCTGCTGTTGTTTACTGATGGATTGTATGAGGTTGCCAGTGCCGACGGGTTGGACGATTTTGGCAAGCCCCGGCTGTTGGAGGCCGTAAGGCGCCGCGGCAACGTTGCACTGGGTCCGCTCTGTGACGCCCTGTTGGATGAAGTGCGGCAGTTCTCGGGCGGGACCTTGTTTGCGGACGATGTTTGTTTGTTGAGTGTTCAGGTTGCACGGTTGCAGGGTCGTGGGGAGTAGGCTTACCTTGCGAGGAAAGGCACCATGAAGAAGATCGCGGTCGTGGAAGATAATCCTGACAATCGCCTGCTGGTGCAGGTGATCTTGGAATCCCGGTACCGGATTGACGAATACGCGGACGGCTTCTCGGCATTGGAGGGGCTGCGCCGAAAAAGGCCCGATCTCGTCCTGCTGGATGTGTCGTTGCCTGAGATGGACGGCACCCAGGTCCTGCGGCGAATTCGCGCGGAGGATGGATTGCGCGATTTGCCGGTGATTGCGCTCACGGCCCATGCGATGGCCGGTGACCGCGAGAAATTCATCGCCGCTGGGTTTGACGACTACGTGACGAAACCCATCGTCGATGAGACGTTGTTGCTGGCCGCCATTGAGAAGCTGATCAATGGCCGGCCGGCCGCTCGAGAGGCCACATGAGCGAAAGTGGTCAGCTGGATGCCGCTGCCATCGGGCGTTTGTTGCGTCTGGGTGGTCATGCCTTCGTGGCGAAAATGATTTCGTTGTTCGGCGCCTATGGGGCTGAAAAGCTGAAAGCTGCGGACGAGGCTCGCAAAGCGGGAAACTGGTTCGGGGTGGCAGATGCCGTGCATCCCATCAAGTCCAGCGCGGGCAACGTCGGGGCAAAACGGGTGCAGTCTCTGGCGCAGCAGCTTGAAGACGCGGCGCGCGCATCCGGTGGCAACGAACTGGAACCGCTCCTGACCGAGTTGCACATTGCATTTGAGGCTGCCATGGCGGAGCTTGAAGCGATCCGGGCAACCCACCAAACGGCAGCGGCAGCAGCGAAGTAATCCAATGATATGAATCCGGTAGCGGGAAAACTTTCGGTGTGGACGGGGGGGCAGGCCGCCTGCGTGCGCGTTTCCGGGCGCGCCAACTTCGCCCTCAGTTTGCAGTTCAGGAAATTGCTGCAAGCTCTGCGCGCTGCGGGCCACCAGCTTCTGTTATTGGATGTTTCGGGTTGCCCCTTCATGGACAGCACCTTTCTCGGCGTTCTCGCCTATGAAGCCAACAATCTCGCAGCCACAAGCACCGGCGCAGTTCAACCTGGCATCGAATTGCTCAATGCCCAATCGAACGTGCGCAATATCATTCAGGACCTTGGCGTCGCGCACCTGTTCCGCTTTTCGGAACGCGACCTTTCGCGCACCGATTTCAAGGATGTGCCCTTGGCGGGTGAGGCGAATGTGAGCGAGTTGAACCGCACTTGTCTTGAGGCCCACGAATTGCTCATGGCGCTGCACCCGGCCAACGTTGAGAAGTTTCGTGATGTCGCTCAATTTTTTGCCGGGGAATTGAAGGACAGTTCGGGCCCGGCGAAGCAGAAAAGCAGTTGATTGTTGGAGATGCGGATGAACTCGACAACCGTGAGAGCCGCCGCTGAACCGGACAAGACCGGTCGATCATCACCAACCCATGACCGCTGGTGCCGCCGCTCCTGCACCCGCTCCCGCCAATCAGGTCGGAATCCTGGTCGCGGAGGATTCGCCCTTGAACCGTCAGGTTGCGCTGATGCAACCGGAGCGGCTTGGCTATGCCGCTGATGGCGTGGGGGACGGGGCGGAAGTTCTGGCGATCTGCGAGGAAAAACATTACGACATCATCCCGTGGATTGTCACATGCCGGAGATCAGCGGCTACGGGGCCGACTTCAGTGTCCGTCAGGCGGAGCGCTCGGCGGCGGGGCGGCAATCTTTGGTCCGGCACATTTACATCATCGCCATCACGGCCAACGCGGAAGCGGACAATCGTTCCAAGTGTGGGCAAGCCGGCATGGATGATTACATCAACAGACCGGTGGAACTGTCCGAACTTGAGGCGGCCATCCACCGTGGGCTGGCCGATTGTGCGGCCCGGAAAGCCATCGAGGAGGTGCTGGACCCGATCGTGATCGCCCGGTTGCGGCAATTAAGAACGCCCGGCAGGTCCGATCCCGTGATTGAACCGGCGGATTTGTTTCTGGAAGAGGCCCCAGCGCAACTGGAGGTCATGGAACTTGCCATCGAAGAAGACGGCTGCACTTCATTGTCGCGGGCCATCAGCGCTGCGACCAGCCCCAAGGGCAGTTCGGGGAATCTTGGGGGACGCAATCTTGCGGCGTTATGCGACGAAATTGAGCAGGCCGCCAAGAACTGGTCGCCGGAGGAAGCGATGCCGCTGGTGCAGCGCCCTCGCCAGGGGGCGGACCGTCTTCGCGGCGCACTTGAAAAGGTGATGCGACGCTGAGGGCCGCGTGCGTGTCGGAGCGATGAACCATGGTGCCTTTTGATCGTGACCAGACCAAAGCGCGGCTGGGTGCCTTGGCGCGCCGCGGCATCTTCCTTGGCACCTCGTCCTGGAAATACCCGGGCTGGCAGGGAATGCTTTATGACCGGCAGCGTTATGTGTGGCGGGGTCGCTACGCGGAGTCCCGCTTCGAACGACTTTGCCTTGCGGAGTATGCCGAGGTGTTTCGCGCCGTTTGCTTGGATGCCGCCTACTACAAATTTCCCGAGCGGCGCTGGCTTGAGGAGCTGGCCACGCAGGTGCCAGCTGAGTTCCGCTTTGGGTTCAAAGTCACCGATGAAATAACCCTGAAACATTTTCCCAACTTGCCGCGCTTTGCGGCTAGGGCAGGGCAGGGCAACGCCAGTTTCCTGAATGCCGATTTGTTCCATTCGCGCTTTCTGGAGCCGTGCGAGGCCATACGCTCACACGTCGGATTGCTGATTTTTGAGTTCGCCCGGTTCTCCAGCGCAGACTACGCAAGGGGTCGCGATTTCTTGGCGGACTTGGATGTGTTTCTCGGTCGGTTACCCGCTGGCTGGCCCTATGGCGTTGAGATTCGGAATCGCGAGTTCCTTCGTCCTGAGTATTTCAAGCTGCTGGCAGAACATGGGGTTGCGCATGTGTTCAACAGTTGGACCGACATGCCCGCAGTGTCCGGGCAATTGCAGATGGCGGGGAGTATCACCAACCCCGCTCTGGTGGCTGGTAGATTCCTGCTGAAGCCGGGGCGGAATTATGAAACCGCCGTCAAGGCGTTTGCTCCCTATGACCGCATTCAGGAAGAGTATCCCGAGGGACGGAAAGCAATCGCGGATTTGATCCTGCAGTCCATGTTACAACCGCAACGGCGGACGATGATTTTCGTGAACAACCGTTTCGAAGGTTGCTCATTGGGGACGATTGGCGGGATTTTGGATCGTCTTGAACTACCCGGGGCCGCTTAGCGCAGAGCTGCCATTTCGGGCTCGGATTCGCGGCGTTGACTGTCCTCGACCAGATTCGTGAATCGTTCCGCGCGATCGCGCACCACGGGATGCAGCCGAGCAGGTTCAAATCCTTTCGCCGCGTAATAGCCGAAGCGCGTGTTCCAGAGCACATACATGTCGAAGTTGGTCGGGGCGCGCTCAGCCTTCTTCGTGAAATACTCGTGGAGTGACCTCCAGTGCTGGCGGGCAACCTCAGTCGCAACCTCAGTGTCGCGATAGCTGCGTGACTCGCTGTACGCCTTCCATACGGCGGGCATGATCTGGTATCGGCTTACCTCTCCCAATCCGCCCACGACATCATCTTTGTTGCCTGTTTCAATCATGCCCAGTGCGAACAAGCGGGCGGTGCTGAGAATGCCCGCATGGTCTTCGACCGTGTGCTCGTTCTGCTGGGGTCGCGGTTCGGGTTCCCTCGTGGTTTCAGGCGGCTGACCTCCGTCCGAAGGTGCGGGGATCTCGTCGGGCGTTCCCAAGATGTCTTCGATCACCAGGATTGGGAACGAAACAGCGACTTCTGGGGTGGGTGCTGCTGGAACCATCGCGACAGTTGCATTGGAGGAGTCAACGGGTGCCTCGCTGACGGGCTCGCCAAGCGCCACGCCAGCTACCAACCACAGCATCGCGGCACCACCGAGCAGTGGGGCTCGCGACGGCATCGAACTGTGATTGGTATCAACTGGGACCATACCGGGGCCGAATTGCAGTGACATTAGCACGTGCACAACCTGTCCACAAGCGGTGCAACCAGCGTCTTGCTCACAGTCTGGCAGCCATTGAAACGTTTGTTGGCAAACCCGTTAGCGGTGGGGCGAAAAGTTATTCCCAATCGAACTCAGGCCCGGCCCTGCAGCCAGCCCCACC
>JAFMIZ010000012.1 GCA_017853715.1 Pedosphaera sp.
GCCGCAGCAGTGCGCGCTTGCTCGGCAATTTCTTCCACGTCTGCAGCCGGCAATAACACCGAGACAGACCGCTTGTCCTTGCTGCTGCGCAGCACGCCAATGCCCACAAGCTTGCCATCGAGATTGAAGGTCGGTGTGCCGACGCCGCCGGAGGAGGCGCGGATGAATTCGCGCGGTTTCTTCACCAGCACGTTCACCTGCCCGTTGTAAACCGTCGGCTGACGGTTCAACACTTCGTCGGCACGGCTGATGGAGACGACTTCCTCCGCGAGGCCCACCTTGGCGGAATCCTTCAAGTCCACCGCCTTGAACGTTGCATCCTTGAACTCCTTGGCATCGCTCTTAGCCCGAAGAAACGCCAGATCCAAGTCCACATCCTTCATGACCACTTCCGCGGGCACTTCCACGCCGTCGGGCATAATGATCTTGACCTCCTTCAACACGGACGAGGCCTCCAAGCGCACCGTGCCGCCGCCCATGCGCACCTCGCGTCCGCTGATCTCTTTGGCTGGGTCAATGCCGCTCAACGCCGTGACCATCATGCCATTCGTGCTGATGACGGTGCCCAGAATTTCCACTGTGCGCTCCTGATCGGGAATGTTCACCGGTTCGCCCGAGCCACCCTCGGTCGTGTAACTCACCTTGCACACGCCGGAAATCCACAGCACCGAGTCCTGTCGCTCCGTCAAGATTTTGCGCGCTGCTTCGATGGAGGGGTCAACGGGTGCGGCGGTTGAATCCCAAACGGTGATCAGGGCCACCACCAAGACAAGGGGTGAGCTTAATGTTTTAATTCTCATGAAAATGTTGTGATAATCCAATGATTTTCGGGGCTGAACGGCCTACCACTTCGGCTCCAGTTCCAGGAACGCGGTATAGATACCCCGCTTGATGAACAGCTTCACGCGCTGGGGCTTCTTTTGGGAAACGTCCTTCATCACCGCGCGCAAGGTGTCAATGCTGTCCACTGAACGCCCGCCCACGCTGAACAACACGTCGCCGGATCCCAGCCCGGCCAGCGCGGCCCAACCGCCCGACGTCACCGAGCTGATGCGGACGCCCTGTTGTGAATCATTGAGCCGCTCATTCACGCGGTCATTCAGCGACATCTCCCGCGCGGAAAACTCGAACAACTCGTCCTGGTATTCATCGAGGTCCGAAGCGGGTTTGGGGGTCTTGCCCAGCGTGGCCGTCCATTGCATGGCTTCACCGGCGCGAACACCTGCCAATTCAGCCTCGCCGCCGACTTTGTATTGGCGGATGAGGTTGTCGAAGAGTTCGTCATCCGACGGGTTGCTGGCGGCGATGACCTGTCCATCGAGCTTCAAAAGAATGTCACCCGGCTTAAGCCCGGCTTTCTCGGCGGGCGAATCAGGAATGATCTGCGTCACGCGCACGCCCTTCTTGCCTTCGAGTCCCAACGCTTCAGCAATGTCCCGCGTCATGACCTGCGTTTCCGCACCCAGCCAGCCTTTGGCGGGCCGTTGCGGCTTGTCCAATTCGACCTCGGGTCCAACTTTTGCAACGGTCACCAACTTTTCCAAATTGCGTTCAAAGCTGACCAATACGGGCTTGGGCTCACTCAAATCCTTGACGAAGCTCTCGGTCCAATCAGCGAGGTCCTTCACATTGGCGATCTCTTTGCCGCTCACGCCCGTGAGCACATCCCCCTCCTGCAACGGCGGCTTCGCTTCGGCCGTCGGGCCACCGCGCCGCACGCCGTCCACCAGCACTCCGCGCTGATCCTTGCGATTCATCTCCAGCGCTGAAACACGAGTGAAATCCCGCGCCGTGATCCCCCACTCCAGCAATTCCACCTCACGCGCTTCGTTGGCTTCGCGCTCAACCGTTTTGAGCGACCACTGCAACGGCTTGCCAGCGCGCACCCCCCGAATCGTCACGGGCGTTCCCACGGGCATGGAAAGCATCAGGCGATTGAAGAGCGGCAAGTCCTCTGGCGCGCGAGCATCCACTACGGTTTGGCCGTTGTATTCCGTGATGAAATCACCGGCTTGAATTCCGGCCACCTTGGCCGGGCTGTCGGGCAGAACAGTCGAAACCAGCACGCCCTTGCCTTCGGTCATCTCCTTCAAGAGCGGTTGCACTTCCAAGCCGATCCAACTGCGCGAAACATGGCCGTTCGCAATCAATTCCTTCGCCACCGCTTGGGCGAGATTGCCAGGGATGGCGCCGCCGAGACTGCCAATGCCGACCTCGTTCACCCCGATGATCTCACCCTTCAGATTGACCAACGGTCCGCCCGAGTTACCGCCATAGATCACTGCGTCGTGGCCAATCCAGCGCACCAGTTCGCCAACATTTTCTCCGTCGAGCGTGAAACTGCCCGCGCCGCCCGGCGAAATCATCTCCGTGTTGGCGACCACGCCGCGGGTCACGGATTGCGACAAGCCAGCAGGCGATCCCATGGCCAATACCACATCGCCCACCTGCACTTCGTCGGAATCGCCAAAATGCGCGACCGCGAGCGGCTTGGAGGGATCCCGGCGCGTGGAGAAATCAATCTTCAGGATCGCCAAGTCGGTGAGCGCGTCGGTGCCGATGAGTTCAGCGTCCACTTCCTCGCGATCCGACAGGCGGCAAACAATGCGCGTGGCGCGCCCGGCCACGTGGTGATTGGTCAGGATATAACCGTCCTTGGAAATGATGGTGCCGCTGCCGGAATAACGCTCCTTGCGCATCCGCCCGCCTGCCCCCTGCTCAGCCACGACATGAATCCGCACCAACGCCGGGTAGACCGCTTCCACCGCGGGTTGAATCTCGGCGCGATTGGACTCAAGGCTGCGCGGTGACGAGCAACCTACAAAGGAGCAGAGCGAGATGACCAGCGCTGCAGTAGCCAAGCGAGGAGCGCCCAAGGACTGGGTTTGACGGTGGAGATGAAATGACTCAGACACAATTAGGCCAAGGACACTTGAAGCAGCAATGGGGTTCAAGATTTCTTTTCGAGCGACACTCTCAGAAGTGAATTGCATCCGGCGCGCACCCGGCCTTTTCTATGCGGGATGCAAGACCTGATTGCCAAAGCCGCGACGTTGCTCGAGGCGTTGCCCTACATCCAGAAGTTCAGCGGGAAAACCTTCGTCGTGAAATACGGCGGATCGTTCATGGATTCGCCCGACCCGTCGGTGCGCAACGGCGTCGCGCGCGACATCGTTTTTCTGGAAGCGGTCGAGATCAACCCCGTCGTGGTGCATGGGGGTGGCAAGGCCATCACCCGCGCCATGGAAGCCGCCGGGTTGCAGGCGAATTTCATCCAAGGCATGCGCGTGACCGACGAGGAGACCGTCAACGTGGTGGACCGCGTGCTGTCGCGCGAAATCAATCCCGAGATCGTCAAGACCATCGAATCGCTCGGCGGGAAGGCGCGCGGGTTCAGCGGCGCGGACATTTTCAAGTGCCGCAAGCTGTGGCTCGATGACAAGGAAAACCCCGGCCAGAAGATTGGTGTGGGCTATGTCGGCGAGGTGATCGAGGTGAATACCGACCCGTTGCGGCAGTGCATCCGCCGCGGCGTCACGCCGGTCATCAGTCCGGTGGCGCTCGGCGAGGACGGCAACATTTACAACTGCAACGCCGATGTCGCCGCCGCGCAAGCCGCCATCGCGCTCGCAGCCAAGCGCCTCGTGTTCATGAGCGATGTTCCGGGCTTGATGCGCAATCCCAAGGATCCGAACACCGTCATCGCTCACCTGCAAACCACCGAAGTTCCGGCCCTGAAAGCAGCGGGCATCGTGGACAAGGGCATGATTCCCAAGGTGGACAGCGCCGTGGCCGCCATCAAAAGCGGCGTCGAGAAGGTCTCCTTCGTGGACGGACGCGTGCCGCACGCCGTGATGCTGGAAATCTTCACCGACGAAGGCGTCGGCACGGAAGTGGTGTTGTAACGATTTACGATGGGCGATTTTGGATTTACGCTGTGGGCAACAAAAATGAACCACGACGCGCACATTTTGAGGGAAGGCACCGGCACCAGCGGTGTCATCGCCTCGGCGCGTCTGGCGGTGGAGAAGCTCGCCGACCATGACATTCCTCATCTCATTGTTGGCGGCCTTGCCGTGCAGGAACACGGCTATCCTCGGGCAACGATTGATGTGGATATTGTGGTGCCGGATGTCCTCGATGCAGTCGAATGGCTGACTGCTGATCTCGCCGGCCCGTTCCGCAAAGTTCCCGAAGTGGCAGACCGCATTGAGGACAGCCGCAACGGCGTGTGCATAGACCTTCTGCCTGCGGACCGGGTGGTGAAACGCGGTTGTAAAGTGCCCTTCCCCAAGCCGGTCAAAGTGACCGAGCAACTTCAGATTGTTTCGCTGGAGCAACTGATTTCTCTGAAGCTGGACAGCGCCGCCAACTCCCCGCTCCGCCGCTTGCGCGACAAGACGGATGTGGTGGAACTGATCACCCGCCGCCAATTGCCGCGCGACCTGACTGTCGCCGAACCCGTGCGTCAGGCCTACCTCGAACTGTGGGACGGCCTGCAAGCCGAGCCAAAGTAAGTTGCCAATTTGCCGCCGTTCACCCAGCCTTACGGAGTGAAGTTCATGCGGAACATGGCTGCGGTGTTGCTGGCATTCTTGCTTTGCGGATGCGGGAACAAGACTGCGCCCACGCCTCCCGCCAATCAGCCCGTTCAAGCTCTCGCAGCGGGCGAACCCACACACGCCCAGGACCGCCTGCCCACCATCAAGCTCTGGGTGGGACCGGCGCAAATCACCGCTGAGATCGCCTCCACCGCCGAACAAATCAGAACCGGCATGATGTTTCGCACCAACCTGCCCGATTCCGAGGGTATGCTGTTCGTCTTCCGCCAGCCGCATCAGGCGGGATTCTGGATGAAGAACTGCCCCCTGCCCTTGTCCTGCGCCTACATTGACCCACAGGGTGTCATTCTGGAACTGCACGATATGGAAACGCACAACACCAATTCCATCACGGCCAGCACGGACCAAGTGATGTTCGTGCTGGAGACTTCGCGCGGCTGGTTCGAGCGGAACGGCATTCGCACCAACATGGTCATCGAAACCGAGCGCGGCCCACTGCTGCAGACCTTCTTCAAGTAACCGTGAAGCTTGCCCTCGCCCAACTCAACACCACGGTCGGCGACGTCGCTGGCAACCAGGCAAAAATCCTCGCTGCCTACCAACGCGCCGTCGCGGCGGGCGCGGACCTGGTGCTGTGCCCGGAGCTGGCACTCACGGGTTATCCTCCGCGCGATCTCGTGTTGCGTCGCAGCCTCGTTCAACAAAATCTCGCCGCGCTTGAACGCCTCGCCGCCGCCACGGGCAAGACCGGCCTGCTCGTCGGGTTCGTCGGCGACAACACCGACCTGCCCGGACGCAACGTCAGCAATGCCGCCGCCCTGTTGCAGAACGGCCGAATCCTCACCGCACGCGCGAAGACGTTGCTGCCGACGTACGACGTGTTCGACGAGGACCGTTATTTTGAACCGGCGGAAAAGAATGAGCCGGTTGAATTCAACGGACAGCGAATCGGCATCACGATCTGCGAAGACATCTGGAATGATGAGGATTTTTGGCCCGTGCGCCGTTACGAGCACAACCCGCCCGTGGAGCTGGCCGAGGCTGGTGCACGCATCCTCCTGAACATTTCCGCATCACCGTGGCATCTCGGCAAAGACACCACGCGGCGGTCCATGCTCCAAAGCCTTGCACAGAAGACCAAATGCCCGGTGGTGTTCTGCAATCAAGTCGGCGGCAATGACGAACTCGTGTTTGACGGCGGCAGCATGGTGTTCGATGCCGCGGGCGCGTTGATCGCGGAGGGAAAGCATTTCGAGGAAGACTTGGTAGTGGTGGAGTTAGCGGACGGATCTGCGATTTCCCCAGCCGCTCCCTGCGACGAGGAACTGCTCTTTAAAGCGTTGACGCTAGGCCTGCGTGACTATCTGACCAAGTGCGGGTTCAAGTCAGCGGTGATCGGCTTAAGCGGTGGCATTGATTCGGCGTTGGTGGCCGTGCTGGCAGAAGCGGCGCTCGGCAAGGAAAACGTGCGCGGCGTCTCCCTGCCCTCGCAATACAGTTCTCAAGGCAGCCTCGACGATGCGCGCAAGCTCGCCGAGAACCTCGGCATTCAATATGACGTCATTCCCATTCAGCCTCCGTTCCTCGCCGTGAAGGAGCAATTGAGAGGTGTTTTTGCAGGCCGAGCGGAGGACACGACGGAGGAAAACATCCAGGCGCGTTTACGCGGCGTGATTCTGATGGGGCTCTCCAACAAGTTTGGCTCGCTACTCCTGACCACGGGCAACAAGAGCGAACTGGCAGTGGGCTATTGCACGCTTTACGGCGACATGTGCGGCGGTCTCGCGGTCATCAGCGACGTGCCCAAGATGATGGTCTATCGGCTTGCCAAATGGATCAATCGCGAGCGCGAGATCATCCCGGCGGACACCATCACCAAGCCGCCATCCGCCGAGTTGCGCCCGGACCAGAAAGATCAAGATTCACTACCGCCCTACGAAGTCCTGGATGCCATCCTCGAAGCCTACGTGGTGGACTGCAAATCACCGGCGGACATCATCAAGGCAGGCTTCAGCGAAGCGGGCGTGAAGCGCGTGGTGAAGCTGATTGACGGGGCCGAATACAAACGCCGCCAAGCCGCGCCCGGCCTGAAAGTGACCAGCAAAGCCTTCGGCGTGGGCCGCCGCATTCCCGTAGCGCAACGCTACCGGGAAGTTTGACTCACGAATACAACTTCGTCTCCGCTTCCCTGATCAACGCCAGTGCCTTCTCCGGCTTGTCCACCGTGAGCAACACCTGACGCAGCTTGGCGTCACGCAATACGCGACTTACCCGCGCCAGCACACCCAGATGTTCGGTGACGGTGGGCGCGATGAGCAGGAAGAACAGTTGCGCGGGCTTGCCGTCAATCGCGCCATACGGAATCCCCTTGGCATGACGACCGAAGACGATGACCGGTTTGTCCACCAATCCCACGAGGGCGTTGCGCGCGTGCGGCAATGCCACGCCATCCCCGATGCCGGTGCTGTGCAGTTGTTCGCGTTCGTGCAGGGCGCGCAACAGCTTGTTCCGCATCTCGAAGTTCTCCTCGACACGTGGGATCAGATCCACCAGCTCCTCCAACACCCCATCGCGGTCGCGACCGGCGAGGTTAAGCTTGATGGTGGGAATGGAGAGCAATTCGTTGAGGACAATGCCACTTGCCATGCCACAAGTTTAGGCGAGGCGGGGTGGAGTTGAAGGAAAATGTTCGGATTGCCCGCATCCGTCGGCTTCGCTAGTGTTGCGGCGGCAGGGCGCTTGGCGCAGCGGCTAGCGCATCTCGTTTACACCGAGGTGGTCGGGGGTTCGAATCCCTCAGCGCCCACCACTTTCCCCAAAACGCTTGTCAGCACCCGCTTCAACCGCACAATGGCGCGCATGTCCAAGTCCGCCCTGCAACTCTTTCTGCTGTTGTTGATGACTTTTGCCGCCCATGGCAAGCCATCCCTGACGCATGAGACCGGGAAAGCCAAGAAGACCGCTGACATGCCGATGGATTTGGACCTCACCGAGGGTCAGCCACAACCTACCAACGCAGCCCCCCAGACACCGCCAAAGGCAGCGAAGAATACGCCGCCGCGCAAAGTCAACGCCGTAGCCCCAACGAACTCTGTTCCCGCGCCATCAGCCCCGGCCTACATGGTCCCAACGGAGAACTGGGTGGCTTTGGATCGCTGGGCCAAACAGAACAAGCTCCCGGGATTGGAAAACCTCTCCACACCCGGAGCGCCATTGTATGAGCTGCGCGCTCCCATCGGGAGCTTTCAAATCCGACCGGGCAGCAACTTGGCAGCATGGAGCGGACTCGAACTCCGTCTCGGATTTGAGCCACAACTCATCGCCGACACGCCACTCCTGCATCGGCTGGACCTCGAAAAGAATCTTGTTCCGCTGCTGGTGGGAGGCGCACCCCACGTCACCGCCCAACGCGTCATAGTGCTGGACCCCGGCCACGGCGGCACCGACAGCGGCACCCGCAGCGCGGAGGGGGATTTGGAGAAGGACCACACGCTGGATTGGGCATTGCGGCTCGCTTCGTTGCTGCGTACTCAAGGATGGACGGTTGCCCTTACACGGACCAACGATACCCAGATGTCCCTGACCGACCGGGTGGCCTTCACTGACCGCCATCGCGCCGACTTATTCTTGAGCCTGCACTTCAACGCCACGACCCAACCCTATCACGCGGGCATCGAAACCTATTGCGTCACCCCAATGGGAATGCCATCCAACGTCACGCGCAGCTACGAGGACAATACGACACTCGTTTTTCCCAACAACCTGTTCGACGCGCAAAACCTCCAACTTGCCCTGAACATCCATCGCGCCATCCTGAAAGCCACCGGCGGACGTGATCGCGGGGTGCGCCGCGCGCGGTTTCTCTCCGTGTTACGGGCGCAAAACCGCCCCGCCGTCCTGATTGAAGGTGGCTACCTCTCGAATCCGGACGAAGCAAAGCTGATCATCAGCGAGGACTACCGGCAGAAGCTGGCGCAAGCGGTCGCCGATGCGCTCAAATAGCTATGACCGCCAAGGCAACACGCGATACGCAACACGTCCTGATCACCGGCGGGGCTGGCTTCATTGGCTCGCACCTGACCGACCGCCTGCTGTCGGAGTGTGCGCGCGTGACTGTGGTGGATGATCTTTCCACCGGAAACCCTCGCAATCTCACCGACGCCGAACGAAAACCAGGATTCAATTTCATCCACGGGAGGATTTCGGATTGCGCCAAACTGGAATCCATCGTCGCGGAAATAGACCAAGTCATCCATCTCGCTGCGGCTGTGGGTGTGGACCTGGTGGTGCGCGAACCGGTGCGAACACTCGAAACCAATCTCCACGAGACCGAGGTGTTGCTGAAAGCGGCGGCGGCGAAGCGCAAACCCGTGCTGCTCGCCTCGACTTCCGAGGTTTACGGCAAAAGCAGCAAGGAAGTGTTTGCGGAGGGGGACGACTTGCTGATTGGACCGCCCACGCACTACCGCTGGAGCTACGCTTGCTCGAAGCTGATGGATGAATTCCTCGCCCTGGCCTACGCCAAGGAGCGCGCCCTGCCCGTGGTGATCACGCGTCTCTTCAACACCGTGGGCCCGCGCCAATCAGGGCGTTACGGCATGGTGCTGCCGAGGTTTGTGCAAGCGGCGTTGAATAACCAGCCGCTCCGGATCTTCGGCGACGGCCAGCAATCACGGTGCTTTTGCAGCGTGCATGATTGCGTGGAAGCGCTGCTCCGCCTCGCGCGCACACCCGCCGCCAGCGGGCAAATCTTCAACATCGGGAACACCTCGGAAATCACCATTGCCGACTTGGCCCACTTGGTGATCTCCACGCTGAACTCGAAGTCAGCATTGGAGTTTGTGCCCTACAGTGAAGCCTACGAACCCGGATTTGAAGACATGCGCCGCCGCAAACCTTGCGTGGAGAAGCTTTTTCAGACCACCCGCTTTCGCCCGCAAACCAACCTGCCCGAAATCATCCGGCAGATTGCCAGCTGTCAGGCCTAAGGCGTTGAGCGCGTCTCGTCCCAGCGGGCCATCAGCCAGAGCAGGTCGGCGAGGCGGTTGAGGTAGATGATGATTTCGGCGTTGTGGAGCTGTTCGCTCTCCTGCAAGGCCACCACCCGGCGCTCCGCCCGTCGGCAAATCGTGCGCGCCAAGTCCAGAGCGGCAGCACTGTGCGTGTTGCCGGGCGTGGCCCACCCTTTGAAGGTAATGCTTTGCGCCTCGATCTCCTTCACCACGGCGTCCAGCTTATGGGTCATGGCCGAAGTCACCAGCGTGTAGCCGTCTTTCACATACCGGGGCAAATCCTCCACAGCGGTGGCGAGTTCGCCCATCAAGGAGACGAGGTCGTGCTGGACCTCGAGGATGTGTTTGCTCAAAAACTCCTGCGTCGCCGTGGCCCGCGCCAGGCCAAGGGCAGCGTTCAGTTCATCCACGGTTCCGTAGGCTTCCACGCGGGCGTCGCATTTCGACACCCGCCGTCCATACATGACAGCGGTGGTTCCCTTGTCGCCGGTGCGGGTCACAATACTCATGGCCGCGACAATGCCACGACCTGCGCCGGGTGCAAATGGAGAAATGCTAGCAATCGGAACTCGGCAGATTTTCGCTTGGCCGGTCGCGCCTGCTGCCGTAGGGTCCGCCCACATTTGTTGCCATGTCACGACTCATCTTCAAAACCGCGTTCATGATCGCCCTGTTGCTCCTGCTCGTGTTGATGGGCATGAACAACCGCCAAACCGTGGAACTGAGCCTGCCGCCGCTGCTCTCCAAGACTGAAAAACAACCCGCCGCCATCATGTATTTCGGCTTCTTCGCGGTCGGATTGCTGGCTGGCGTCGTCCTGACCGCCGGCAAGAGTTCCAAGAGCAAGTCGGAGTAAGTGCCGGGAGCGCGTTAAATTTGCGCGGACGCCTCGTTTCCTATTGCGCCACAGCGGCGAAAACTTCTAAGTTTTCGGGTCAGTATTTTGGAGCACGACCCTATGGACAAAACCGCGGAAATCATCATAGACGGAAAGTCCTACCGCTACCCAGTGGTAGTGGGCACGGAACAGGAATCCGGCATCGACATCTCGCAGCTGCGCGCGCAGTCCGGCCACATCACTCTGGATGACGGCTACGGCAACACCGGTGCCTGCCGCAGCAACATCACCTTCATTGACGGCGAAAAAGGCGTTCTCCGCTATCGCGGCATCCCGATCGAGGAAGTCGCCGAGAAAAGCACCTTCGTCGAGACCGCTTACCTGATCATCTGGGGAAAACTGCCCAACCAAGCTGAATTGCGCCGTTTCTCCGATCTGCTGACGGAGAACTCCATGCTGCACGAGGACATGAAGCAGCAATTCGAGGCGTTCCCGGCCAACGCGCATCCGATGGCCATCCTCTCCTCAATGATCAACGCGTCAAGCTGCTTCTATCCCGAGCTTTTGACTTCAGAGATGAAGCCAACCTTCGACCTGCAATCTGCCCGCCTGATTTCACAGGTCCGCACCATCGCGGCCTTTGCCTATCGCACCTCACGCGGTTTGCCGATCATCTACGCCAAGCCAGACTACAAATACACGGCGAACTTCCTGCACATGATGTTCTCGCATCCGCTGAAGGATTATGAACTCGATCCCGCCGCAGTGAAGGCGCTCGACCTGATTTTCCTGCTGCACGCGGACCACGAGCAGAACTGCTCGACTTCCACCGTCCGCATGGTGGCTTCCAGCCGTGCCAACATGTTTGCGAGCTGCGCCGCGGGCGTGTGCGCCTTGTGGGGACCGCTCCATGGCGGCGCCAACCAAGCCGTATTGGAAATGCTGGATACCATTCACAAGTCCGGCGACGACGGCTCGAAGTTCATCGAAGCGGCGAAGGACAAGAACAGCGGCAAGCGTCTCATGGGCTTCGGCCACCGCGTTTACAAGAATTACGACCCACGCGCCAAGATCATCAAGAAAGCCTGCGACGACGTACTGGAAAAGCTCAAGATCAGCGACCCCCTGCTGGACATCGCCAAGAAGCTGGAAGAAACGGCATTGAAGGAATCCTACTTCATCGAGCGCAAGCTTTACCCGAACGTGGACTTCTACAGCGGTATCATCATGCGCGCCTTGAACATCCCCGTGGAAATGTTCACCGTCCTATTTGCCATCGGCCGCATGCCCGGCTGGATCGCCAACTTCAAGGAAGTGATGGAAGATCCGAGCGCCCGCATCAACCGTCCCCGTCAGATCTACACCGGTCCGGCATTGAAGCATTACGTCCCGATGAAAGATCGGAAGTAAGCCCAAGTATTTTCAACCCGCCAGCTTGAGGCACAGGCCCAAGCTGGCGAAACTTTCCTACCCAACAAACAATGAACATTCACGAATACCAAGCCAAGCAGCTCCTCGCCCAATGCGGCGTTGCCGTCCCTGCAGGCGCTCCCTGCAAGACGGTGGACGAAGCCAAAAGTGCTGCTGAGAAACTCTTTGCTGCGGGACATAAGCTCGCCGTGATCAAGTCACAGATCCACGCGGGCGGACGCGGCAAGGGCACGTTCAAACACGGCTTCCAAGGCGGCGTGAAGCTCGCCAAGTCAGTTGATGACGCGGTGAACTATGCGGACAACATGCTGGGCAAAACGCTTGTCACCAAGCAAACCGGCCCGGACGGCCGCGTAGTCAGCACCATCATCGTCGCCGCTGCCGAGGACATCAAAAAGGAATTCTACCTCGCCGTGCTGCTCGACCGCACGGCAAGCAAGCCGCTCATCATGGCGAGCACCGAAGGCGGCATGGACATCGAAGAGGTCGCCGAGAAACATCCCGAGAAGATCATCAAGGAACACGTGGACCCGCTGATGGGTTTCCAGGCCTGGCAGGGGCGCAAAATTGCCGCAGCGCTCGGTCTCAAGGGTGACCTCGCCGGTCAATGCGCCAAGCTGCTCGCGGGCGTTTACAAAACCTGGTGGGAATGCGACGCCTCGATGGTTGAGATCAACCCGCTCTGCATCTGCGTCGGCCCTGATGGCAAAGAGAAGATGATTGCCGTGGACGCCAAGATCGGCCTGGACGACAACGCGCTCTATCGTCACAAGGACATCCAGGAAATGCGCGACCTTGCCGAGGAATCGCCGCTCGAAATCGAGGCGAGCAAGTTCAACCTGAATTACATCAAGCTCGACGGTTCCATCGCCTGCCTCGTCAACGGCGCGGGGCTTGCGATGGCCACGATGGACATCGTGCAACATTATGGAGCCAGCCCGGCCAACTTCCTCGACGTCGGTGGAGGTGCAAGTAAAGATCAAGTTACCGCAGCGTTCAAGATCATCCTGAGCGACCCAGGCGTGAAGGCAATCTTCGTGAACATCTTCGGCGGCATCATGGATTGCAACGTCATCGCCACCGGCATCGTGGCCGCAGTGAAAGAAACCGGCCTCACGCTGCCGCTCGTCGTACGCCTCGAAGGCAACAATGTTGAGGCCGGCAAGAAAACGCTCGTGGAGTCCGGCCTGACTATCATCAGCGGCGACTCCATGGCCGATGCAGCGCAGAAGGTGGTCAAAGCGGTACAATAATCGGGTGAAGCAGGCTGTTTCAGAGGAGCCCGATCGGCTCCCTCGACGCGATGGCGACCTAAAGGTTGACCAGTTGAAGCAGCTTGTTGAAATTCAATCCCAGATCGTGAAGCTGGCAGAACAAAACAATCGGGCCAAGCGAAGCCGTACCGCCCTGCGCACCCGGCTGACGGGCGGCCCGCGGCGTCTGCTCAAATTGCTTGCGCAGCTCTGGTAGCACGGGCGCAAAGTTACGCGAATCGTAAATCAACCATCATAAATTTCCCATGGCCATCCTAGTCCAACCCAACACCAAAGTTCTCGTGCAAGGCATCACCGGCGAATTCGGTGCGCGCCACGCCAAGCTCTCCATCGAATACGGCTCCGCTATTGTTGCAGGCGTCACGCCCGGCAAAGGCGGACAGGTCTTTGAACACGCTGGCGTGAAGGTGCCGATCTTCGACACGGTTGCCGACGCCGTAAAGCAAACTGGCGCCGCGGCCAGTGCAGTATTCGTACCGCCACCGTTCGCTGCGGACGCCATAATCGAGGGCGCCGATGCGGGCCTCGACCTCGTCGTTGCGATCACCGAAGGCATTCCCGTACGCGACATGATCCGCGCCAAGCAAGCGATGGCTGGCAGCAAGACACGGCTCATCGGCCCGAATTGCCCGGGCATTGTCACGCCCGGCATGGGCAAAGATTCGCACGGCGGCTGCCGCATTGGCATCGCGCCCGGCTACATTCACAAGAAGGGCAACATCGGCGTCGTCTCACGCTCGGGCACGTTGACCTACGAAGCGGTGTGGCAGCTCACCTCGCGCGGTGTAGGGCAGTCCACTTGCGTCGGGATTGGCGGCGACCCCGTCAACGGGACCTCGCACCTTGATATCATCAAGCTGTTCATGGCCGATCCGGAAACGACGGGCATCATCATGATTGGCGAAATCGGCGGCAGCGCCGAAGAGGAGGCCGCTGAATGGATCAAGCAGAACGGCACCAAGCCCGTCGCGGGGTTCATCGCTGGCGCCACGGCACCCCCGGGACGTCGCATGGGCCACGCGGGTGCCATCGTCAGTGGCGGCAAGGGCACGGCTGAGGCCAAGATCGAAGCGTTTAAAGCTGCGGGAATTGGCGTAGCCGCCACTCCCAGCGACATGGCCGATACGTTGTTGAAGATGATGTGAAGCCGGAACGTGTTCAGGGTTGCGTGAGCCCAAGCAACTCACGCCGTTTGCCCGCCCGACAGAACACGCGACACGCAACACGCCCACATGTATCTAATCAACCTCATCCTGAATCTGGCTGGGATGCTGTTGTGGGCGAGCTGGCGGTATCTGCCGTTCGATCCAATCCAACGTGCGCGGCCAGCCACTTTGACGGGCACCTTGCGCCGGGCTGAGCCGCTGAAGTTCAGACGTTGGCATTTCCTAGTCGCGCTGGCAGTATTGCTTTTGCTTCGCCCAGTCTTTTACTGGTGGGTGGGCGGCACCATGCAATGGACGCTGGACGTCAATGTCGGCGTCGTGAACATCGCCTTCCGTTGCGACGCGTTCGACCGAATGCTGGTGTTCTCGCTAGTCAGTTTTGCCGATGCCCTATTTCAATTCTACCTCGTGCTCATGCTCCTTTGGCTTTGTGGTCCGCGCAATCTGGACACCGACCCCTGCCAGCGCTTCGTGCGGATTCAATTGAGTCCGATGCATCGCTGGCCGCATGCCGTGGTTCTGCTACTTCCGTTTGTGGTGGCTGCCATGGATTGGATGGCTCTGCAACCGTTATTGGCCCGGATGGGGATCATTCCGGGTGCGCCTTCATGGGAGCGCATCGTTGAACAATCCCTGGTGCTCGGCTTGAGTGTTTATGCGGGCTGCAAGCACGCCATCGGCGTGTTGCTGGCACTGCGGTTTTTGAACACCTACGTCTATCTCGGCGCACACCCGATCTGGAACTTCGTTGATCAATCCGGCAAGACCTTGTTACGACCGCTTGCGCCATTGCACCTGCAATTCCGCAGAATGGATTTTGCCCCCATCATAGCCATCGCACTCACCTACCTCATTGCGACGTTTTTGGAGGAGGGATTACACATCCGGATTCCGGGAATGCAGGCATCGATTGATGTTCCCGGTTTGGGCGATCTTTTCTCGGTCCTCATGAAGTAACCTGAGGGGTTGCGTTGAAACCCCACCAGATGGACGGAGCAGCTACTCAACCTGCGGGCAAGAGCTTGACGGTCACCGTCGTGCCATTTTCTGCATCACTGGTGATACCTAATGACCCACCATGCAACTCAGCGATGCGCTTGGCTATGACCAAACCCAAGCCGGCCCCCTGTTGCTCTTGGGCGCGGCGGTCAAACTGCATGTAGGCTCCAATGCGGGCGATCTGGTCACCGGTGAGCCCGCGCCCGCGATCATTGATGGTGAGGGTGACACCCGTGCTGGAACCGCTCAAAGCAATGGAGACCGGCGAACCTGCCTTGGAAAACTTGAAGGCATTTTGGGTCAACTCTTCTACCAACTTGCCTAAATACTCCTGGGCCATGGTTGCAGCTGTACTTTTCAGGGCGAGCTTCAAATCGGCCGCACGCCCGGCCTGCTGCGCAATTGCGGTAGCCTTCTGCTCCACGACTGTAGCACAGCTAGCGACTTTTGCACTTTTCAGACCGGCGGCTTTGGAAGAGTCCCCGGCGGTAATTTCCAACTGCACGTAAACGAGGAAGTTTTCAATAAGATGCTCCAGCCGTTTGCCAGAGTCGTAGATCGCCTGCCCCATCTCCGCAACTTCCTCCGGGGGCAACGAGTCGGCGGCGGTTTGCAACAATTCGCCAAAACCCAGAATGCCGTTCAGCGGGGTGCGCATTTCGTGCGGCAGCATCAGGCTGATGTTGTCGCGCAGGGCGGTCAGTTTCTTCTCCGCCTCTTCGCGGGTCGCGTTCGCCTTTTTCAAGCGCGCATCCACCGCGGCATAAAGTCCGTCGATAGTGAAGGGCTTGGGCAGGTAATCGTCAGCCCCCAGTTCCATACCGTGACGCATACCAGCAGTATCCGCCATGCCCGTGATGAGAATGAATGGGATGGAGGCCGTAGCTGGCTCATCGCGCAACGTAGCCAGAGTGAGATAGCCATCCACCCGTTCCATGCGGACGTCACACAGGATGAGGTCTGGCAATTCGCGACGGGCCACTTCGATTCCCGTCGAACCGTTGTCCGCTTCGACCACGGCATAACCACGGTCCATAAGGGCTATTTTGACCAGGTCCCTCAGCCGCTCTTCATCATCAATGATGAGAATTTTTTTCATTCGATTCCGGAGAATCCATTTTTCGCGCCTGCCAAAATTCGCCGTGTGGCTCCAGCCTCCCCGGGAGCCTCAGGCAAGTCCAGCCTGCAATCGAATCAGCTCGGCATGGCAGCCACGCGAGCGTTGGCAGCCATGCACTCGGCGAGGTCAGATGCTCCAACGTCAAGGTCCCTCAACAGACCGTCGCTCAAATCATATATCCAGCCGTGCACAGTCAACTCCTGCCCACGGTCCCAAGCGCCGCGAACCACCGTGGTCTGCGCCACATTGAAGGCTTGCTCCACCACATTCAGTTCGCAAAGCCTGGCCAACTGCCGATCCTGCGGATTCGCCTCCAACAACCGCGAGTGCTTCTGCATCACGTCCTGCACGTGGCGCAGCCAGTTGTCGATCAGCCCAAGCTTCCGGTTTTCGAGCGCAGCCGTCACGCCGCCGCAACCGTAGTGTCCTACGACCATGATGTGCTTCACCTGAAGAACTTCGACGGCGTATTGGATGCAAGAAAGGCAGTTGAGATCACTGTGAATGACCAGATTCGCCACGTTTCGATGAACAAACACCCCTCCCGGCAACAGGCCAACGATTTCATTCGCGGGCACCCGACTGTCTGCACACCCGATCCACAAATACTCGGGGGTTTGCTGTTTCGAGAGGTCCTGAAAAAAATGTGGCGTGCCCTGCCGAATGCGAGCTGCCCACGCGCGGTTCCGGTCGAAAAGATGCTTGAGCGGGTTCACAGTGCTGGCTATAGCACTTGCCTCGTGCGGTGGCAAGGAATTGAAATTCAACCCGCCAACATGGCCAGCAAGCGCTCATGCACCGCACCCACACTCAATCTTGCGATGCCCTCGCTGAAGCGCAACACCTCGACGTGATCGCCCAGCGGACGCCAGATAACCTCGCTGGTGCCGCCCCATAAAACAAGCGTTCTCAGACCGACGGCTGCGGCCAAATGTGAGATGCCGGAGTCATGCCCAAGGAAAACGCGGCACCGCGCGATGTGAGAGGCCAACTCCGGCAGCGGCAAGCTTCGCAGCAATTCACCGCGCCCCGGCGGAAGCTTGGTCATCAGCCGGTCCAATCGTTCGAGCTCCGCTTCGCCGCCGACCAGCAGGATTCTTGCATCGCTGTCATCAACCAAGCGCTCAATCAACTCAGCCCAATTCGATTCCGGCCAATTCTTTTTTTCACTGCCACTGCCCGGATGGAGAGCAATCGTGGTCAGCGCTGCCGGATCCGGCGGCAACCGAATTTTCGGCAGCGGATTAGCATCGAGAATTGCAAGGCGTTCCAACGGTTTCAGATAAACCTGCGTAGCATGGGTGGTCTCACGCTCGTTGGGCCGGTGCGGTCCCACGATGAACTGTGCCCGCGAGCATTGCTTCACGTTCGTTTGAAAAATCTCGTCGGGATCAAACAGGTAGCTGACGATGATATCGAAGCGAGCAAAGTAGTCTGCGGTGGCTGGATCCAACGCACCCCCTGCGGCAAAGAAGCCGGCCAAACTGCGCGCCTCAATCGGCTGAACCCGATCAACCAATCCAGCTGTCCGGGCCAGTTCCGCGATGTGCGGATATCCCAGAACTTCCACATGCGTTTCAGGAAACTGCGCCCGCAGCGCTGCCAGCGCAGGCAACGTGAGAATGAAATCGCCGATGGCTCCGCCGCGAATGACCAGTATGCGACCGCGGTTGACGCGCATGGTGAAGGGAGCTTAAGCCAACTTCTTGAAAACGACCGCACCCAGAACGAACACGAACACGGCGAACACCAGCCGGATAACACCGCCCTTGCGAATACGCTGCTCAGTTGCCGTGCTCCACCCGATCCAGTCGCGCAATCGCCACGGCGAAATGGTCAGCCAGATGCCCGCCAGCACCAGCACGTAAGCCAGCGCCTGATTCACCAACACCCAATGAGAGTCACCCAGATGTGGCCGTCCCGTGTCCACCATCAGTTTGGCCAGCAACAGCAGCAACACCGCCAATCCGCGCACTGCGAGGAAGTCATGGACGAAGATGCAGGTGCCCAGCCCGATAGCCGCAAAGCCCAGATACATATAGCTCTTGAAGGCAGCAAAATCCGCGATGGATTCCAAACTGAGGTTGTAGAGGAACCACGCCGTTCCGCCCAACACGAGAAAAACCCCGACCGGGATGTTGCGCGAGAATTTCTTCATCCAGTCGGCGTAACCCTTGGGGTTGGCCAGGGCAAAGAGTTGCGGGGCGGCATAAGCGGCTCCCAAAGCCATGGCCAGAGTGGAAAGACTTACGTTCATTTTGTGGGTAAAGTGCCTGACTACCGGTCTAGCCTCAATCCAGATTCACAATGGCCGGGTTACCATAGAGCGTAAAGTTGCTGGCCCGTTCGATCTTCAGGTTCATGAGCTGGCCGCGATGGCGGGCGTTGCCGTCGAACACCACGATCTTGTTGCAACGCGTGCGGCCAGTCATGCGCGCGTCGTTCTTCTTGCTGGGACCCTCCACCAAAATTTGCACGGTGCGACCCACAAACGCGCTGTGCCGCGCCCGGCCCACTTCATTGATGCGGTCGAACAGCCGCGCGTGACGTTCCTCAATCACCTCCTGGCGAATCTTTTCAGGCATTGCGGCAGCGGGCGTGTCTTTGCGCGGGGAATACTTGAAAATGTAGGCTTGATCAAAACCAACCTCCGACACCAGCGAAAGGGTCTGATCAAAGTCCTCTTCCGTCTCGCCCGGAAAGCCCACGATGATGTCCGTGCTGATGCCAATCTCAGGCGTTGCAGAACGGAGCTTGTCGATGATTTCCAGAAATCGTTCCCGCGTATAAACACGATGCATCAGCTTCAACACGCGATTGCTGCCGCTCTGCACCGGCAAATGAGCGCTCTCACACAGCTTGGACAGGCGCGCATACGCCTCAACAAGATCATCTCCGTAGCCCTTCGGATGCGGTGAGGTGAAGCGAATGCGATCAAGCCCTTCGATCTCATGCACAGCCTCGATGAGTTGCACGAACGCTGATTTGCCGTCGCGCAAGGGGATGTCACGCTTGCCATAGCTGTTTACAATCTGGCCGAGCAAGGTGATTTCTCTCACTCCTGACGCGACCAACGTGCGACACTCCGAAACGATGTCAGGAATGGTGCGACTGCGCTCCGGACCGCGGGTGAATGGGACGATGCAGAAAGTGCAATGCTGGTTGCAGCCTTGCATGATGCTGACAAACGCAGTCGTTGCCTTTGCGCCTTTCCCCGTGAGCAGATGCTCGCGGATGGTTCCCTCGCTCCCCTGCTCTGCCTCGGTGTCCACAATAGATTTCTGTCGGCCAGCGAGGAGCTCGTCGAGGTATTCCGCCGCGCGGTGAAACTTCTGCGTGCCCAGCACCAAATCCACGTCCGGGAGACGATCAATCAACTCCTTGCCCCGACTCTGGGCCATGCAACCCATGAAACCGACCACTTGATCCGGGCGTTGCTTCTTCGCCTGGCCGATGATGTCGGACATCTTGTTTAACGCGGTCTGCTCGGCATTGTCCCGCACGCTACACGTATTGAGCAACACCACGTCCGCCAGTTGTTCGGAAGCCGCCAAGGTATAGCCCTTCGCTACGAGCTGCGCGGCGACGGCTTCGCTGTCGCGCTCATTCATCTGGCAACCGTAAGTCTTGATAAAAACACTGGGCATGGCCAAAAGCGGCCCAGAATCTAACCATCCCCGGCCAGTTGAAAAGGGCGAAAGCCGCCCTCCAACTCAAACAATGTTTGCGGTTAGGCAAAAGATGGTTTGGCATTGGCCATCAACTGGGCTTTATTGACATCAGTTCAGCCAGTTAACATTTAATCATAATTGGCACGCTCATGGACCTGCATCATCCCATTACTCGCGAGTTTCCGAACCACACCCAAACCATCAAGGAACTGCGCAGCACCAACGACCAGTTCCGGAAGCACTTCAAGGAATACCACCGCATCGACGACGCCATCTACCGCATCGAGGAGGACATTGACTTCGCCACCGATCAGGAATTGGAGGAACTGAAACTGGAGAGGGCCCGCCTGAAGGACTGGCTGCACCACGCCATTCATCAGGCAGAACCCAAGGCCGTTCCCACCCACAGCGGTGCCGACCATCTGCATCACCCCATCTCCCACGAACTCCCCGGCCGCGAAGCCACCATCAAACATCTCAAGGGCACCAACCATCAGTTCCGCAAAGCCTACGACGAATACCATCACCTAGACGACGCCATCTTCCGCATCGAGGAAGACATTGATTCCGCGAGCGACCAGGAACTGGAAGAAATGAAAGTGCGCCGTGCCCGCCTGAAGGACTGGCTATACCATGCCATCCAACACGCGCCGCAGCCCAGTTGAGCGCAGAACTGACCGACCGCAGCGCAGCCTTTCGCTGTAGATTGTAGCGGCGGTCTGTGACCGCCTTTTGTGCTGGAGTTCACAGGGCCGCGTTGCGCGCAGTCCACCCCGGCGGCACGGCACGCCCTACGCCCAAAGCACCGCCTTAATCATCCCCAACTCCGCACGCGGATCGTCCTTGAAGTGCTCAATCAGGCCAGCTTGGTGATACCAGTAACGGGCGTTGCCTAGGTCGCCCTCCTGCTTGTGCAGCACCGCATGAATCCATGACGCCGTGGCATCTCTTTCGTATTGCTGGACTATGTTATGCGCGGCGTCCCACTCGCCCGCAAGAGCCAGTTCCACCGCCCGCAGCAACTCAGTTTTCGGCGCACTCATGGCAGTGTTTTACTGGCATGCTAATTCGGCGGCAAGAACCGGAACGGTTTGCCGCGAATCCCACAAACCCTCGCGAATCCAAAGCCCCCGTTGCAGCTGACGTGATTCGGCTCCAACCTACATCCAACACCTAGATGGAGCGGACTCACGTCCGCTGCTACAAGCATACGGACAGCCCAGCGCAAAACCTTATTACATGGTCGAGAAAGAAGAACCCTCACCGAGCCATGCTAAATCCCAAAAGCAACAACCGGCAGAGTCTTCTCTGCCGGTTGTTTTAAACTGCTTCGCGTGAATTCGCGAAATTCACGTAAAAAACCCGTCCTATTCCACGAACTTGATTGCACGGCTCTTTTCGGAGCGCTTGCGCTTGTTTTCGTCGAGCTCCTTCTTACGAAGGCGGAGGTTCTTGGGCGTGGCCTCCACGTATTCGTCCACATCGATGTATTCGAGAGCACGTTCCAGCGAGAGCTTCATCGGGGGCGCGAGCTGGATGCCCTTGCCGTCGCCCTGTGAGCGCATGTTCGTGAGCTTCTTTTCCTTCACGGGATTCACCGGGATGTCCTGTTCGCGGGCGTTTTCACCGACGATCATACCCACGTAAACCGCGTCGCCGGGTTCAATCATCAGGCGACCACGCTCCTGCACCATGTTCAGCGCATAGCTGGTGGCTTCGCCAGAGTCCATGGAAACGAGGGAGCCATTCTTGCGGGCGGCAATCTCGCCGCGGTCCTCGCCGTATTCATGGAACAAATGGCTCATCACGCCCATGCCCTTGGTCTGGTTGACGAGGTCCGTCTCAAACCCGATCAGGCCGCGCATCGGCACCAGCGCTTCGACAGTCACCTGGTTGCCGTGGTGATTCATGTTCGTGATCTGAGCCTTGCGGTTGGAGAGGTTCTCCATGATGGCCCCAAGATTTTCGGCCGGAATTTCGACGAACAGCTTCTCGATGGGTTCGAGCAACGTACCGTCCGCGCCTTTTTTCCAGAGCACTTCGGGGCGGGACACGAGAACTTCGTAACCTTCGCGGCGCATCTGCTCGACAAGAATGGCGATCTGCATTTCGCCGCGACCGCTTACGGCAAAGATCTTCGGGTCGCTGGTCTGGGCAATGCGGAGTGCGACGTTGGTGCGGATTTCCTTCACCAACCGGTCCCAGATATGACGCGCGGTGACGAGCTTGCCGTCCTGACCGGCCAGCGGGCCGTCGTTCACGGCGAATTCCATCTGAATGGTGGGCGGGTCAATCGGGATGTAAGGCAAAGCTTCGCGGGCCTCGCTATCGCAGATCGTTTCGCCGATGAACACTTCCTCGAAGCCGGTCACACCCACGATATCGCCGGCGTGCGCTTCCTGAATCTCGATCCGTTTCATGCCCTCGAAGTGATAAAGCATGGTGACCTTGTTCTTGGTGATCTTGCCATTGCCGTGACGGCAGATGGCGGAGTCGCCCACCTTGATTTTGCCTTCAACAATCTTGCCAAATGCGATACGACCGAGGTAATCGGAGTAATCAAGGTTCGCGACCAGGAGCTGAAAACCGTCCCCCGCTTTCGCGCGCGGTGGCGGGATGTGCTTCACGATGGCGTCGAACAACGGCTCCATCGTGCCGCTGGTATGTTCGAGTTCGACCTTGGCGTAACCCTGCTTCGCGGAACAGTAGATGAACGGAAAATCGAGCTGCTCATCGGTCGCGTTGAGTGACATGAAGAGTTCAAAAACGAGGTCGAGCACCTTCTTGGGATTGGCGTTGTCGCGGTCGATCTTGTTGATGACGACGATGGGCTTGGCGCCAGCCTCAAGCGCCTTGCGCAGCACGAAGCGGGTTTGCGCCTGCGGACCCTCAGCGGAATCCACCACGAGCAGCACGCCGTCGATCATGTTCATGATACGCTCGACCTCGCCGCCGAAATCGGCGTGGCCGGGAGTGTCCACGATGTTGATGTGGTAGTTGTGATATTTGAACGCCGCGTTCTTCGCCCGGATGGTGATGCCCTTTTCCTTTTCGAGGTCCATCGAGTCCATAAGGCGTTCGACTTGGGTCTCGGCCTGGTTGGCGCGGAAGGTGCCGGATTGCTTGAGCAGGCAATCAACGAGCGTGGTCTTGCCGTGGTCAACGTGCGCGATGATCGCGATGTTTCGGATGTGCTGCATATCGTAAATGACCGGTCCGTCCACGCTGCAAAAATACCAGCCGCATCAATCGGACGCGACCGGGAAACACTGTCGGTGTGACAGGGCTGCGAAGGGCGAATTGCCGGGCCGCGTAGTATGGCGATAAAGGGCCTCGGGTCAAGCCGGGGAAAGGGGGTGTAACATGGTATTTACAAGGGGTTAAAGCCTGGGTTGCGGTGCGGCGCAGCCAGAGGCGGCATCGCAACGCTACTCTACCCAACCGAATATGCCTCCCTAAGGCTCCGTCAGTCAGATTAGGGCTGCTTGCCAGAGCATCAGGAGATTCGATGCGCAGCTTACAATATCAAATTGTCGGCAGGAGAAAATGGAGTTAAAACAGCATCGAGTGTCAAAGACGATACAACATGGAGGAACACGAATATGAAAACCTACAGAACCCTATTCTGCGGTGCATTGTGCGGCCTCGCGCTTGGCGCCTCGGCTGAGGAATGGTTGCCCGGGCCATGGACTGCCCGCATCGAACTCGGCGGCAACATCCCAGAAAACCCGTCGCTCACTCTGCTGGACGGGCCAGTCACTGGTGGCGACGAACTTGATCTCAGCGCAGGTGTTCAGTTCAACGCGGCAATCGGCTATCGCCTCCAACCTTGGCTGATTCTTGAAGGAGAGTTTGGCATTTCAGGAAACGACATCAACGCAGTGGGCAATTGGACGTATCCGGATTCATTCATGAACCAGTTCTCAATGATGATGAATCTGGTGATGGAGCGCCCGGAAGGAGTGGTGCGGCCTTTTGCTGGCATCGGCGCCGGGGGTGTCGTGAGCAGCCTGACATTCGGCGAATACTATTTCTACGGCTACAACGAGGCCGACGGGGAGGGAACAGACTTTGTAGGTGCAGCGCAGGCCTTCGGCGGAGTGCGCTTCCAGCTGGCTGAGAACATGAATTTGGGGGTCACGTATCGGGCGCTATTTGTGGACGACCAGAAATGGAAGGTGCATTGGTGGAACGGAGCCGATTTCAAGATTGGCGTGAACTCAATGCTCATCCATTCGATCAACCTGAGCTTTTCGGTGAACTTTTAGATCAACCGCGTGGCAATCAGCTGTGCGTCCAATCCGTGCAGCTTGATCACTTTGTGGCGAGAGGTATGCCCGCGCACCAGTTCAACTCTGCCACGCGGACATTCCAGTTTGTCGGCGAGCAATTTCAGCAGCGATTCGTTGACCGCAGCGTCCACGGGCGGGGCCGTGACTTTGATGCGCAGCTCATCGCCCATGGCACCAACGATCTCATTCTTTGACGCGCGCGGTTGAAGTTTCACCGCAAGCAGGGCTCCGTCTGGTTGAGCGGACAGAAACGACGGCAGGATATTCGAGGTCGCCGCCATGCTAGCACGATTTCAATACGGACTGAGTTGCCACGCGCAACAGGTTGGCGCTCGCCTGCAAGCCAGCCCGCTCTTGCTGATCCAACGGCAGCGAAATCGGTGCAATCGGCCCACGCCCACCGACGAGGTGCGGCAGCGAGAGCGTTACTCCATCTAGCCCTTCGACACCTTCAATGCGGCTGCACACGGTCAAAATAGCACGCTGATCGTGCAGCAAAACGTCCACCAGCCGCGCCACCGCACTGCCAATTCCGTAATAGGTGGCGCCCTTGCCTTCGATAATGTGATAGGCGGCGCGACGGACCTGTTCATCAATACGAGCGCGATCTTGCGGTGTCAGAGGTTTGCCGTGGACGTGGCTGAACTCGTCCAAGCTCATCCCGGCAATCGAGGCCTGTGACCACGTCAACACTTCGGAGTCGCCATGCTCACCTATGACGTAAGCGTGAACGTGCTGAGCATCCACCCCGAAGTGATGCCCCACGAGCGTGCGAAAACGGGCGGTGTCCAGCATGGTGCCGGAACCAAACACACGCGTGGGCGGGACGCCAAGCTGCCCGGCGAAATGGGCTGCCAAGTGCGTTAAGATATCCACCGGATTGCTGACCACGAGCAGCACTGCGTCAGGGGCGTGCTGAAGAATCGAGGGAACCACCTGTGACAACACTGCGGCGTTGCGCTGCAGGAGTTGCAATCGCGTCTCGCCAGGTTTCTGCGCCACACCCGCGGCAACGACCACAACCCGAGCGCCAGCCAAATCAGAATAAACGCCCGCCCGGATGCTCAGCGGATTGGCAAATGGGACGGCGTGTTGGATGTCATTGGCCTCGGCCTCGGCACGGGCTTTGTTGAGGTCTATCAGCACAATCTCCCGCCCCACTCCGCTCATGACCAGAGCAAACGCAGAAGCCGAACCCACCATGCCCACACCGACGATGCCAATTTTCATGGGGATAAGGTAGTGCAAGCACGATCCGGAGGCAAAGCACCGAAGCATCCGCTCAAACCCGAAGCCTCACGCATAGGCTGCCAAGAAGGAGCCGGAGTAGATTCGCTGCGAACTTTGCGTCCTTTGCTTGACGCATCTTGCTTAGAGTTTGCCCCGACAATCGGGCGCACCGCACTGGCAGCGCATGCCGCCTTTGTGCGGCGTCTCACCATAATCCACGGTGAGTTCTTCGCCGCGCTTGATCGGGCGCAGCGTGTAAACTTCCACGCGCTACCCGATGGTTCGGAGGTAACTATTGGGCGAGCAGCAATGATTAAGGTGCTTGAACTGGTTGCCCTCCGAACATTTCAAGGCCCACGTATCCGTCAGTTCGATGAAGTAGATTCGCTCAGCACACTCGATGTCCTTTCGTGCTTTCGGCAAACGGACGAGGCGCCCAGAGATTTCCCCCAATTTACGGCGCCCGGGCAAATTCATGCAGGCAAACAAGCCTCGTCCTTGGATCGGGCTGGGCCCAATCGCGGTAGCCGAATCGCTGGGGTAGTTGGCACTCGTTACAGTTCGTTTCATCCGCGCGCGAGGCTATCAAAAACAAAACCGGCCACGAATGGTAAATTCCATCCGTGGCCGGGTGCGTGAAATCTGCCTCAGGCTGCCACCGCGAAGGAGTCCTCGGCTTCAGCCTCGGGACGGTCGCGTTTCTCCATTTGGCGACGCAGCTTCTTAAGCGCCAGCTCTTGAATCTGACGAATGCGCTCACGCGTCACGCCAAATTGCTGACCAATCTCATCCAGTGTGCGCTCGCGTCCATCACTCAGGCCGAAGCGCAAAGCGAGAATCGCGCTTTCACGTTCCGTCAAAGTGCTCATCACTTCGCGCATCAAGTCAGTGTCGGTATCCCGCACCAGCGCCGCGAACGGAGCACTGGCGTTGGGATCGGCCACCACTTCCGAAACGGACGTGTCAGCATCATCGCCCAGCGGTGCATCCAGCGAAACCGGAGCCCGCGAGGCATCGCGATACTGGCGAATGCGCTTGGTGTCCAAGTCCACTTCATGCGCCAATTCCTCGTCCGTTGCTTCACGTCCAAACTCCTCACGCAACCGAACCTCGGCTTTGCGGATGTGCGCTAAACGATCTACGACATGGACAGGCAGACGAATCGTTTTGCCCTGATCCGCCAATGCGCGCTTGATGGCCTGCTTGATCCACCAAGAGGCATAGGTCGAGAGCTTCGCGCCCTTGCCGGGCTTGAAGCGCTCCACGCCTTTCATCAGGCCAATGTTGCCTTCGCTGATGAGGTCTAACAGCGGCACACCCATGCCCTCGTAATCCCGGGCGATTTTCACCACGAGCTTGAGGTTGGATTTGATCATCAACTCGCGCGCTGCCTGGTCGCCGCGTTTGATGCGGCGGGCCAATTGAATCTCTTCTTTGGTCGTAAGCAGTTTGACCGGGCCGATTTCGCGGAGGTATAGCTCAAGGGCATCACCACGGCGGCCATCAACGACCGGAACGGGCTCGTTGACCGTCGGCGTTGGCGCGGGCGGCTGCGGTATGGTTGGCTCAGCTTTGACTTGGACCCGGCTGCTCTTGGGCAGTTTCACTGCGGCGACTTTGTTTAGTCGCAAGCGCGATTTGGTCCCCTTCGTAACTTCCCGTTTCATTCTGGAATTTCCTTTCTCCCCGGTCAGGCCGGGACCGCGAGTGATTCTAGTTTGTTTAGGATGGCGCGCTTGCTGGGCGCACCCACGATTTGTTCCTGCACCTCGCCGTTCACAATGTAAACGAGCGTAGGGATGGATTGGATGCCGTAGCGCAAGGCCAAGTCGGGATTCTCGTCGACGTTGACCTTGCCCACCTTGGCTTTGCCCGCAACTTCAGCCGCCACCTCGCCGAGGATAGGAGCCAACATCCGACACGGGCCGCACCACGGCGCCCAGAAATCCACCAGCACCGGCAGTGCGAACTTCAACACTTCGGTTTCAAAATTGGCTTCATTGATTTCAATGGTCGATTTCATGTTCGTTCAGTTTCGCTGTTAATTGCCTTTTCGGACATCCTGCGCGCCTCAGTCAGCCAAGACCGTGCGGCGCCCTGTTCCCAAAGTGTTCTGGCGCGTATTCCACCGTGCCAAAGCTCTAACCTTTTCCTCCGCCAGAGCAGGAAAAACCAAATGAGGGACGCCCGTTTGCCAAGCCAAACCTTCGGCCTCGCTCAAGACAAGTCGAAGCACACGTTCCTGCGAAGCAAGCATTCCGCGCCACTCGGCATACAGGGCTTCCCGAATGCCCGCGACACGGTCGAGCACCTTTTCACAAGGCCCCAAGCAGGCGGCTTTAAGGGCTGCACTTCGGGCCAACTGGTTGTTCTCTGTTTGCGTTTTCATTTCGGTTTTTGAGATTAGTCTATTTGTAACAAACAATATTACACTCGCGTTCAAAAATTTTATTCGTTTTTCTTGTCGCTGCAGGCGCAGTCGCGGGCGGCTTTCATCAAATCCGCTAGCGTGGTCCGCTCCAGATCGCTTTCCAAAGCGGCGCGGGCGGAGGCAAACACACGGTCCAGTTCATCCCTCATGCATTGGGCGACCGGGCAGGCTTGATTCGGCTTACCGCTGGGTCGACCAAAGGTTTCATGCTCCTCTACTGCCCGAAATACCTCAGCCAAGTTAATGCGGCCCGGTGCGCGACTGAGTCGCGACCCCGCCCCTGCCCCTTTGGTCGTTTCAATAAGGCGAGCTCGCTGCAAATCCAACAGCAACCGACGAATGATCACTGGGTTGGTATTCACGCTGCCGGCGAGAAAAGCCGAGGTCACGCGGTCACCTTCCTTGTAAGCAAGGACCGTGAGCACATGCACAGCCATGGCAAATCGACAGCTTGTTCTCATATCAACAGCGAGTATGTAATATCAGTGATTACATTTGTCAAATAACCCAAGGGAAGTATTTGGGGGCATGTGTTTGGGCAGGCTTGCACCGCAGGTTTCAAAAGACTAAATCCCCCCTATTCCAATGAAAACACCTGAAAAGCTTACCACTTCACCGACATCTCGCCGCCGTTGGCTCCAGATGATGGGCATGGGCGGGGCGGCCATCATGGTGCCAAATTGGGCCAGGACGTCTGGCAAAATCGCGACTGGAACCGCGAAGCGCTCGGTCCGGCTGGCGCAAATCAGCGATATCCATTTGCAACCTGAACTCGGTGCGGCAAAGGGGTTTGCCCAGTGCTTGCGCCACATCCAATCACAGGCCGATGCCCCGAAACTGATCCTTAACACGGGCGATTCAATCATGGACTCTATTGCCACCAAAGAGCCGCGCACGGAGTTACAGTGGGATCTTTGGCAGAAGGTGGTGCGGGACGACTGTTCCCTGCCGATGGAGATCGCCTTGGGAAACCATGATTATTGGGGACTGGATCGAGCGAAGTCGGAAACCTCCGGAAACGAACCGCGGTGGGGCAAACGTTGGGCTCTGGATGCACTGGAATTGAAAAGCTCCTACCGCTCCTTCGATCGCTTTGGTTGGCATTTCATCGTGCTGGATTCAGTTGAGCCGTTTCAGAACGGTTATCGCGGCCGGCTCGGCGAGGAGCAAATGGCTTGGTTGAAGGGAGATCTCGCCGCGACACCCAAGAGCACGCCCATCCTGATCATGTCGCACATCCCGATCGTATCGGTCGGACTGTTGCTCAACGATCTTAAAGAGAACAAAGACCATAATATTGAGATTCCGGGTGGACGGATGCATCTAGACGCGCCCCAAATCCATTCTTTGTTCCGCCAGCACGGCAACGTCAAGCTGTGCCTGAGCGGTCACCTGCACATTCTGGACCGTGGGGAATATGACGGCATCACCTACTTAACTTCGGGCGCGGTCAGTTCCAGCTGGTGGAAAGGCATTCGGCTGGACCGTTTCGACTACGGGTATGCGTTGGTGGATTTATTCGAGGACGGGTCCTTCAGTCATGAGTATGTGGCTTACGGTTGGAAAACAGTCATGGAATCCTGAGCGCTGCTCGAAGCTTGCAAAGCAAAAGCGCGGGCCGGGGCCCGCGCTTGAAGTTCTCACCAATTTGGTAGAGTGCGGCAGTGATTGCCGCTAGACGTTATAGGTGCTCGAACTGGTAGTGCCACCACGACCGGTCCAATTGGTGTGGAAAAACTCGCCACGCGGTTTGTCCACACGCTCGTAAGTGTGGGCACCGAAGTAGTCCCGTTGCGCCTGCAACAGGTTCGCCGGCAACACCGCGCTGCGGTATTGGTCGTAGAACGCGAGGGCGGTGCTGAACGCAGGCACCGGTATACCGCGTTGCGCTGCCGTGGCTACCACCTTGCGCCAGCCCTTCTGCGCCTTCTTGATCTCGCCGCGGAAATAGTCGTCGAGCATTAGGTTCGAAAGCTTGGGATTGTTGTCGTAGGCTTCCTTGATTTTGCCGAGGAAGCGCGAGCGAATGATACAGCCGCCACGCCACATGAGGGCAATGCCGCCGTAGTTGAGGTTCCACTTGTATTCCTTCGCCGCCCCACGCATGAGCATGTAACCCTGTGCGTAGCTGACGACCTTGGAGGCATAGAGGGCGCTTTTGATGTCTTCGATGAACGCCTTTTTCTTCTCGGGGTTGGCCGCGATGCTGCCGAGCGCGGGACGCGGGCCTTTGAGTTTGCGCGCCGCTTTCACGCGTTCGTCCTTGAGCGCAGAAACGCAACGGGAGTAAACCGCTTCAGCCATCAACGTGATCGGGATGCCGAGATCCTGCGAGTTGATGACGGTCCATTTGCCGGTGCCCTTCTGCCCAGCGGTGTCGAGAATCTTGTCCACGAGCGGCGCGCCGTCTTCATCCTTCTTGCCAAGGATGTCGCGGCTGATCTCGATCAGGTAGCTGTCGAGGTCGCCCTTGTTCCATTCGGCAAAGACTTCATGCATCTCGTCGGCGCTCATACCGAGGCCGTTTTTCATGATGTTGTAGGCTTCGCAAATGAGCTGCATGTCCCCGTATTCGATGCCGTTGTGGACCATCTTGACGTAATGGCCCGCGCCCATTTCGCCCACCCAGTCGCAGCAGGGAGCATTGCCTTCAACTTTTGCGGAGACGGCTTGAAAAATATCCTTCACGTGCGGCCACGCAGCTGGACTGCCGCCAGGCATGATGCTTGGGCCTTTGCGCGCACCTTCTTCACCACCGCTGACACCTGTGCCGATGTAGAGGAGACCTTTGCTCTCCACGTATTTCTGGCGACGGTTAGTGTCGTCGAACAATGAGTTACCACCGTCGATGATGATGTCGCCGGGTTCGAGGTTGGGAATGAGCTGCTCAATGAAGTCATCCACCGGCTTGCCAGCTTTGACGAGCATCATCACACGACGTGGACGCTTTAGCTTCGCCACCATTTCCTCGATGGAGTGGGCACCGAGAACTTTGGTTCCTTTGGCCTCGTTGGCCAGAAACTGGTCTACTTTTTCAGTGGTGCGGTTGTAGGCCACGACAGTGAAGCCATGGTCGTTCATGTTCAAAATGAGGTTCTGGCCCATGACGGCCAGGCCAATCAGTGCAATGTCGCCTTGAGGTTGCATTTCAGTAAAAAGGTGTCGGCTCTACGAAGCCTCCGGTCGGAGGCGCGAGGGAAGGTTAAGGCAAGCCAAACTGCTTCAAAGCCCAAATATCGGCAAAGAGTATCTCAAAAATGGCAATTTCGCCTGACATCGGACGTATCGCGTCACATAGTTTACACATAGGCATCGGTCCGCGGGGCAATGGGAATTGATAAATTTTTGAAATACAGGGCACTAAGACCGCGGTGGTGCCTAACAAAGTCAGTGGCATTCAACTGGCGCAGAAACTAGTTGAGGCTGGGAAATGCGAGCAGGTGCTGTTTGCCAGCGGCCACAGTCAGGTACTGATGGAGCAAAAGGACAAGCTTTTGTCTGGCAAGCATTTTCCACCCAAACCGTTCGATGTGAACCGGCTTCTGCGAAGAGTTCGCGAGCGCCTTCATTCAGCACCGGCCCGCTTCCCTCACAGCCCAGTTGAAACTTTGAACTAAGCGACTGTGCTTTGAACTAAATCGGGGCCAGCCTAACCATTGCTACCAAGGACAAGTCGGGGATCGCTTTCCAGCATTTCCTTGAGATTGCTCCAGTTGGCTTCGTTCATGTCATTGAAGGCGTTCAGATATACCCCGACTACTTCATGGGGATACTTTGCCAGCAATGCTTCCACTGCGACCTTGAGCTTCTCCGAGTCCATGGATTCCGGCAGGGTTTCAACGACCCCATCCTCATGCTCGATGCCAAGGGAATTTAGGAAGTCCACCAGCATGTCCTTGTATTTTTTTACGAGCCACGTGCGCAACAAGGTGCCAGCCACCATCTCAAGGCTCGGACGATTGAGCGCCGTTACCATGGTAGCATGGCGCTGGATACGAGGTTGGCGCTCGAGGAAGACCAGCCGCAGCTTGCGTGCGTCAGCCACGGCCTGAAGCGTCGCCTTGTAGGTCGCGCGTTCGGCCTCGTAAGTCCAATTCAGGATGTCATTCGCCAATGACGGCGACATGAATCCCAACAGTTCGTGTGAAGTCAGCATGTTCGGTATTTGCTATCAGCGTCCGCAGACGCTCCCGGGAGCGGGTTTAACCGGTCGTCAGGACGGCAATCTTATTTTTCCTTGCCAGTCTCTCGCAAGCTTGTTGTTCCAAAAGCAGCGAACGTCCCGCCTCAAACGCCAGCACCGCTACCCCCGAATTGGCGCAGGTTTCGAGAGTTTTCGGGCCGATGCAGGGGATATCGAACCTCATATCGTGGCTGTCCTTGGCCACTTTGACCGCTACCGCCCCCCCCTCTTTACCCGCCAATTCGCCACCGCGCGCCAGGCATTTGTCGGTTCCTTCAAATGCTTCCACGGCCAACACCGTTCCGCGTTTGACCACCACAATCTGACCGATTTCCAACCGAGAAACCTCCTGCGCAATGCGCAGCCCATAAGCAACATCCTCCTCCTGCTCTCGGCTGAGTTTCGGGCCGATTGCAAATCCAAAGCCCGGCATCAAAGGCTTTAGCCAAGGGGTCGCCTCAATCAGCTCAACGCCGTCTTTCTTAAGTTCTTCAGCCACCGCCCCAAAAATCGTGTGCGCATTTTTCTCCTTCAACCGCAACAGAACACCCATCGTGCGCAAGTCGGGTCGCAGTTCGAACAGGTTCTTCGGGGCAATTTGCCCGACCATGACGCAGTGCTTCACCCCTCGATCCGAGAACGCAGCAATCATTTTTGAAAGCTGCCCCACCCGCAGCCAGACAATGTCGTCCACCAAACCCGCCAGTGCCGGTTCTGTTTCACCCTCTGCTGCCACGGCAACAAGGCGTTTGACCCCGGCACGCCGGGCCTCCCGGGCCAGTTCCAACGGCAACGACCGGTTTCCGGCGATGATACCCAGGATTTCTGGAGCCGCAGTCATGATCTTAGTTATTCGGCACGCACAATCGACGGTGTCCAACACCTGCGCGAATAGGCCCAAAGTAAGGGCAAAAAAGCAGCGAGTAAATCAGCGAAGCGCCTGAAACCAACGAAATCAAGCCATTTATCGCTCCTCAGGAACGGGCAAGGGTTGCCGCCCTATCAGTGAGCTTGTTCCGTCCGTCAGCATTAAGATGCTGATATGGTGATGCCGGATGGCATGAATGGACGCCAATTGGTCACGTTGCTGCGCAAACGTAAAGCCAGCCTCAAGGTCATTTACAGCAGTGGCTATAGTTCCGCCTTGCTGGCAGATGAGTCCGACAAGTTAGACGGTCTGTTCCTGCCGAAGCCATACCGCCCCCGAACTTGCGGCCGTCGTCCGAACGGCCTTGGACCAGCTAAAAACCGAGCCTTTGATGGCGTAGACGTGTGCGGTTTGATTTGCAGAATAAATAAATCGAACCGACAATGGCTTCGCATTGTCAGGGTCATTGTTGTTATGAATTACCTTTCAAGACTCCACTTGGTTGGCTGGGTTGTAGCCTGCCTTGGCATGCTGCTGGTCTGTCCCACTCGTGGAGACAACGAACTGGAGTGGAATGCGGAAAGCCAGACGCTCGACGTCAGCCTCGAAGGCGCACCCCTGATTGAAACGCTGGAGGACTTGGCGCATCAGACCAGCTGGCAGATTTACCTCGAACCGGCTCCGGGCAAGACATTCACGACCCGCTTCAAAGGTCTTTCCCGTGGCGAAGCCATGCGCGTTCTGATCGGCGACATGAATTACGCGTTTGTCCCGGACGCGAAGGGGCCAACCAAACTGATCGTGTTCCGCACCTCGAGGGAAGCGGCCACCATCCGCATCCCTGGCGAGGCGCCCCGCATACCTCAAACGCCCACCTCGAAAAAAATCAGTAATCAAATGGTCGTGAAACTGAAGCCCGGAGCACAGATCGAAGAAATCGCCAAGAAATTAGGGGCGAAAGTCAAAGGATGCATTGGAGATATGAATGCGTATCTGTTGGAGTTCGAAGACGAGCAGGCCATGGAAAAGGCGCGCTCAGAACTCGCCAACCACGAGGACGTGGAGAGCATTGACTATAATTATCACGTTGATCGCCCCATTGACCCCAAACCCGTCACCGGCAATCTCCCCGGTCCGCCGAAGCTCGATTACAACCCCGGAGCCTGCGGCAATATGGTGGTGGCGCTGATCGACACCTCGATGCGCTCTTTAGGCAACGGACTCGATCAATTCATCCTGCCGCAACTTTCGCTTGCAGGTGAAGCGGTCCCAACCACAGAAATGACTCACGGCCCTGCCATGGCAGAAATCTTATTGAACGCTCTGCGCATCGCCACGGGGGGAAGCACCGGCACGCGAATTCGCCCAGTGGATGTTTACGGAGCCAATGCGAGCGCCACAACTTTTGACGTTGCGAACGGGATTATCCGGGCCGTCAACAGCTCACCATCCCCTTCCATCATCAACTTGAGCCTTGGGAGTTACAGCGACAGCCAGTTCCTGCGCCAAGTCATTCAGCAGGCGACGCAGCTGGGCATTACCGTATTTGGCGCGGCGGGGAACGACCCTGTGGCGACACCATTCCTTCCCGCGGCGTGGCCGGAGGTCATCTCCGTAACTGCCTCGGATGGCCCCGGACAGTTGGCCCGCTACGCCAACTTCTCAAACTCCGTGGATATGATGGCCCCAGGCACGGGAATCGTTCACTCCGGCGGACAAGCCTTTGCGGTGAGTGGGACCTCCGCGGCCTCTGCCTATGCTGCCGGCTTGGCGGCGGGATTGGCGGAGAAACAATGCATCAGTGCCCAAGCCGCCGCCGCCAGCCTCCAGAGGGCGATGCCGTTTCCAGGCGCAACCCGATAAGGCTGGAGACAAGCAGCGCTACAGCGCCACTTCGTCTTCGCCGTCGAGGAACCCTTGCAAGTGACGCACGCGGGTCGGGTGACGCAGCTTGCGCAATGCCTTGGCTTCAATCTGACGGATACGCTCACGGGTGACGTTATACATCTTGCCGATCTCTTCGAGCGTGCGTTCGTAGCCGTCCACAAGGCCGAAACGCATTTCAAGAATCTTCCGCTCGCGCTCAGTGAGCGTGGTCAACACATCCGCCAGCTTTTCTTTGAGCAAGCTGTAGCTGGTAACGTCGGAGGGATTCTCCGCGCTCTTGTCCTCGATGAAATCACCGACGCTGACATCGCCGTCGTCGCCCACGGGTGCGTGCAACGAGATGGGCTGCTGCGCCATCTTGAGCAACGCATTGATGCGGCTGACGGGCATGTGCATTTCGTCGGCCAACTCTTCCGGCGTTGGCTCGCGACCAAGCTCCTGGGTCAAGTGCTTTTGCGCACGCCAGAGCTTGTTCATGATTTCGATCATGTGCACCGGGATACGAATGGTGCGTGCTTGGTCGGCGATGGACCGGGTGATCGCCTGACGAATCCACCAGATGGCGTAGGTGGAGAACTTGTAACCGCGGCGATACTCGAACTTTTCGACGCCCTTCATGAGGCCGATATTGCCTTCCTGAATCAGGTCGAGGAATGACTGACCACGGTTGGTATATTTCTTGGCGACGGACACCACGAGACGGAGGTTGGCTTCGGCCATGTGCGTCTTGGCGCGGTGCGCAGCATCAGCCGCTTTCTTGAGATCATTGAACGCCTGATAAAATTGGCTGCGCGGCATACGGACGAACTGTTCCAAATCGGCGATTTTGGCTTGTTCGGCGCGAATGGCGGCCTGCTGTTCGGGAGATTTGCGATGACGTTCGTAGTCCTCGATGACGCGGCAGCTCATCTGCATCTTCTCGTGGATGTTTCCCGCCACCACAATCATTTCTTCGAGCGCCTTCTGCTTGTAGAAGAACTTCGGGAACGTGTCCTGCAACTTCTTGTCGGCCTTCAGAAAATCCTTCTGCGCCTTGTCCTTGCGCGCCTTAACGGAGAGCTTCTGCCAGTCAGCAAACAGGCCATCCACCGTCATGTCCAGCGTTCGCACTTTCTTGATCATCGTGCGAAGGTCTTTCAAGTGCCCGTCCCGATTGGGGATCTTCTTGTCCACTACCACGCGGTCAAAGCGTTCTTTGGGGGGCTCGGAGAGCAGCTTTTCCGCGATGGCGATGTGTTCCTTGGCGGCGAACCCGAAGCTGTAAACGATCCGCTTCATTTCGAGTTCAGCTGTTTCGATGCGTTTGCAGATCTCCACTTCCTGCTCGCGCGTCAACAACGGCACCTTGCCCATCTGGTTCATATACATCCGGACCGGGTCGTCCAAGATGTCCAAGCGGGTATCTTCAGCCTCTTCCTCTTGCTGCTCCTGCTGGGGCTTGTTGCGCTCAACCTCGCTCTGGTCCATAATCTCGATATCCATGCCGCGCAGCTTGGTAAGCACTTCATCGAGTTCCTCAGGCGACAATCCTTCCGGCAGAAGATCATTAATATCGTCGTAGGTCAGGTAACCGTTCTCATGCGCCAAATGAACGAGCGCCTTCATGGTCTCGTTCAAATCAGCACGGGTTAGCAAGGTAATACCTTCGGTGGGAGCGCCGGGTGGCGGGGTTCCGGCTACAACGGGGGCAGCAACAGCGCCCGCCTTACCCTCCTTCTTCTCGGCACCGTGAGCCGCCGTCTTTTCAGACGCTTTGGCCTTGGAGCTTGGACCTGCAACAGGTGCCTTCTTGGCTGCGGCCGGCTTGGCGCTAGCTCGAGCAGGGGTCGCCTTTTTGATGGGCTTGGCTGACTTGGAGTTCTTGGGTGCCGGCTTGGACGCTTTCCGTTTCAACATAGTGTTCAATGCAAAAATCAGCGGGGCAGGCGGGCAAGTTCGACTACCTTGCCCCAAGAAACAAAGGCGGCGCCGGCTTTGGAGACAATGCGTCCCCGCCAATGCCGTTTCTTAAGGGATTAGGGTATCTGCCGCTTAACAGGCAAAAGCCTGTCGTCACTCGTGTCCGCCCCAAACGAAAGGTGATATTAGGGCAAGTAGCGTGCAAATTCAATTTGAAACTGGCTGTTCCAAAGGTTGGTTGAGGCTCAGGGTCAAACCTCGTTCGCAACCTGATTTGCAGGCAGTTAGACGGTGCCAACCCTATTTTGAAGCGGGAGACTGGCCCTTCAACTCAAAGATCAACTGGCCATTGACCACTCCGACCCGCGCGACTTGGTCCAGTGAGGCTTGGGTTAGCGTGTTCGTGCCGATATTACGGGCAAAATTCTGCTTCTGAATCCAGTCCAGATAATGTTTGGGCAAGGCCAACCCTCCGACTGATACTTCTTGTAAGTTCACCACCAGCGCGCCGTGGTAGCAACCAACGCTGATCACCCCTTCCCCGTTCAAGTAGCGCCCCGAGAACAGCGGCATCCCCATCTGCTCGAACGGAACGCTCAACCGTCCACGCACTTTGCCATCCTGCAATGCGACGTGAACATGGTTGCTGAATAGTGAACGCGAAATCATGGCGTTAAGGTCATTAGCCGTCAGCGACAACTGGGCATTCGTCCGCCTGATGCGCGCGCCCGCAAGGAAAGCTTCAATGCGGTTGGTCAAGGCAGCATGCTCGGCGTCAGAGTATCTCACCACGGGCAAAGCGAGCGGTTGTCTCTGAGCGAATTGCTCCGTGAACTTGACGGCTTTGCGGTAGCCTATATACGCCGCAACGCCCACCACAATCGCCAGACAAAAGGAAATGCCCGCCACCCAGACGAGACAGCCGAGACAACCTGATTTCTTATCTGCCATGCCCTAGTTAAAAGTGGCTCATCCCCTCCAACAAGCACGCAATGAGTTGAAGACCAGATTCAGCATCCGCCTCAATTATTGCCAGCACCACTTCAAACCCACCGGGGGGGGGCGGCAACATGAAGGCACGAGATCTCGGCTTTTATGTCGCCGACTGTGTCATAACCGGACGGAGCAAACAGCACAATGGCGGGATGGCTTCGCAGCTCCACGACGGTATTCCGTCTTGAAACCAGAGCGAAGACATCACCAATCTGAGCCATGCAATCTCATGAACTACTTCGGGAGGTTCTTAAGTCATCCAGCGCCAAGCAAGTGGCTGCCGACCTTGGCCTGTCACTTTCAATGATCTACAAGTGGGCGGAGCCGGACGAGGGAACCGGCAGCGGCGCAACCAACCCACTTGACCGAATCGAACTATTGCTGAAAAGCACCAATGACCAACGACTCGTTCATTGGATCTGTGATCGTGCGGGAGGTTTTTTTATCCGCAATCCCAAGATCTCCAACGCACGCCCTGATTACCTCATTCCCGCCACGAATGAAATCGTGCAGGAGTTCGCCGACTTGCTGGCGGTCATCGCAACCGCCGCTGCCGACAGCCACATCAGCACCACCGAATCAAAGCACATCCGGGCACGCTGGGAAGAACTGAAATCAGTCACCGAAACATTTGTGGCCTGTTGCGAACATGGCAATTTCAGCCGCATCACGGAGGCTGCTGCTCAAGTCACCACGTGATGACTCAGAGTTCGAAGCAGTCGATGGCAACACCAAATTCGGCGGACTTGCCGGGGGCTAGCACGACTTGATTTTGCTTTACGTTCCCCGACTCAACACAAACCATGCGAAGGTATTCGTCGTCCCCGTAGTCGGTCAGGCGCTTGGACTTTTCAATCCAAGGATTCCAGACCACCGTGGATAGGGAGTCCTGTTTGCTCACCTCAATGGAGCGGTTCCATTGGCGGTCAACGATTTCAACAGTATGGGGCGAATTCTGGTAAACTCGATCCACCTCGCCGGTAAACTTGATTGAGGCGCACTGTTCCGTTTTGTTTGAAAACCCGTCCAACGCATCCAAATAGTTCACGCCCTGCAGACCATTCACTTCTATCTGTGAAATGTCGCTTACGCCGAAATAGGTATGCAGGCAGGACTCCAACGGGAATGCCATTGAGTCATCCACGTTGGTGACCTTCAAGTTCATTTCCAGTTCCATCCCAACAATGACCTCGAACTCAGCGACAAACTTTGCCCAGCCCTGCGGGATGGCGGACTCGGGGAATCGGAACCGCAGTCGCGCCGAATCGCCATCGGAGAATCCCACATCGAGCAACTCCCACGGAATTGTGCGGGCAAAGCCATGAGCAGGCTGGCCATCACGGTTGCCGAACCAAGGCAGAATCACCGGTACCCCACCACGAATCGGCTGGCCCGGCGCGAACATCGCCTGTCGGCTCAGAAATAGAATCGGTTTGTCGCCGTGCCGCTGGAAATGCGTGATGTGCGCGCCCTGCAGATAGATTTCTGCCAGCGAGGTTGCGGTTTCGACGCGCACCAGCGGAAGCCCGCCTTGCCCGGCCCGGAATGAGATTTTTGCACCTGCCATAAACAATCACGTTTCGTCTGAACCCAAGAAACGTTCGCAATCAATGGCCGCAGCGCAGCCCATGCCGGCCGCCGTGATCGCCTGCCGGTAAACACGATCCGAACAATCGCCTGCCACAAAAACCCCGGGCACCTTGGTCGCGGAACCGCAAGCGGCCTTAAGATAACCCGCCTCGTCCATGTCGAGCACGCCGTTGAATAACCGGGTGTTCGGCACATGTCCGATGGCGACAAACACGCCCGCACAGTCCTGAACCACCTCCCCATTCGTTTTCACATTCTTCAGCCGCACGCCCGTCACCTTGTCCTGCTTCACGTCCAGAATCTCGGTCACCACCGTATCCCAGATGGGCGTGATCTTTGGATTGGCCAGCGTACGTTCCTCCATGATCCGGGAAGCGCGCAATTGGTCGCGCCGATGCACCAGATAAACCGTCGAGGCGAAGCGCGTCAGATACATCGCCTCTTCGCAGGCGGAGTCACCGCCACCCACCACCACGAGCGGCTTGTTGCGGAACATGGGCAACGCGCCATCACAAGTCGCGCAATAGGTCACGCCCTTCTTGTCTAGCAAGCGCTCACTTTCCAGCCCGAGATGACGATGGCCTGCACCCGTGGCGATGATGAGCGACTTCGTTTCAACCATCTCGCCATCGGCGACCAATTTGAACGGGCGCTGGCTCAGATCAACGGATTCAACCGTCGCAAACTTGATGCGTGCGCCAAAACGCTCCGCCTGCTTCTGCAACCGGCTCATCAATTCGAACCCGTCAACGCCTTCCGGGAAGCCGGGGAAATTTTCAACAATGCTGGTCGTGGTAAGCAGCCCGCCCGGCATAGTGCCGGTCAGCACCAGCGGATTGAGATTGGCCCGCGCCGTATAGATTGCGGCAGTCAGCCCGGCGCAGCCGGTGCCCATGATGACAACGTTTTCCATAATATGCGCCTAGTTTCTGCGCTGATGAAGCATGAAGCCAGCGAAAATACACGATAATCTCAGCCTCGCTAGACCTGCGCTCGCACCGATCAATTCTCTATTGCGAGCAACTCTGCCGAAGGGCACGTTGGCTCCATGGCCCATGCATCCAAGCTTTTGATCGTGCTGGTAACTGCACCCAATCGGCAAGTCGCCCGTTCGCTAGCAAAAGCAGCCTTGGAGTCGCGTTTGATCGCCTGCGCCAACATTTTGCCCGGTATAGAATCTCACTATTGGTGGCAGGGGCGGATTACATCCGGCAAGGAGATGCTTCTCCTTCTGAAGACCAGTCCTAGGCATGTGAAACGTCTGGAAAAGCTGATTCTCGGAAAGCATCCCTACGACACGCCGGAATTCATTGCGCTGCCCATTGCGGGAGGCTGCAAGGCTTACCTTAAATGGCTGACAGATGAACTGGCCTGAAGTTGCCAACCTAAATTACCCACCAATCCTTACGAGTGAGGTAAAGACTTGCAAATGGGGGTGAATTCACTGGGGTGCGTTTTGTCTGAAACGCGTGGCTGCCATCACCAAGAAAGACAACCGGCTCAAGCTCCAGTTTGTTGCCAACACCGATCATTCCATCCACGCCGGAATAGTGGCGGTCGAGACCAGGGCCCGGTGGTTTGATCCCTGGCACAAGCTCCGCAAACTGCCCGCTCTGGACCCGCGCAGGGATAAGCGGCGCAGCTTTGGTCAGGAGGTCATCGTCGGCCAGTTGATCTACGCGCCCTGCTCGGGCGGAGGCTACCTTTCCGACAGCAAGGCGCTCAATGACGATCCGCTGGCGCGCGCCGTGTTCGGCGTGAACAAGTTCGCCGACCAGACAGGTTGGCCAGCGGCTGCGGGAGCAATCCGATGAAAGCGTCACGGCCTTGCGGCAACTGTTGCATGAGTTTTTGGCCTGGTTCTGGCAGCAGGCGCAGGCGTTGCCCGCCTTGGCGTGACACTGACACATGACCTGATGGTGACGATCAAGGTGTTGGACTTGAACGACGAGTGCCAAAGCTGGCGGGTGAAGACGCGGCTCAAGAAGCTGGTGATGTTGCCGGGCCGGTTGAGTCTGCGCGCGCGGCAATGGGTGGCCAAAGTTTTGGTGCCCGGGACGTGGTTGAGTTGGTGGCAGCGGTAGGCGGAGCGGATCTGGCCCAAACAGCCGCCGGGCCGGCCCCGACTGACAGAGGCCTTGGGCTGAGCCATCCAAGTGAAGACCCTTTATTCCCTGCTGCGAGCCAAAAGTTCGTCAGCGTGGCGGAGCCTTGGCTGGTGTCCACCTCAAACCGGAGAAACAAGCGATTGAGGCTTGAGTTCAGCGCCTGAAAAGCCAAACACACGCACGCAGCAAGCAGCCTCATCCTCTTGGCGACACCTTCTACCGTCAACCCCAATCACATTGTAAGGATTGGGGAAATTACCGCCACGCCAGACTTGCTTGCCCGTTGAGGGTTCGGCACTTTCTAGCTTGAAGAGTTCAGGACCCACAACCAAAGGAATAACATGTCCACCGAGCTACATCTGCAAAAGTTTCCCAAGAAGGTCACGTTGAAGGACGGCTTCAAGTGCACGGTGCGCCCGCTCAAGAAGGATGACGAGAAGGCGTTTCATGCCTTCTTCCAGGCAGTCCCCGAAAAGGAGCGCATGTTCATCAAGCATCGCGTGGTGGACCCCGAAGTGATTCACGGCTGGTGCCAGAACATAGACCTCGGCCGCAATCTGCCGCTACTCGCGATGGTGGACGGCGAAGTGATCGGCGATGCCACCTTGCACCAGCAGCTAGGCGGCTGGAAACGACACGTCGGCCGCGTGAGCGTGCTCATCCATCCCAAACATCGCGGCCATGGCGTCGCCAAAATGCTCATCGAGGAAGTAGTCGATATTGCCCGCAACCTCGGCTTGGAACGCGTGGAAGCGGAGTTCCTCGGTGAACAGGAAGCGGGCATGAAACTGTTCGCGATGATCGGCTTCAGCCATCTTCTGCGCCTGGAAGATCATGTGAAGGACATGCAAGCCATCAACCACGACTACGTGCTGATGGAAATGCAGCTCAAGACCGATGAGGAATACGCGGGCTCATTCTGATTGGCCATTTGCCCCATCTATTTGGCTCCAAGTCAGAACCAGGTGGGAGGGGCGGGTTAGAACCTCACCTTTTCCCACACCACCGGACGTGCGGTTCCGTACCACGGGGGCTGATAAAGACCGCTGCTCGGACGGCGTCGTAAACTGGAGCACTTCGTCCAGCAACGAGAGCAGTCCCATTATCCGGAAGTAGGCGGTCGGAAGGGTTGGGTAGATGTATTATACCGATTCTAGTTTGAGATTGCCCTAGTTGTGAGGCGTGGCAGGTGGGGTCATGCCCAAAGGATTTCATCTG
>JAFMIZ010000189.1 GCA_017853715.1 Pedosphaera sp.
CTCCATGGCCCGCCCGGCAGGGCGGTGCTTCCAGGCGGCGGAACGCCGCCGCATGCTGGCTGGCACCGCGAAGCGGCGGGCCGCGTCAGCTCGCCGAGGCGGCGACGCCTTGTCCGAGATCGCCCACGCCTCGACGCGCCAAGGGCTTGCCACGCTGCGTGATGACCACGCGGATGCCCGTACCTCTCGGAGATCGCGACGAGAGGTATTCAGAACCCGTTCTTACCCACAGATTCTGCTGAAGACCCCTTTTTGTAATCCTTGTATTCGGGCCAGCTCAGCGTGCCGTCACCGTTGGCATCGGCGTCGGGATGGCTTTTGAAAAAAGTGTCTTTCCACTCTTCGGCGCTTCCAGCAGGAGCGGTTCCCGAAGCGACAGGTTTCGCAGTTGGATTGGATTTGGGAAGCTGGGCCAGCAGTTGCGTGCGGAACTCCTCCAACTTCTTGGCGTGCTCGAGCTTGGTCGCGAAGTTGTTCCACTCGTGCGGATCGTCAGTCAGCCGGTAAAGCTCCTCCTTGCCATTTTCATAGCGCATGTAGCGCCAGTCTTTGCTGCGGAGGGCATAGCTTTGTTGACCGGCATCGTAGTTTTTGCCCCACTTGCTCAGGGCGGTGAGCGCTGTGTCAGGGCCGGTCCAGGTGCCGTTTTCAGGAGCGGCCAGCAGTGGTTTGAGGCTGTGGCCGTCCAGCGCACGCCCTTGGTCATTTTTCTTCGTGTCAGATGGCAAGCCGCACAGTTCGACCAGCGTCGGGTAGAGGTCGATTAGCGAAACGGGGCGTGGACATTGACCTCCGGCCTTCGCCACACCCGGAGCGCGGATGGCGAGCGGGATGCGTGTGCTTTCCTGCCAGAGCGAGTTCTTGTAAAGATACGCCTTCTGTCCCATCTGCCAGCCGTGGTCACTGGTGAAGACGACGATGGTGTTATCCTTGAACGGCGAGCCATCGAGGGCATCGAGCACCTGGCCCACGAGGTCGTCCACTGCCGCGACGCTTGCGAGATAGGCTTGGACGAACTTCCTCAGTGCGAGTTCGCGATCACCACCGAATGATGCCTTCAGGCTGTCGTGCATCTTGGGGCCGCGGTCGCCTTCTCTCGGGGTGACGGTGTGCTTGTAGGTGTCGTCCTCATCATGCTCCTTGATGACGGGAAGCTGGAGCGACTCGATCGGGAAACGATCGAAGTATTTCTGCGGCACGATGAGCGGCAGGTGCGGGCGAACGAAGCCCAAGCCCATGAAGAACGGTTTACCCGCAGGCTTCGTCGCGAGTTCACGCAGCTTCTCCACCACCCACTGCGCGTTCAATTCGTCGGGCGTCGGGTCGCGGTCGTCATCCGAGACGTATCGCAGTGGGCGCTTGCCTTGCCAGTCACCAGTGATCCATGAGAAGCCACTGACTTCCAGTTTCTTGAGCGGACCAAACGAACCGTCAATGGAGCCGAAGTCGTCCCGAAACGGTGCGGGCGTGTCCGGGTGAGCGACTTCCTTGTCGCCCTGTTTCGCGAAGGGTCCGTAAGCCGCCGCATTGCCGTATTGCTGCCACTCCTTCCGGTCGCGATTGTGCATCACCTTGCCCGTGCCCAGCGTCTGATACCCCTGCGCCCGGAAATGATCCATCATGGTGCGATTGTTCTTCAGGACCGCGTTTTCATCCCAGTTGTCGGTGCCAAAGTTCCGCGAGGTGTGCGGGTAAAGTCCGGTGAAAAGGCTCGATCGGGAAGGGGCGCAGATCGGGACATTGCAATGCGCCTGGGTGAACGACACGCCGCTGGCGAAGAGCCGGTCAATGTTCGGCGTTTTCGCCTGCGGATGCCCGCCAAGCGCGCCGACGTAATCGTTGAGGTCATCGCAGATGATGAAAAGGACGTTGGGCTTTTGCGCCGCTGAGGCCTCACGCAGAGACGCGGAGACGCAGAGGAGGAAAAGGAGGTTGGAGATGAGTCGTGTCATTTGAGCTCGATGGAGAATTTGGTGCCTTGGCTTGCGCGCGAGGGATTCACGCCAGCACGTCCTTGATCACATGCCCGTGGACGTTGGTGAGCCTCCGTTCGAGGCCGTTGTGGTAGTAGCTGAGGCGCTCGTGATCGAGGCCCATGAGGTGCAGGATCGTCGCGTTGAAATCGTAAACCTCGACCGGATTGACCACGGCTTTGGCGCCGAAGTTGTCGCTCTCGCCGTAGCTGAAACCCTTCTTCACGCCGGCGCCGGCGAGGAAGCAGGTGAAGGCGTCGGGGTTGTGATCGCGTCCGGTGCCGTTGCCCTGGAGGAATGGCATTCGGCCGAATTCGGTGGCCCAGACGATCAGAGTCTGTTTCAGCAGGCCGCGCTGCTTGAGGTCACGAATGAGCGCCGCCGTTGGCTGATCCATGATCTCCGCCTGCATGGCGTGGGTCTGGAGAATGTCGGAGTGTGAATCCCAGTTGGTGATTCCGTTGCCGCCGCTGGAGTCGCTGCCGTTGAAGAGCTGCACCACGCGCACGCCTTTCTCAATGAGCCGCCGCGCGAGGATGCAGTTCTTGGCATACTCACGTTTGATTTCGGTGCCGGTGTCGGTGCCGTATTCCTTGTGAATGAATTCGGGCTCGGAAGAGAGATCCATCATTTTGGGCACGGACATCTGCATCTTGCCTGCGAGTTCGTAACTGGCGATGCGAGCGGCCAGGTCGGCATCGCCGGGGAACTGCTCCAGGTGTCGCGCGTTGAAACGCTTCAACAGGTCGATGGTGGCGCGGTCATCATTTGTGGAGTAGGCGGCCGGGCGTTTCAAATTGGCGGGCGGATTTTTCGCGTTGAAATCCGTGCCCTGAAACGCAGCGGGCAGGAAGCCGCTGCCGAAATTATTCTTTCCGGAACGCGCGAGGCCACGCGGATCGTTGATCGCGACGAAAGCCGGCAGGTCTGATGCCTCCGAGCCAAGGGCATAAGTCACCCACGCGCCAAACGAGGGAAAGCCCTCCATGGTGAAGCCGGTGTTGAAGAAGTTCTCACCCTGCGG
>JAFMIZ010000190.1 GCA_017853715.1 Pedosphaera sp.
GGTTGGCCGAGGGCGCCGAGATTGCCGGAGCGGTGGCTTATTTCCTGTCGGAACAAAGTGCGTTTGTGACCGGTCAGGTGTTAACGGTCGCAGGCGGAGAATGAGCCGATGTCCTCATCAATTGCGGAATAAGACATCTGAAAGTTCGCCCGGTACTTTAAAAACGAATGGCTAAAGGTTTTATTGGCAATCTCCTGCTGAAGATTTTGCAGAAGCTTGGTCGCGACCTGATCGCGCTGTCTACCAGAATCAAAAAGGACAGGATTCTGTTCATTCAGGAATCGTCATCAGGGTCCAACAGTTACGCGCTCTGGAAGGCGGCCAGTGAAGCGATGCGTAAAAAATACGACCTCGTGCTCTACCAAATGCCTCCCAACGAGGATTTCTCCATCTTTGTAAAGAAACACCGTTTGATGTCTTCCGCGCGGATCATTGTGACAACCCACTCATCCTTCAAGCCATCGAAAAACCACATTCATATTCAGCTGTGGCATGGTGTCCCGCTCAAGAAGATTGGTTCCATGGAGATTGGGCTCACAACGAAATTCAGGCCGTCAAAGCTATGGCAGGAGGTGGATTATATCATGTCATACTCGGAGACATACACCACCTTTCTGAATGCGTGCATGTTGTCCGATCCTAAAAAATACGTGATTACCGGCGCCCCTAGAAACGATTGGCTGTTTGCGTCGGAAGGAAGGGCCGGGATGCGGAAAATGCTCGGGCAGCCCGGGCAGGATGTTAAATATATTTTCTACATCCCAACTTTCCGGGAGGGATATCTGGGTTTGAAGCAGGGGGACAAGACTTACAAAAACCCCTTCGGATTCGGGTGTTTTGATCCGGAGCGGTTTGATCGGTTTCTGTCGGACAACAAGTGCGTGATGGTCTTCAAGCCGCACCCGCACGAGGAAAAGTTGATGCAAAATTATTTCAGTCAGTATCCATTGAAAAACATGGTGCTGCTCACTGACCTCGATTTAAAAAACAAAGGGCTGGATTTTTATGAGGTTTTGAACGCTTGCGATATCTTGATCACCGACTATTCCTCCGTGTTTTATGATTTCATGCTGCTCGATAGGCCGATGATTTTTACGCCGGTGGATCTGGAAGCTTACAAGTCAACCAGGGGGATCATGATTGAGTCTTTCGAGGGCTGGGTTCCAGGTCCCATGGCGCTGGGACAGGAGGCGTTGGAGGTTGAGATTGGCAAGTGCCTGTATCAGCCGGATTACTACAAAGAGAAGCGTAACGATATGTGCGCCAACCATCATCGCTATCAGGATGGAAACGCTTCCGCCCGCCTTTGGAAGTTCATGGACGACCTTTTGTCCCGATAAAACATCTAAAACCATGCATTGCCCGTCGCTAAAAGAATTGCCGCCTCCGCCGGCGGGAAAGACCGGATGGCCTTGGACAGAAGAAACGCCATCGACTTCGGCGGCGAATGTTTCAGGGCACGTCCGTATATCGATCATCACGCCGTCATTCAATACCGCCAATTACTTGGAGGAGACCATCCGTTCGGTGCTGCTTCAGGGGTATCCCGATCTGGATTATATCATCATCGATGGGGGCAGCACCGATGGCTCGTTGGATGTCATCCGGAAATATGAAAAATGGATTTCCTATTGGGTCAGCGAAAAGGATCGCGGATACGCCGATGCGTTGAACAAAGGATTCGCCCGCGCCACGGGCGAAATCCGGGCCTGGCTGCCCGCCAGCGACCTCTACGCTCCGGGAGCTTTGTTTGCAGCCAATCGCTACTTGGGCGAGAACCAGAACGACTTCATTTTCGGAAGAAAATGCCGGATCGACGAACAAAGCAACCTGCTCGGCCTGAAACCGGATATGTCCAGGAACCTGCGGCATTTGGTTCTATATGGCCGCCGAAATCCCTGTCAGCCCGCCACCTTCTGGCGGAGCCAATTTCACAAGCAGACCGGCGAGTTGAACGCGAAACTGCGCTATGCGGCGGACTCGGAATGGTTTTTACGGCTGGCACTCAAGGGTCGGTGCCTTTGGGTTCCCGACACCATCTGCTACATCCGTGATCATGACGCCCAACTATCGTCCAATGCCGGGGCCATGCGAAGGGAATGGCTTTCTGCGTGGGAAGCGGTCGTCCGTGAGAACCGGATATCGCGGCTGAAGATTGCCGTGGGCGCGCTATTTGTGATCCCGGGGATTCGCTATCGAGTCGGAGGCTGGCGCGCGTTTTTGCGACTTCCAAGCGTGCTGAGGAATTCAAAGTTCTTGGGTCCATTCAAGGCTGCGAAGTCGGAATAATGTTCCAGTATGTCTGAACAAGGTCAGTTGAACACAGTCCTCAGGATTCTTCATGTGGGGCCGATGCTGCCCGGAAGCACCACCGTTCAGCGGTGTAACGCTTTAAAAGATTTGGGGCATCAAGTGATAGAGGTCAATTCGGCTTCTGAAAAAGAATTCGTGGCCAGACCGACTTTGATTTCCCGCATCCAAAGGAAACTGCTCGGTCCGCAAGATCGGGCGGGAGCCAATGTCCGCATCTTGCAGAACATTAAGTCCAAGCCGTTTGATGTGCTGTGGATTGACAAAGGATTGACGATATACCCGGACACTTTAAAAAAAGTCCGCGAGATTCAGCCCCGGTGTCAAATCGTCGGTTTCTCGCCAGACGACATGATGAATCCGGGCAACCAGTCACGCAATTTTCTGGAAGGGTTGGCGGAATACGGTTTTTTCATCACGAACAAAAGTTATAACGTGGCGGAACTCACGGGCCTGGGTTGTCCCAAGGTGTTATTCATGGACAACGCCTATGATCCGAACAGTCATCGCCCCGTGGAAGTGAGCGATCGGGAGAGAAATCGGTTGGGCGGCGCCGTTGGTTTTATCGGCCAGTGGGAACCGGAACGGGCGGAATCGTTACGCCAGTTGGCTTTGAATGGAATTGCAGTGCGGGTCTGGGGCTATACCTGGGAGCGGATGAAG
>JAFMIZ010000073.1 GCA_017853715.1 Pedosphaera sp.
GCAGCATTTTCACGATGCCCAACAGCTTGATGGTATAACCCAGCTGCTGCGCGAACTGCATGTCGAGCCGGGAGATGTTCCGGATGCCTTCGACGTGGATCTGCTTCGGGTTCACCCAAAAACCATGCGCCAGTGAGGCGAGAATGCCCGTTTTGTGCTCCGCATCGAAGCCATCAATGTCGAGGTCAGGCGGCGTTTCGGCGTAACCGTGCTTCTGCGCGTCAGCCAGCACCTCGGCGAAGTCGGCCCCTTCCTGCTTCATGCGTGAGAGGATGTAATTACAGGTCCCGTTCACGATGCCGTAGATGTGCGTGAAGCGATTGCCCACGAGCGCCTCGCGGATGGTCTTGATGATGGGGATGCCGCCCGCCACGCTGGCCTCGTAGTAAAGATTCGCGCCACTCGCCTTCGCCGCCGCGAACAGTTCCTCGCCGCACGCCGAGATCAGCGCCTTGTTGGCGGTGACGACCGGTTTGCCGAGCTTCAGCGCGGTCAGGACGATTTCCCGGGCGATGCCCGTGCCGCCGACGAGTTCAATGATGACCTGGATGTTCGGGTCGTTGACCACCTCACGCCAGTCCGTGGTCATCACGGAACGGGAAATCTCATAGGGCCGCGGCTCGTCAAAAGCCTTCACAGCCACCTTGGTGATGGCCAGCTTGACGCCCAACCGCGAAGCCATCAGCGCGCCGTTGTTCTGCAAATGATGGAACACGCCGCTGCCGACGGTGCCGCCCCCGATCATCCCGATGTTTACCTGCTGCATAGGGCGCGCAGAGTGCCGGGAAGCGCCGGACCGGACAACCCAATTCTAACCCTGCACGCCAGGCTCCACCCCTTCACGACATGGACAAAGGACTCACTGGCCGGGTGAGATCCGAGGGTCGCCCTGTGACCGGCTCAGGGCATGCTCGACACGCAAAGCTGACAACATGTTGGTGCTCCGGTCGGCAAAGATTCGGGCGTCAGTGCGCTTCAGCAGGCCTGTCGCCACGCCTCTTCCTGCATTGATGATATCACAGGCCGGATTGTATGCCGTCGTTAGCACCTCAAACAATCCGAGCAGTGAATGAGGGATGTTTGTGTGCGACAGGGGCGTTTCCTCCTGGGAGCGGAGAGCGGCGTAGACGATGCCATTGTTGACACGACAGCCGGTTGACATCCACAGAATCATGGGCACATGACGCTGCGCCTCGGGCGCAATCAGGTTCGGCAGGCCGTGAAGGTAAACGCCGTTCTCACCGAGCGACTCGCCGTGGTCTGAGGCATACAGCATGAAGGAGTCGTAGTCGGCGCCATGGGCATCAAGGTAGCCGACGATCATGTCCAGAATGTAGTCGGTGTACAGGATGGTGTTGTCGTAGGCGTTGATCACTTCCTCGTCATTGCAGTTTTGGGGGGCGGCTTCTTCGCAGTAGGGAGTGAACTTCGCGAAGCTTTTCGGGAATCGCTTGTGATAGGTTGGACCGTGGCTGCCCATCGTATGAAGCACAATCAGCAGATCACCGGATGATTCGGTAATCGTGCGCTCCATCGTCCGCACCAACTCCTCGTCAAAATAGCCGCCATCGCTATACAACGGGGACGCCGGATCGGGGTTGCTTCGCAGGGAAACATACTCCACCCGGTCGGCGACGTTTTTGCTGCTCGAATTATTGTCAATCCAGATCACCTTCACCCCGGCTTTGGCGATGACGTCCAGAAGGTTCGACTGTTTCTTGGCCTTCTCGGGCGAGTAGTCGCGGGGCGCGAGCAGTGAGAACATGGCCGGAACGGAGTAGGCGGTGGCGGTGCCGGATGATGTCACCCTTTTGAAGTTAATCACATCGCGCTTGGCGAGCAGCGGGTTGGTTATTCGGGGGTAACCGTCGAGCGAAAAGTGATCCGCCCGTGCCGTCTCGCCGACCACCATGATGCCGACCAGCCTGGTTTTGCTGGTCTTGCGCCGCGTAGCGTCGGCACCGATGACCGTGAACTTTTCCTCTGCGCGGCTCCGAAGTTCGCGCCTGATGTATTTTTGCGTTGAGTCAATCGCGTAGAACGGGTTGGCATAGGAGCGCAGGTCTTTGTTTTCCCGGGCGAAGAAAGACACCGTTTTGAAATTGACTAGGACGAGGGTTGCCAGGGCACCCACCAGACAGCCCAGGCAGATTGCGCGGCTGCGCAGTTCCTGGCGGATGGGTTTGAAATTGATGCTGACCAGTGAGAGGAGTGTTGCTGGAACAATACCGAACAGGAACACGTGGGTGACCAGCGAAAGTGAGAAAAGTTCACCGGCTTCCTGGGTGTTGCGGTCCATCATGTTCTCGTGGATGTTTCGAATCATCTCGCGGTCAAAAACGATGCCGAAGCTGCTCGTAAAATAGCTCAACACTGCCGTTCCAATGAACACTGCCACCAACAGCGGCTTCAGCAGACGTCGGTGCCCCAGAGAGACAAACACCAGACCAAACAACGAGACCATCAGCGTGACAACGAGCAGGAGCAGGTGCAGTCCCTTCACCGAGACCAGATCAACCCGCGCAGCAAGCTGTTGAAACAAGCGCCAGTTGTCGGCAAAGGTGAGAAAGACGGATGCCAGCAGGATGGTTTGGACCGGCGTTAACCGCAGTGGCAGCGCTTCTTTAATCTTCATCTGGGTTTGAGTTGCATTCACGTGGCCGGGTCAAAAACACGATCGGCCAGAGCGAAATTATGACAGTAGCGCTTGGACCAAGTTCGAATATTTAAAAATCAGGCTCCCAAGTCAAACGATAGGTTGCCGTCAGCACCTGACCGACGCCGGATCGGACAATGCAATTTTCGCCCGGGCAGCGGCTCAAACCGGCAGCCACAACTTGACCACCAAACCGAGCAACCCCGCCCCCAATACCACGGGTATCACATCCCACTTCCATTTCCACATCCCGACCAATGCGGCCGCACAGACACCGATTCCAAAGAAGTTTATCGGCTGGCCTTCCGGCACGAGCACATGCCAGCCAAACCACACCGCCAGATTCAACACCACGCCCACCACCGCTGCCGTGATGGCCGAAAGCGCCGCTGTGAAACGGGCGTTGCCCCGCATTTGCTCCACATGGGGCGCCCCCAGAAAGATCCAGAGGAAGCACGGCAGAAACGTGGTCCAAGTGGTGATGAACGCGGCCAGGGTGGCCATGACCAACGGCGAAAACGGTGCCGGGGCATTCCACCCACCTTGAAAGCCGACGAACTGCAGGACCATGATCAGCGGGCCGGGGGTGGTTTCCGCGAGGCCAAGGCCGTCCAACATCTGGGGTGCGGTCAGCCAACCGTAATTCTCCACCGCCTGCTGCGACACATATGGCAGCACCGCATACGCCCCGCCGAACGTCACCATGGCTGCCTTGCTGAAAAAGCATCCCTGCGCCACCAGCAGATGATCAAAGCCCAGCCACAACCCAATCGCCGCGACCGGCAACCACCACAGCGCGCCACAAACCGAGATCACCTTGAATGCACGCGCAAACGTGGGCCGGGTGTGCGGTGCCGTTGTGGCCTCGTCAGAAATGGCATGCCCTCCCCCGCCATGTCCTTTCAGCACCACGAACTTGTCGCGCCAGTGTTTTTCGCCGAGGAACCCAATGGCAGCGGCACCCAGGATGATGATGGGGAAAGGGACTTTGAAAAAGAAGATGGCCACAAACGCCAGCGCGGCGAGCGTCCACATGACTTCATTCTTCAACACCTTCGCGCCGATGCGCCGCACGGCCATCAATACGATGGCAAGCACTGCGGGCTTCAACCCGTCGAAAATGGCCGCCACCCACTTCACGTCGCCATGCGCGGCGTAAAGCCAGCTCAAGGCCCAAAGGATCACCGCGGACGGCAGCACGAAGAGCGTTCCCGCAACAATGCCGCCCCACGTGCGATGCAACAGCCACCCGATGTAGGTCGCCAATTGTTGTGCCTCGGGTCCCGGCAGCAGCATGCAGTAGTTCAGCGCGTGCAGAAAACGGTCCTCGCTGATCCAGCGTCGCTTCTCCACCAGTTCGGCGTGCATGATGGCGACCTGCCCCGTGGGACCGCCAAAGCTGATGAAACCCAGCTTCAGCCAAAAGCGCAGCGCTTCGGCAAAACTGGGTTTGGTTGTTACCGGCTCGGAAGATTGTGAGTTGCTCATGCGGATACAAACTCAACGGGTCTAAGCCCCCCCGTAATGGATCGCTTTGACCTTCTCCAACGTCACCAGACCACCCGCGACCATTTTTTGGAGTTCAGGCAGGAAGGCATTGATTCTCTCCTCGCTGTCCACGATTTCGATGACCAGCGGGAGGTCCGTGGAGAGACGAAGGATTTTGGCCGTGTGAAGATGGCTGGATTTCCCAAAGCCCATGAGGCCACGCAACACAGTGGCACCCGCCAGATGCAGTTCCCGGGCCCGGAGGACAAGCGCTTCGTAAAGCGGCTTGTGCCCCCAGCGATCGCTCTCGCCGATGAAGATTCGCAGCAAAACGGCGTCTTGCGGAATTTGCATGTCAGCTTCCTTTCGTTGCCGTCAACGCCAGACCGATCATGTAACCGAGCCACGTGGCGACCAGACAAAGTGCCACCGAAAGCAGCACATTGCCACCGGCATGAAGCCACTCGCGCTCACGCAGCAGGTACAAGGTTTGCAGACTGAAGGAGGAGAAGGTGGTGAACCCGCCGCAAACGCCGACCATCACAAATTGCACGGCGAATGCGCGAGTCTCAGGGGACAAGCGGCCTTCAGGCAAAGTCAATGCGCCGATGCAGCCGATGACCAGCGAACCAATGACATTGACGGCAAGGGTGCCGGCGGGAAAAGTGGCGTAGCGCTCGGATACAAGACCATTCAACCAATGGCGGCCAATGCTCCCCAAGGCGCCTCCGAGGGCCACCCACCAGTAAGTCGATCCAGCCGCATTCATCGCGGCTCAGCAGTAACGCAAAGCCATCGGGATGCAAAGACGCAAAAACGCCGGACCAGCAAGCTGATCCGGCGTTTGATTGAAACTGTCTTCAGCCCTTACTTCCCCAGCAAGGCCAGCGCGGCCTCCGCCATCTTGGGGCCGGTCATGCCGTGCTTCACGTAAAGTTCCTCGGCCATGTAGGCGCTCTGGCCGAACTCGTCATCGATGCCCAGGGACTTCATCACGTGCGGGATGCCGTTGGTCGAAAGTGCGTGGCTGATCTGCGAGCCCATGCCGCAGACCAACTGATGGTCTTCAATGGTCACAATCTTGCCGCACTGCTTCACCGCGGCCCCGATGGTCTCAAGGTCCACGCGGTTCACGAACGGGTTGTTGATCACGGTGGCTTTCACACCCTTTTCCGCGAGCAGTTTGCCGGCTTGCACCGCTTTGCTGAACAACGTGCCGCAGCCCACCAGCACCACATCGCTGCCTTCTTGCGTCACCTGCGCCTTGCCGAAGGGATAGGTCGCATTGTCGAGCCAGTAGATGGGATAGTTCTCACGGCCGACGAAGAAGATGTAGCTCTCGCCGTCCTTGCCTGCTTTCCGATCTTCGGACTGGCGCTTGATGGCTTCATACATCAACGCCTCGGCTTCATTCGCGCAGCTTGGAGCGATCACGACCGTGTGCGGAATCGCGCTCACGGCCGCCAGGTAGGTCGTCGCCTGATGCGAGGCACCGTCCGCCGCATCCTGGAAGCCGATGTGCGAGAACATCGCGATGACCGGCGCCTGCGAGAGCGCCGCCATGGTCAAAGGCAGGTTGCCCTTGGTCACGCCGAACTGGCCAAACGTGTCGACGATCGCGACGAAGCCCGCCTTGCTGAGCCCGGCGCCCACGCTCACCATGTTGGCCTCGGCGATACCGACTTCAACAAACCGGCCCGTGGCCTTCTGGAACGTGCTGATGCCGGTGGAACCCTGCACGTCGCAACTGATGGAAAACACCGGATACCCGTCCATCGCGGCGCGAATCGCACCTGCCGCCAGACCGGCTTGGACCTTGTCCTTCTTCACCGACGGCGCAGGAGCCGCTGCGGTAGCCGCCTTGGCCTTCTTTTCCGCTTCCTTTGATTCCCAATCAGCGCGAAGCGACTTGGCCCAGCCCATCAATTCATCCGGCGCGGTGCCGTCTTTGTAAATCTCGGTGACCCAATCGATGATCTTCTCGCCGTTTGCGAGCGGGAAGCCGTGGCCGCCCGCGGAGTTCTCTTCCGTAGCCTTGATGCCGTAGCCTTTGACCGTCTTCACCCACAAGCACACGGGCTGATTGGGATTCGCCTTGGCAGCCGCGATGCCTTTTTCCACAGCGAGATAAACTTCTTGAAGGTTATTACCCTGCGGCACGGAAATGACATTCCAGCCGAGCGTGGCCATTGCGTTGAACGTGGGCTGCATGGTGAAGGCGTCCTTCGTGATGCGGCCGGACAGCTTCGTGTCGTTGTCGGACAGGATCATCACGAACGGATTCACCAGTCCCTTCCCCGCCATGCCGGGAATGGCGGCGAACGCTTCCTTAGCCTCGCCTTCCATGCTCGCGCCGTCGGACATGATGCAAAGGGTCACGCGATCGTTGCCGATGAGCTTGTCGCCCACGGCGAGACCTTGCGCCTGCGGCAACGAGGAGGAGAGCGGACCGTTCGAGAGCAGCACGCCCTCGGGGTTCAGATGCGATTCGCCGTGACCCGTCAGCTTGCTCTTGATGCTCCGGAAATCCTTCAACGCATCGCAGGTCATGCCGTCGAAACCGTAGTTGGCGCGCAGGGCGTAGATGCCGTTCTCCGCGTGGCCCGCGTCGTTGACGAAATTGTAGGCCTCGTGCCACGGTCGTCCGGTGACGCCGAACATGACGGCGTGGACGGCCGCGTTGATTTCGGCGAACGCCGCCGGGCCACCCCAGTGACACGCCGCGCCGCCCACCACCGCATGCACGTCCATCAACGCCACCATCGCGCGCGTCGCACGCGGGTCGGCCACGACGACCTCCTGTCCGGCCTGGTTCTTCACCGTGACGCGGTATTTGGGCGGATTGGCGGGCGTGGCCGCCAGGCGGGACTTGATTGCCAAGGGCTTCAATGCAGGAAGTTCGACTTTTGCGACGACGGAATTATCAGCGGCCATTGGATTCTGGATTTAAATAATGGTTGACCAACGAGGCGGGAGGCTAGTCAAAAAGCCTTCCGGTTGAAAATGAAAGTTGTGCAAAGTTATCCCTAAAAAGTGTCCATCTTGGAAGACGGCGTGTGGCGCAGCCGTGACCAAGGCGGATGAAAATCGCCTCCAACATAACTTCCGCTTGCGCAGGAGAAAAAGATTCAGGTATAGTCCCTGTCCCGGAACGCGGGGTGGAGCAGCCCGGTAGCTCGTCAGGCTCATAACCTGAAGGTCCTAGGTTCAAATCCTAGCCCCGCAACCAATTTCACACGGGCCTGAAAGCGATTTCAGGCCCGTTTTTATTGGTCAAAATACACTTTCACCCAACTTCATCCCCTTCCCCGCAACACGGCGAACATTGGTGTTTCTGGCGAACCAAATCACCCACATCATCACACACAAATCACCCACACACCCCCTGCCCCTGATATCTTCACTTCGTCACGGCCTCCACCCGATCATCCATCCCATCCCCGTTCGCATCCACGAATTCTTGGAGCCGTGCCGCGACAGCTCTAATTAAGCCTGAAGTCTTGGGTCTGTTGGCACTGACGTGACTCAGCTTTTTCAGGCCGGGTGAAGTGTCAGTCTGGGCCGAAGAAAAGAACAGACCTGAAAGGCAAACGGTTTACGACGGAAAACAAGATGCGAATACTGCGGGACGCGGATCGCGTTGAGTTCTCGACCGGCTCGCGCCTTGCGCCGAGGGACGTTCAAGGGTATCAGTCGGTCCGGACTTATGAAGATGCTTGCCCGCATTCTGGTTGTGGCCGCGCTGCTGTTCGCGACTTGTAGTACCGCCGTCGCCGCCGAGCAGGCCAAGACCAGCGTGGGCATGGAGGCAGCGCAGACGCTTTCCACCATCACCGGCGTCGCCATCTCGCCTTTGTTGGGCGTGGGGGCCGTGGGGGCTTACGACTGGTTCCGCACGCCGTCCGGGAAACGCGGCAGCCTGCACTGGTATGCGCAGCCTTACTTCTGGATTCCCGCCCTCCTTCTCGTCGGCTTTGTCGCGGCCAAGGACATTTTCGGCACCGCGGCACCCACCGCGCTCAAGAAGCCCTTCGATGTCGCCGAGGCACTGGAGAACAAAGTCAGCGGCATGGTCGCCGCCGGAACGTTTATCCCCTTCATGGTCACGATTTTCCCGACCGCCGCTGAACAGTCCGCCGCTGCCCTGAGCCACGCTGGGTTTGCCGCCATTTCACTCGGCAGCATCGGCAATTACCTGATGGTCCCGTTCGCCATCGCCATCTTCCTCGTGGTCTGGCTCGCCTCACACGCCATCAACATCCTCATCCTCATCAGCCCGTTCACCACCGTGGACGCCGCGCTGAAATCGCTTCGTGCCTCCGTGCTGGGCATGGTGACGATCACCGCTTGGATCGATCCTTGGATGGGCGCGTTGTTCAGCGCTTTGGTGGTGTTGTTCGCCTGGATGATTTCCGGTTGGGCTTTCCGCCTGCTGGTGCTCGGCACGGTGTTCTCATGGGATTTCTTCACGCTGCGCCGCCACCGGTTCATGCCCGTCGTCAACGGCAACTGGATGTTTGCCGCCCGCGCCATCGCCGAAATGCCCATCCGCAGCTACGGCAAACTCTTCACCGACCCGACCGGTAAACGCACCTTCGAGTATCGCCCCTGGCTGCTGCTGCCAAAAAAGACGCTGGAGCTGCCCGCCGGTGAATACGCCGTTGGCCAGGGCTTGTTCTATCCCGAAATCATGCGCGTGGAGGGCCAAGCTGAAAAGACCCTGTTCGTTCTGCCGCCGCGCTACCGCGGCCACGAGGCGGACATCGCCAAGGCCTGCAATGTCACCGACGTGCGCGATGTTGGAATCCGCAAAGGCATCCAGTCCATCGGACGCGCGATGAAGTCCTTGTTCGGCATCGGCCAGAAGCAGCTTCCTGCCCCGGCATAATCTGGCTCGATTCTGCGGCTGATTCTTTCAATGGCCGCCGCCGTTGCCTGTGCCGCCGCCTCGGGTTAATCAGGTGGCATGACCAGAGGCGTGAAGGAAGCAGGCCGCGACGCTCGGCACCTCGCTTGGAAAGAGCAGCTCGCTTGGGCGATCGTGGCCGTGGCGAGTCCGGGCGTGTCCCAAATCACGGACGCGGGAGGCAATATCCCCGCCGCCGCGAGCATTGCCGCCCCGGTGTTCGCGCCGATTCCCTCTCGCAAAAACCGCACCCGCCCGCCAGAATCGGCCCGCGATTTGGAACCATGCTGATCATCATAAGATTCCTCCTGCGCCTGCTGTTCCGGTTCCGCGCTTACAACGTCGAGTCGTTACGCGCACCAGGACCCGTGCTGCTGCTGCCTAACCACGTCTCGTGGTGGGACTGGCTGTTCCTCGGGACCTGCCTCGACCGGGACTGGCGCTTCGTCACCTCCAGCACCACGGCCCAGAAGAGTTGGTTGCACCGGCTGGTGATGATCAATCGCCGCACCTTCCCGGTGGAGAACGATTCCCCCTACGCCGTGCGTCACATGGCGGAGTATTTGCAGAAGGGCGGACGCCTCGTGCTCTTCCCCGAAGGCCGACTGTCGCCCACAGGCTGCTTGATGAAGCTGTTTGATGGGACCGGCTTCTTGATTCACAAGACCCGCGCCAAAGTGGTCGTCGGCTACCTGCGCGGAGCCAGCCAGCTGCGCCCCGCCGTCAATCCTGGTTACACCCGCTGGTTCCCCCGCGTATCGGCTCACTTCAGCGATGTGCTGACCGCACCCGACCCCGGCCACGTCAGCACCGCCATGGCCCGAACCAAAATCACCGGCTGGCTCCGCAATCAGATGATCGGGCTCCAGTTCCGCTCGGAGATGGAATTTGGTCCCGGCTCCATTCCGCGCGCGATCGCTGAGCGAGTGGCCGAACGTCCCGGTTTCAAGGTGCTGGAGGATGTCACGTGGAAACCGCTCACCTATCGCCGCCTGTTCCTGGGGGCGAGCCTGCTCGCGCTGCGTTGGCAGGAACGGCTGAATGGCGCGAAACACGAAACCCTTGACGCGGAACCGATTCCCCGCGTCGGCGTGTTGCTGCCCAACGTCAACTCGCTCCCCGTCACCCTGCTCAGCTTGTGGGAGGCCGGCAGGACTCCGGCGATACTCAATTACACCACCGGTCCGGCGGTCATGTTGGCGTGCGCTCAACTGGCGGGACTCGTACACATCGTCACCTCACGCACGTTCATCGCCAAAGCGAAACTCGACCTCAAACCGCTCGAACAAGCGGGCGTGCGGTTTCATTACCTCGAAGAGGTGCGCACCGAAATCTCAGCCGGCGCAAAGTTCGCCGCCCTGTTGCGCAGCTGGCTTGCTCCCGCCAGCGCCCTTCGGTGCACGCCGGACACCGACGCCACCGCCGTGATTCTGTTTACCAGCGGCTCGGAGGGCGTCCCCAAGGGCGTGGAACTCTCGCATCGGAATCTCCTCGCCAACATCCGCCAAATGTCCGCCGTCAGCGACTTGCAGGACACCGATCGCTTCTTCACCACGCTGCCGCTGTTCCACAGCTTTGGGCTGACGGTGGGCACGCTGCTGCCCCTCGCGCGGGGCGCGTATGTCTGCATTTATCCGTCGCCGCTGCACTACCGCGTGGTGCCCACGGTGCTTTACGACAAGAACGCCACCGTGTTCCTCGCCACCAACACGTTTCTGGCCGGCTACGCACGCAAAGCCCACCCCTACGATTTCCGCAGCCTGCGCTACTTGTTCGCCGCCGCGGAAAAACTCCAGGAGAACACCGTCCGCACGTGGGGCGAGAAATTCGGCATCCGCGTGCTGGAAGGCTACGGCGCGACGGAATGCTCCCCCTGCGTCAGCGTGAACGTCCCGATGAATCCGCGGCCCGGCAGCGTGGGCGAACTTCTGCCCGGCATGGAATGCAGACTGGAAGCGGTGGAGGGCGTGACGGAGGGAGGACGTTTGTTTGTGCGCGGGCCGAACGTGATGAAGGGCTACCTGAATGCCGACGCCAACCAGAGGTTCCAAGCGCTGGGCGGCTGGTATGACACGGGCGACATCGTTTCAGTGGACGACGCCGGCGTGCTGCACATTCGCGGGCGTTTGAAGCGTTTCGCCAAGGTCAGCGGCGAGATGGTCAGCCTCACGGCAGTTGAGGAGGCGCTGGCCGGCGCATTCCCTCATTACGGACTGCGCTTGGCCGTGGCCGTGGTCGCCGTGCCCGACGAGGACAAGGGCGAACGCCTCATCGCCGTGAGCAACGAACCCGGGCTGTCGCTGGAGGAGATCCGCACCGCCATCAAAGCGAAGGGCCTGGGCAATCTGGCTGTCCCGCGCGAGATCAAGACAGTGCGCGAGATCCCCAAGCTTGGCACCGGCAAGGTTGATCATCGCGGACTGGAGAAGCAGTTGCGCGAGGCGTGGATGCGGAGGTGAGCGCACCCGAACACAAAATCACCCTGCGCGTTCATGGCTCGCCGGAACTGCCCGCATTGATTTATCTCCCGGGCGTTCATGGAGACTGGACGTTGATCGCCGGCTTCCGGCAAGCGCTGAGTACAAAAGCCCGCTTCGTTGAAATCACTTACCCGCGCGCGACTGCGTGGACTTTGACCCGCTACGCCCAAGGTATCGAATCGGCGTTGCTGGCGGCGGGCGTCAACGGCGGGTGGCTGCTCGGTGAATCTTTTGGATCTCAGCCCGCGTGGGAGCTGATCAGGCGCACGCGCGGGGGCCAATCGTCGCTGCGCTATGACGGGCTGATTCTCGCGGGCGGGTTCGTGAAGCATCCCTGGCCTTGGGGAGCCAGGTTTCTGCGGGCCGTGACGGCAATGGCTCCTCGCCGGCTGCTGCGGGTGTTGCTGGCGGGCTACGCCACCTGCGCGCGCTTCCGTCATCGGCACGCGCCGGAAACGCTGGCCGACATCGCCCAGTTTGTGGCGAACCGCCTCCATCCCGACGACCCAGCCGCCATGGCCCAACGTTACACCCTCATCATCGAAAACGACCTTCGCTCCGTGGCGCAGGAGGCGACGTTGCCCGTCTTTCAATTGACGGGCATGGTCGACCCCATCGTGCCCTGGCCATTGACTGCCCCGTGGCTGCGCAAGCACTGCCCCACGCTGAAAGACTCGCGCATCATCCGGCTCGCTGACCATAACGTCCTCGCGACAGCACCCACGAAATCAGCGACGTTGGTCCTCAGTTGGATGCAAAGCGTTTGAACCACCGCAGCAATCCCGGCTTTTGCGAGCCGGTGGTCTCCGCTCCTTTACCCGCAGGGGCAGCTTGCAGCGAGCCGGTTCTGGTGACTGCGCACAAGGGACGACGACGGCGGCGTACGGGAAATTGCTCCGACTTCCGGTCGCGGATGGACGCCACCAGCTTCTCCAAAGGGTCCCCCTTCAGGTAATAGCCCGACGCGCCAGAATCCATGGCCTGTTTATGCCAGGAAGGGTCGAAGAAAGTGGTCAGCATGAACACCCGGGTCTCGGGGGCCAACGATTTGATGGCAGGCAGGGCGTCCAGTCCGTTCAACTCGCCCATTTGGATGTCCAGCAGGATCACATCCGGGCCGGTGCGGCTGGCGAGCGTGCTGAGCAGACCATTGGGACAATCGAACTGCCGCAAACAGCGGATGGCTCCATCACGCTCCAGGGATCTGGCGATCAACTCCCGCAGCTGGTTGTTGTCATCCACCAGCCAGACTTGCACGGGCTGCTCCACGTCGGACGCTGGCGACATTTGCACGTCTATCCTCATATGAACCTCACAATCGGACCATAAGCCACTCGTGTGCCAGCTTTGGCCGATCACGCACGATGTCGCACAACTGACTCAACGAACCAATAAACCGCCCGCTTCAGCTGGGAGATTGTTGCCGCCTGCAAACAGGATGGGCACGCATCGGATCGGATCGCCTGAGAAGAACTGACCACCCTGCGGAAGTTTGCACAGCCTCCCGCTTGCTTGAATCAACAACCAGCCGCAAAGGCGTCATCGTTCAAGCTGGGCTCCATGCTGGATCTGCCGAGCGTTGATTCGGGAGGAGTTTGGCTGAAACGGTGGTGGCTGGGGGCGGAATCGAACCGCCGACACGCGGATTTTCAGTCCGCTGCTCTACCAACTGAGCT
>JAFMIZ010000191.1 GCA_017853715.1 Pedosphaera sp.
GCCGGCGCCAATAAATCCCCCGGAACCCGCCAATCAGGCAATGGTTTACGCACAATCCCTAAAAGATGGGATTGAATCAGCCACGGAGGCGGGTAAATTGCCCAGACGCTGTGCAACTACACTTGCTCAAATCAAAACTGCACCGGGCCCTGGTCACTGCCGGCAGCCTGAATTACGAGGGCAGCCTTGCCATTGACGAAGAGCTGATGGATCAGGCTGGTTTCCTTCCCTACGAGAAGATCCTTTGCGGCAACATGTCCAACGGCAACCGCTTTGAGACTTACGCGATTCCGGCCAAGCGCGGTTCCGGCGATATCATCCTGAACGGTGCCGTTGCCCGGCTCGGAACTGCCGGCGATTTGCTGACCATCATGAGTTTTGCCTCCGTGGACGCGGAGGAAGCCGGCACATGGGAGCCCAAAGTGCTGGTGCTGGGAGCAAACAACAAAGTCGTCAACACTCGTGGACTCTGACTCAGCCACCAATCTCCAGCTTGATTTTTTGGAGATTTCTGGCTGAGTCAAAGGAAGTTACCGCAGCGCTCATGAATTCCGCCCTCATCATCGACGACGATCCGGACTTTCGCGCGCTTGTCGGCGATGTGTTGCGGGCGAAAGGATGGCAGATCTGGGATGCTGACAATGGTGAGACCGGCCTTGAGATGGCCCGTGAACACCGCCCGCGCATCGTCATCTGCGACCTCCTGATGCCGCGCAGCAATGGATTTCACGTCTGCCGCGCACTCCGTGATGACCCTCACTTTGCATCCACGCGAATCGTAGTCACCACCGCCCGCGGCTACGACGCTGACCGCAAGGCGGCATATGAAGCCGGTGCGGAGGAATATCTGACCAAGCCTTTCGACTTGAAACAGTTCAGCGCCCTGATGGAAAAACTGTCCGCGCCGGCGGCAGCGATCCCGGGCAGCACCACCTTCCTATCCCGAGACGGAGGCTCATGGGTCAAGTTCTGGGGTGTGCGCGGCTCGATTGCAACGCCGGGGCCTTCCACCGTTCATTACGGCGGCAACACCTCCTGCGTCGAGGTTCGGACCAAAGGCCAGATCATCATTCTCGATGCCGGCACGGGATTGCGTCAGCTCGGCCGGGCACTGACCCAGGAGTTCAAGGAACGACCGCTGGCATTGAACATCCTGCTGTCACACACGCACTGGGATCACATCCAAGGGCTGCCTTTTTTCCAACCACTCTACCAACCCAACAACCGCATCCGCATCCTCGGTTATGAAGGCGCCCGCAGCGGCCTCTTCAATGTGCTCTCCAGCCAGATGGAAAGCCCCCACTTCCCGGTGGGCTTGAAGGAACTCCCCAGCAACGTCGAGATCGAGGAACTGCGTGACATGGAATTCACCGTCGGCGACATCCACATCGAGTCTTACTTCGCCAACCATCCCGGCATTTGCGTCGGCTATCGGATCTCGACACCGGAAGGCTCGATCGCTTTCTTCCCGGACAACGAGCCACCGCACCGCTTGAAACACACCTCGCGCAAGATCGAATCTTTCGACACCGCCCGCACCGCGTTCGTAAAAACCGAATCGCGCAAGCTAGCCGAGTTCATCAAGAACGTGGACGTGCTAATTATGGATTCGCAATACGACGCGCAAGAATACGAACGCCATCGCGGCTGGGGCCACGGGTGCGTGGACGACGTGGTTCAACTTGCCGTCGAAGCAGGCGCAAGGCGGCTTCACCTTTTTCACCACGACCCTGACCACGACGACGCCAAAATCACCGCCATGGTTGAACACGCGCGAAGTCTGGCTGCTGCTGCGGGCTCACCCATTCAGATCGAGGCCGCCCAAGAAGGGATGAAGGTGCAACTCGCGCCGAAAGCTTGAGAAGATGTGCCCCGCGGAAGCCGGGACGATTAACCCTTCCAATCCAAAGCGCCCTTCTTCAGCGCGTAGATGTATCCGATGAAGAGAACCCCGAGGAAGGAAAGCATCGCACCCAGAATGAGGGTGGCATTCTGCACGAGCATGTCCTTGTAAACCACCGCCCAGGGATAAAGAAAAACCACCTCGATATCGAACAAGATGAACAACATGGCCACGAGGTAGAACTTGACCGAGAGGCGCGTGCTGCCCTCGCCCACCGGCAACATACCGCACTCGTAGGCGGTGTCCTTCATCTTGTTGCTGCGCGCCGAGCGGCCCAGTGCGACCGAACCAAGCAACATGCCGACGGTGGCCAGCACGGCCAACACGGCCAGCATCAGGACGGGCAAATACTGTTGAAGCTGCGTCGTTTCCACGGGCGTGATTGTAGGCGGAACCCTCCCCGGTTCAAGCGCGAGTTAATCCGCCAGCATCATCGTTTCTCGATGCACGCGTAGGCATTGTGATTGTGGATGCTCTCGTAGTTCTCCGCCTCCACCTTCCACCAAGTAATCGCCTTGTGCGCCTTGAGTTTCAAGGCCACGTTACGCACCAGATCCTCCACGAAGACCGGATTTTCATAAGCCCGCTCAGTGACCGCCTTCTCGTCCACGCGCTTGAGGAGCGCAAACATCTCCGAGCTGCCCGACGCCTCCACCATCGCAATGACGTCCTCGATCCACACGATGCGGTTTGACCGCAATGTCACCGCCACTTCGCCGCGCTGGTTGTGCGCCCCGTATTTGGCGATGGCCTTGGAGCAGGGGCAAAGCGTTGTGACATTCGTCTTTACCGTCAGCACGAAATCCGTCTCACGCCCGCAGGCCGAGGCATCAAACCGAACGTTATAATCCACCAGGGCCACCTTGCCCGAGACCGGGGCGCGCTTGGTCATGAAATAGGGAAACTCGATCTCGAGATGGGAGGTGCGCGCACTCAACTTGTCCTGCAGGGCGAAGAGAATCTCCTCGATGTTTTCGACGTGGATCAAATTCCCGTGGGCATTCAGCACCTCGATGAAGCGGCTCATGTGGGTGCCCTTGAATTGCTTCGGCAGGTCCA
>JAFMIZ010000192.1 GCA_017853715.1 Pedosphaera sp.
TGATTCTCGGGTGAGAAACTGGCGATAACTTTGTCTCGCCACTTCCCGAACCTGAGTGCGAACTCCTGTGCACTAGTTATCCACAGTTTTTTTGCTTCTCCATCCATTAGGTCTGCTTGTTTCATCTGCTGTCTTCCTCTCGTTGGGTGGTAAGTTGTTCACAGTATTCACCGCCCATAATAATACTGCTCTTTTAAGATACAGAATACAGTTATAGTATGCACGTCACCAAAACTGGTGACAGCCGAGAGTCAGCAGTCGTGCGCCAGCGGAGGCGGCATTTCGCAGCCGTGGGACGGCTGCGACTGAGGCGCGGGAGCGCCGACCGCCGATGCTGGCGGACGGCTGCAACTCTCCGAGCTCACTACGGGGTGCAGTGGGGCATCGCTACTTCGGCCTGTGCGCGTTCGTATTCGCTTGGGGTAGCCTGACAACGGCTGCTTTCATGGCCACCTGCGCGGCGCGCGGGAGCGCGACATCCGCGCAGCCGGGAGGCTGCGGCTAGCAGCTAGCGAGCGGGAGCGAGGCTAGCTGTGCCGCAGGCGCGTGCGACGTAGCTATCAGCGCACGCGATGCGCTGCACAACGATGGGTGCGGGGCGCGCGCGTTGCCGCTGGGTTCTGGGTTGCGGCGGTGGCAACTGGAATTGCCGGAGCATCGCGCCCCGCTGCGGTGGCGAGGGCTAGAAGCCCGACGCCAGCGCTTGTTTGGTTGCGCATGGTGGAAGTTAAGCGGGGCAGCAATTCGCGCGGTGCGAAGCACGCCCCAGCGCGCGCGCGAATTGCTGCTGCATCTTCAGGAGTGCGGTGGTATCATTTGCAGCATGAAGGTCATTACTGACAGCGGGCAACCTCTGATTCTGCGGCGGAATGTCACCTTCGGCGGCGGACGGCACGATCCTTTTCCAAGCCACGCTGTTCTCTACGGTGGAATGATTTGGTCTCTATGCGGCAGCGGGCGTTACGTTTCGCATATACGGTGGACGCTGGAGGACGGCGTCGCGTATTACTACCCGCTCGCATACTTCCCAACATGGCAGGCTGCGGACGCGTGGTTTTATAGCCATCTCACCTACCGAGCGCCATCGGGAGCGGTTGGCTACCTGGGCGAGTGGTATAACTTCGTTGCGCGGCCGCTGACTTTCGATAAAGTCCCGCTGGCCGATTGGGTTGCGTGGCTGGCTGCACATTGACGATGGAGATTAAAAGCAAGAGCGGCGAGCACGGCAATTTGGGATGCACAGAAAAGGTTATCTTTAGTTGACAAAGCGGCGTGCCTGCGTTTTAGTGGCGTTGTGACTCAAGAACAGTGCAATCATCGGGGTTACTTGGCAGCTATTCTGGTGTGCTGCGCTCTCGCGTGTTCTCTCGCCGTGTTGGGTTGCGTCTCCTCGGGTCGGAGCGTCGCGGCGACTACTTCGGCCACCTCTCAGCTAGAATCGCCGCAGGTTATCGCTGGCGTTATGACCAACGCTGCGCCGGTTGTGACTGCTGCGGCCGGTGCTGCGGCGGCTATACCAGGTGGGCAAGGTGTGGCGGTGGGGCTGGGTGCGCTGGCGGCGTTGCTCTCGGCACTTGGCGGATTTCTGGCGCGGCATTACTCGGGTGCTGGCCAGACTGTGAAACCATCCGAGAAGGAAAACTGACAAATGAAAATTATTGACATCCCTCGTTCTGGTTCGCAGGACTCGACCGTTTCGAGTCGTAATCGTGGCGGCCAATATACCCGCAACCGTCGCTCTCCCGTCCAGCCTCTCGGCACTGGCCGGCGGGCGTTTGTCCGGCAAAACTTTGCGAATGCCAGTAAACTGTGGCAGGCAATCACTGATGCCCAGCGCGCGCAATGGTCGGCTGTCGCGGACGGTTACCCGTATGTTGACAGCCTCGGGCAGACTATCAAGCTTACCGGTCATCAGTTTTTCGTTGCGTGCAATTCGCAGCTGTTAAACTGCAACAAGGCGCAAATCGCTGATGCTCCAGCCAGCACGGCCGTCTGGGGTATGACCACGCTTACCGCTTCCGCGAGTGTTGGCGGCGGGACTCTCAATGTGGTTCTGACCGGTAATGGGACGGCGGACGATAGCTTGCTTGTTGCCTGCTCTCCCCAGGTTTCGCCTGGAGTGAGTTACAATAATCGGTATTGGCAAACCCTCGTCACAGGCGGCGTCGATGATACTATAAATGTTGCGTTCCAATACACCCAAGAATTCGGCGCATTGGTCGAGGGCAGAAAAATCTTCATCCGCTGCACTCCCGTGAATGAATACGGCGTGACCGGCACAGTTCAAGTTGTGTCGTGCATCGTCGGCGCGTAACGTGTTCGTTCCTCCCCTCAAAGCAAGGGCCGCCCGGAAACGAGCGGCCCTTGTTGTTACCCTGGGTGGCTGCTGCTCCGCCTGCGGATCTAGCAGCAGCCTTCAAGTTCATTCACTGCTTCCCGAAAGTGACGGTCACCACCGACTTAACGCCTCTGACAGGGCGGGGTATTACCTCAAGCTGGCTCGCCATCGCGATTGCTTGCTGCTTTGTGCAAAGTGCCATCGTGATATGCATCGCTGGGAGATGGAACACTCCCGTGCCCTGCTGCGTGCGGAATACCACCATGCGCACGGAGTCTCGTCGGATGATGTGAAGCCGGTGGCTCATTTCTTCCCCTCGCTCTTTGGTTTGGCTTCTGAAAGCTCGGCTGACAATTCCGTCATTCGCTCTTCGACCACAAACATCACTCCGCGCACGTAGCTTATCGCACTCGCGCAACCTTCGGGCGTCATTGGGTCGGGAAACGTCATGGCAGGCATGTCGCGCCATTTCCGGCTCGCCTCCCTCTGCCCCGCTTCAAAGAACCACACTCCCTCCGGCCACTTTCCCTCTCGCTGCATGTGAATAAACTTGTGTATAGCCTGCTGATTCTCGGGTGAGAAACTGGCGATAACTTTGTCTCGCCACTTCCCGAACCTGA
>JAFMIZ010000193.1 GCA_017853715.1 Pedosphaera sp.
CCATCCGGCGCGATGGTCAGCGACATGGACTTGTTGTTGAACGTGACCGGCTCGGCCGAGCGCGTTCGTTCCGCGAACGAGGACGTGGCGCCCAGCAGGGCGCACAACATGACGATGATGGATTTGGATCGGTGTGTTTTCATGATTCAGTTGTGTGGTGGCCTTTATTGGTCTTTCGGAGGACGAGCTTCGTTTTCTGTCCAGTTGCTTTTATTCGGCTTGGGGCCGAGGTGGAGTTCGAGGGTGCCGCCCTTGGCGAAGGTTTCGTGAGGGAAGTGATACGAGTTGAGTTTCGCACCGTTCAAGGTGGCGCTTTGAATGTAGCCATTCCCGGGACTTTGGTTGTGGCAGATGATTTTAAACTCCTTGCCGGAGTAATAACGGGGGTCGAGCTTGATGGTGACTTCGTCAAATTCAGGGGTGGTGATTTCGTATTGGGGATCTTTCGAGGAGGTGCCGCAGAGGCTGAAGAGGCCGATTTTCATGAGGGCCGAGAGGCCCCCCATCTGGCCTTGGTCTTCATCGTGGCCTCCGTAGCCTTCGTTGGGTGAGGTGTCGCCATAAGCCTGGATGCTGACGCGGCGCACCCAGTATTGGCTCAACCACGGATGGCCGACGTGGTTGAAAACATGGGCGCTGGAGAGGCCGGGCTGGTTGGCGTAGTTGACGGTGCCATTGCCGTAGCCGGAAACGAAATCGTCACCCCGGGCGCGCTCGAACGCTTCGTTGAGCTTTTCGGCAAGGGCGTCATTGCCGCCCATGAGCTTTGCCAGGCCGGGGATGTCGTGGGAGACGCCGAAGGTGCCCTGCCAGTCGTTGGCCTCGACCCAGGTGCCGCTGAGAAGCTGCTTTTTCGGGTCGTAGTATTTCCGCCACCCGTCAATCCACTTGGCGTAGTCCGGCAGGTCCTCTTTCCTGCCCAGTTCACCGGCCATTTGTGCGAGCGCCCAGTATTCAAAAGCGCCCTGCACCATTTCACCGACGCCGGCATCACGGATGAGGATGGGATGGCTTCGCTTCATCATTTCATACGCCGTCGCCGCGTCGGTCTTCGTGAGCAAGCCCTTCTGCCACGTGGCGGTGATCAGGCTGGTGGCGGGGCAGCCGCGCATGATGCCGGTGTAACCGCCACCGCTCGGGCCGCGGGGCAGGCAGCCGCCGCGTCTGGCGTATTCGACGAAGGAGGCGGAGAATTCATCCATCACCTCGGGCCAGCCGAGTCCCCAGAGAATGTTCAGATTCCACATGGTGAGCCAGAGGGCGTCCGAATTATACATGTGGTGGCGCGGCCGGCCGTTCTCGTCTTTGGGGACGCTGCGGACGATCAAGGGAGGCGGGGTTTGCGTATCAAGTTCGTCGGCCTTCTCGATGTGTTTTCCCGTGCCGCGGGCGACGATGGCGGTCTCCATCGCGCGGTGCGGGGCGAAGTAGGTGGGATAGTCGCCTGAGAGGTCATCAATCTTATGGCGTCCGAGCAGGACATGCCAGAGATCGGTGTAGAACTTCACGCGCGCCTGGGTGCTGCCGCCTTTGACGTCAATCTTGCCGAGCCACTCGTTCCAGACAGCGCGGGACTGCTGGCGGACTTCGTCGAAGTTCCAGTGGGGACATTCCCCTTCGAGATTCTTGCGGGCGTTTTCGATGGAGGTGTAGGAAATGCCGATCTTGACGAGGAATGGCTCATTCTTCCGGCCTTCGTAGTGAAGCACCACCCCCGCCTGATCCTCGGGACGATTGGTGAAGAGCTTGCCTTTGAGGTGCCCGAAGTAGCCTTTTTGGATGCGCCCGGGGTCCACAGGATCGGCGAAATCGGTGATGTTTTTCTCGAAATCAGCCGCATCCTTCCAACCGTCCATCCCCGTGATCGGGCGGTTGAATTCCATGACGAAAAAGATGTGGGTCAATTGAGGGCCGCCCCAAAGACGATCGGTGAGGCCGTGTGAGCCTTCGAGCCGGGTTGGGCTGACCAGCCGGGCTTTGCCGTCAACGTAGGAGTCAGCGCCGACGAAGCCGCCAAGCTGCAGGAGCAGCTTGGCCGCGTTCGCGGTTTGGTTGTCGATGCGATAGAACGCGGTGCGCTCGGTCGAGGTGTATTCGACCTGGGTCTGGTAGCGGTCAAGAAACACTTTGTGGTAACCCGGCTCGATGATCTCGGTCTCGTGGGAAAACGGGGACTTCCAGCCTGCCTCACCCTGGTTGGGAATGACGTCGTTTCCGGTGACGGGCATGAGGTTGACGCCGGACATAATCCAGCAGTGGATGTTGGCGAATCCGAGGATCTCGGTGCTGTTGTAGTTATAGCCGCCGCCGCACTGGTTCTTGTTGCGGGTGTAGGCGGAGGCCCCGACGAGCCCGAACGGCCTACTGGCCGGAGTGCAGTAGAACCAGCGCCCGCGCGAGGTTTCGATGGTGGGATCCACATAGGAAACATAGTCCGTGTATTCCTTTTTTTTCGGCTCAACCGGTTTCGCTTGCGGATCGTTGCCGATGACGACCTCGGACAGGCCGATTTTCCCCCCAATGCCATCAACGATTCTGATCGTCAGGCTTTTCGTCTGGCGGGTGGGGAAGTTGAGAGTGAGCGGACGGCCGTCGTTGGGAATGGCGGTGGCTTGCACCTTGTAGCCGTCGTCGAACGCGATCACGGCGGCGGCGGCGTGTTCGCTGAGCTCAGGTTGGTCGGTCAGGGTGATGGTGTTGATTTGCTGGGGGTGATCCCAAGAGAAGGTCAACGAGGGGTAATGGATGAGGCCATACCATTCATTGGGGCTGCCGCCAATCCAAGCGGTGTTTGTGTTTCCGTCCGTGGCAGCGGAGACGGTGGCTTGCGGGTCGAGGTCTTTGGAGGAACTCGCTGCGCGAATAGTCGCGCGGGCGGCAAGGTTCGGAAACGAGGCGCTGGGCTTTTCCGCCGCCCGGGCAGCGAACGCG
>JAFMIZ010000194.1 GCA_017853715.1 Pedosphaera sp.
CTACGCTGACACCATCGGCGACATTGCCAAGGCGACACTGGGCGGCAAGGTCGACCCCAATGCCGCTCGCGTCGCCATCAACGCCTATCAGTGGCTCGCCATGAAGCTCGTGCCGACCGTCTTCGGAGAGCGGCAGGAGGTGCAGGTGACGCACCAGCACCTGCACCTCCACGCCTTGCGGCAGCTGTCAGAGGCGGCCAAGGTGGGGCAGGCAGCCATTGCTCAGCGGGAACTGGAGCTGAAGGCCATCGAGGGTGACGGGGTGGAGGTGGCTCAGAGCCCCCCCGTGGGGGCCGGGGACCGGGGGGCGGCTGCTGTAGCGGCCACCCCTGCTTCCACTGAATACTCTCCACAGGGGGCATACGAGGAAGACGTTCGGCGCAAGCCTACCTATGACACAGGGCAACCCCGTAAGACTTGGGATGACCTTGAAGATGCAGAACGCTCAACATGGATCAAAGAACCAACGCCAAGGGACTGGACCTAAGCTATTCCACTGTAACAGGTAATCAGGCAAGCCGGGGTAGACCCCCCTCCCCCCTACCGGGGTTGCCTAGGTCCGCCCAATCTTCCAAAAAAAGGAAATGAAATGTCAGGGTCAGCGAAGAACAGGAAGTATGAAATCACCTGGAGGTCGGTTGAGGATCTGATCCCATATGCCCGAAACAGCCGGACGCATAGCAAGGATCAGGTTGCGCAGATTGCTGCGTCTATCCGGGAGTTTGGCTGGACCAATCCGATCTTGGTTGACGGGGATGGAACGATCATCGCCGGTCACGGGCGCGTAATGGCGGCTAGGAAACTTGGGGAGAAGGATGTTCCTTGCATTGAGCTAGGTCATCTGACGGATGCGCAGAAGCGGGCTTATGTGATTGCCGATAACCAGTTGGCGTTGAATGCTGGCTGGGATGCGGAGATGCTGAAGGTTGAGATTGCCGAGCTGGTGGATGCTGACTTTGATCTTGGGTTGCTGGGCTTCGATGATGCGATGCTGGCGGGATTAACGGGGGTTGAGACGGAGGGGCTGACTGATCCTGATGATGTGCCTGAGCCTCCGGCGAATCCGGTGACTGTTCTGGGCGATGTTTGGCTGCTTGGCAACCATAGGTTGATGTGCGGCGACTCAACTAGCATTGATGCGGTTGAAAAACTGATGAATGGCTGTAAAGCCCAAACCTTCTTTACCGATCCTCCTTATGGGGACAACGTAGGTGGGCTTAAACCGAAATCTGCCAATGAGAGGAAACTTGGAAAGGGTCTCATAAAACGAGTCTCATTTATTGCAAATGATAAAGATATCAGTTGGCTTGAAGAAGTATTTAATATTGTCCCATCTTTTCTTGAGGAACAGAACACTAAGATGGTTTTTTTTAAATGGGATCGGTTCGAACAGATTAAATTAATGGCTGTAGCTTTTGGTGATCCAACTGCTCTTTGTGTTTGGGATCGAGTTAGGAAAGCATCTGCATTTTTTAGATTTCAACCTCAACATGAACTTTGTCTTCACTGGGGAAACCAAGCCGACAAGAAAGAAGCGTCAGATTTATCAAATGTTTGGAGAGTACCCAAGGAACTTGAATTAAGAGATCTCCATCCAACGGTAAAGCCGACAGCAATTATTGAGCCGGTTATTAAAGTTACAACTGAGAAAAACAAGATTGTTCTTGATTTGTTTGGTGGCTCAGGAACAACGCTGATAGCTTCTGAGTCTTCTGGCCGAATTGCCTATCTAATGGAAATTGATCCTAAATATGTCGATGTTGCGATTAAACGCTGGCAGGACTTCACCGGCCAACAGGCGACCCTCGATGGCGATGGCCGGACGTTTGACGAGATCGCCGGAACCAGGTTGCAGAAAGCAGCAGAATGAACACCATCCCAGACGCTGACGCCTACATCGACTTCATCCGCACCTATGCGGCTGATCCCGTTGGCTTCGTGATCAATGTTCTGAAGGCTGAACCTCTGCCGTGGCAAAAGGATTTCCTCAACAAGATTGCGAGGGGCGAGCGCCGCATCAGCGTCAGGGCCGGTCACGGCGTTGGCAAGTCCACCGCCTGCTCCTGGGCGCTAATCTGGCATATGACCTGCCGGTACCCGCAGAAGGGTGTGGTGACGGCGCCCACGGCTGCGCAGTTGTTTGATGCCTTGTTTGCCGAGCTTAAGTCTTGGATCAACAAGCTACCTCCTGTGCTTCGCGAGGGCTTCGAAGTCTTTTCCGACAAGATCGTGCTGAAGGGTGCGCCAGAAAGCAGCTTCATATCGGCGAGGACCAGCAGCGCGGAAAGGCCTGAGGCGCTGGCCGGTGTCCACTCTGAGCATGTTTTGCTAGTTGTCGATGAGGCGTCCGCTGTTCCTGAAGCAGTCTTCGAGGCGGCGGCTGGCTCAATGTCCGGCCATTCGGCGACGACCATCCTGATTTCCAATCCAACCAGATCGTCCGGTCTTTTTTATAAGACGCATCATGAACTGGCGGCGGACTGGAACCGGATGCATGTCAGTTGCCTTGATAATCCGCTGGTTTCGACAGACTTTGTGCGGCAGATTTCAGCGACCTATGGAGAGGCATCAAACGCTTTCCGCATCCGCGTTCTGGGCGAGTTCGCGCTTGGCGATGACGACACCCTGATCCCGGCTGAACTGGTCGATGCGGCCTTTGATCGAGACATTACGGCGCCCATGTCTGAGCCAATGGTCTACGGGCTCGACGTCGCCCGTTTTGGGTCTGACCGAACGGCGCTCTGCAAACGGCGCGGCAATGTCGTCGTAGAACTGAAATCCTGGGGTGGCCTTGATCTAATGCAGACCGTTGGCGCTGTGGTGAATGAAGCCAAGATGGATGGACCGGATGAAATCTGCGTCGATACCATCGGACTTGGCTCTGGCGTTGCCGACCGACTGCGCGA
>JAFMIZ010000195.1 GCA_017853715.1 Pedosphaera sp.
CCTGAGACCTGAAAGGGGCAAAGCGGGAAGCGGAAAGGCAGTGTACAAAGTCAAGGACTGACCCGTTTGAGGGTTGCCGTTTCTTCCCCAAACCGAGGGTTCGCGAGTTCTCGCACGTTGACATCCCCCCCCATCACAGCGCGGGAGTTTGAGCCGCCCGCAAACTTTATGCCGGTCACGGACCCGCGCGCTGGCGGCCCTCTCAATCCCCGCCAAACATCCGGTCGAGCGTGGCGTGATCGGTGGTGTAATGCGGGTCGAACTCGAACTTCGTGCTTCGACGCGGCAACGCGAACGCGGCCAGCACCGCCGCCTTGACCCTGGGTGTCGCCAGCTTGCGGTCGAGATAGACGATGAACTGTTCCTCGGATTGGAGGTAAAGGACCCGCCCACGCGGGATGTCGATGTAATCGGTGTCGATGAGTGCAGGATACCGGCGCTGAAACCGGGGCCAGACCTTGACGTGGTCGCGCCCGCCGTGGACGACGCCGTTGAAGGCAACGCCCGCAGCGACCGCGACCGACTCGGCGAGCAGACGGCTGCGCCACCACCAGAAGATGCCGACACGGGATATTGGTTGGGGTCTAGACATAGCCAGTTTTCAAAAACTTCTGATGCGCCTTCTTGTTGCGCTTGCGGAGTTGGGAGCGTGAGATGCCGGCAACCTCAATCTGAATTTGTCCTTTCTTGATGAAGGTCGGGCGCTTCTTGGCGTGACCGGGTTTGGTGCCGCCGCCCGAATGATGGGCAGCCCGAATTGGCCGGCATAAGTGTGCAAAGTGGTGTTCCTTTTCTTCCGGCCAGTATCGTTTTCCGCAGGCGCAGCAGGTCACCATAAATGGACCGCGGGCCTTGCAGATGGCTTTGGACCGGGCGATGGCGCGTGTCTGGTCCATGATTTAGGAGGCGGGCTTGGCGATGGTGAGTTCGTCCTCCGCGATGGTCGTGGGGACACTGGGAAGGTGATAGACCTCGGTGATGCCGACGCGCTGGAGCGCCGTCCATGTGGGATCTCGCTCCGAGACGGGGGTCTTCAGGCAGACGACGTGGCGGCCAATGACCATGAAGCCAAGTGCCAGCGAGCCCAGTTGCGTCCAGAGCCGCACGTCGAGGCCAATGGCCGGTGAGAGGGTGATGCCGGTTTCCTTTGAGCTGGTTTGAAGGGCCTTGATGAAGCTGATCATCATAATGGTGAAGCCGTGTCCGAACTGGCGGTCCCATGCAGGCTCATAGGGATATTCCCGGGATTCCCGGCCCCGCAGCGAGGGGTAACCGAAATAGGCGATCCCCGATTCAAACCGCCCGCCCTCCTTCTGGCGCAGATACGCACAGGGAAGAAGCAATCCGGAGAAGCCGTGGGCCAGATAACCGGGCAAAGAGTGGGCGATCAGGATGCTGTTTGCCGTAAAACTGACGTAAGCCTGTCTTTCGTCGCCGTCAACCGGCTGTTGTTTGACGGCACAGAGCTTGCGCCCGCCGCATTGCATGACCAAGCCGCATTGGACCTCGGCTCCGGGCTGACAGAGGCCGACCAGCCCGAATGGCAAGTGGGCTTGAACGGCACGAACGAGTTCCGGGGTGGGTTTAAGCAACGAGACCGAGCCTTTTAGGGTTTTAATATTCATGAGGTTGTTTTGGGTTTTACCAGCGTTCGAAGTTCTCCGCCTCCACCAAGGCAGCCTCCACCCATTCCCGCTGCGCTGCCGGTCCCTCGTTGAACATGATGTCGCCAAAGCGGACTTCCGGCGGCAGGGTGGCGTGAAACCGCAGGGCTTCCCGGATTTTCGTGAACACTTCGGTGCGATATTGTTGCCGGTCGAACACGAGAAAGCGCCGGGTTCCCTCGAGGCTCAGCCACCAGACCGTCAATCTGGATTCGTGGGTGACGGGCATGCCACCCGTACCCGCGCATCCGCTACTGCCGCAGGAGCAGGTCAGGATGTCGTAAGAATCATTCCAGGTGGTGGAGGCGGCCAATGCCGCGATGTTCACGGACAAATCCGATTCGGGCAGCCCGTCGGCCGCCAGTTTGAGGACGAAATGGCCATGGGCCGGGCGTTCCGGGTAGGCGCGGAACCCGGCCAAACGCCGATTCACGAAGGCATCCTCGGATTCGCCCTCGCGGACATCCGGCATCTCGGTTGGGGGCTGGCGGTATTCCGCCCTGAAAGAGGTGATCAACTCCTCGTCCGTTTTCGGTTTGTGCCAGTCGGGATTGTAAACCGGGCGGACGGTTAGAATGGCTGGCTTGTCACCGGCCAATTTCAGGTGTTCCAGGGCGGTCTTTCCGTCCAGCATGCGCCGGTTCCAGTCGCGGGCCATGTAGAGCAGCTTGGGCATCAGATTCGGGAAGCCGATGTGTTGGACTTCGCCGTCCGCCCCCAGATGAACGCGAACCACCGCATCAAGACGCGAATGCATCTCGCGGGATAACTCTGCCAGCACCCGGGGCTTTTCCCCCACCCCGGTGAAAGTGGCATCGTCGGTCGTGATGCGCACATAGATGAGGTGCCAGTCCCATCCCTGATACAGCCAGAGGAGGGAGCGGGAACTGGGATGGGTGGCCGGCTGCCAGGGCAGGCCGGTAACTGCCAGCGCTTGGCGGGCCTCGGACAGGCCACGCTCGATGATTTCAGGGGCTAGGTGGGAATTGGGGTCGTAAGTCTGTTGCTTGGTCATGGAGGCTCCTTTTTGTTTGGTGGTTGACCGGGTCCGGAGCGCAAAGGCCCCGGACTGCTCGTGACGATTACCGTGGCGGCAACGGTGCTATGTCAAAGAACAGCCGCCTGAGGCAGCATGAAGACATGCTCCTACCCTATGGGGGCAATAGGTTAGGGAATGCGCTTGGCGCGATTTGGGCCTGTTTTGCCATTTTTTTGGAGTGGAGCCAGGCCGACCCTTGTGG
>JAFMIZ010000196.1 GCA_017853715.1 Pedosphaera sp.
TGGAGCCAACTTAGACGCTTGAGCGTCAGCGAGTTGCTCAAGTTGGACGGGCCACTGTCAGTGAAACTGTCAGTGAAGCGCCCGGTTCAATGACAACTCGGCACTCCTCTGGTAGAACTTCACTGAAACTCGCCCATGATCGCGAGAGGGTTGCTTGACGGGAGCCACAAACCTTTTGCACGCAGCTATGCTCAGGCGGCCGCCGGCCATCATGAATAGCACCGGAACAACACCGGACAAGCCGGTTGCGCCGAACGCCGTGATCGCGTCTCGGTTGACAATCGGGCACCTTTGGCCCGGCGCCGGTGAGCCGGGACGTTCCGCGAACCGCATCGAATGATCGCCCTTCTATCCATGGGTCTGCTGATTGCAGTCCTCGTCTTCTTCGGACTTCGGTTTCTGCGTCTGGGGAACAAGGCGGGCTTTGCTGTGGCTGGGTTGGTCTTCATCGCGGTCGGCGGGTTTGCATTCTACGCTTTCAGCAGGATCGACCAGCCACCTCCCGGTTCACGCACCGTGACAAGGGATGAACTGCTCAGACCCGCAACCGCGAATCCCAGCAACGAGATTGCAGAGCCAAGCGGTCGATGGGATCCAGCCGGTTCGCCCAGGGACAGATCGAACGTCACCGGCGGCTGACTCCCGTCGCTCACCTATGGGCTGGTAGGCTCCCCCACCGTTTTATGCAAAGTAACAGCAACATTGTCCGTCACTTCATCACGGCAGTCCTGAACCAAGGCAAGATCGAGTCCGCTGGCGAGTTCTTTTGGGAAGACATGGTGGAGCAGGTTCCGCTGCCCGGCCAAGGCCCGGGCCTCAGCGGTTTGCAGGATGTCTTGCGCGGGATGCACGCCGCGTTTCCTGACATGCACTGGACGGTTGAGGAGCAGATTGCCCAAGGCGACAAGGTGGTGACACGCTTTGAGTGGACGGGTACGCATCAGGCGGAGTTTTTTGGCGTGCCCGCCACCGGACGCGCAGTCCGGGTATGGGGTGTTGTCATTGACCGGCTTGAAGGCGGCAAAATCAAGGACACACGCATCATCATGGATGCCCTCGGATTGATGATGCAGCTTGGCGCATTTCCGCCACCGCAACCATGAGTTTGACGCCCCCTAACCACCAAAGCATCGGAAAGGATTGAGTCGCGCAGAGGACGTTGGCTTGTTTGAGCGCGTGATCGCGCCGAACCCCCTTTCCATCCGTGTTTGAACCCGCCCGTCCCCATTTCAGCGTGTCAGCGTGTCTTCACTGGCATCCCATCTCGCAGCATGCCGCCCACCAACCACATCCACCGCTTGACGCCAAGCGCAGGGGGGCGAGATTGCTGTAGGCCGGTGTGGACGTGGGTATTGGTTGACGGTCCCCAAGCGGATGAAACCGTTAGGCCGTCGTCAGTGTGAGAGGAAGGTCAGTTGGTAGATACGCCCACGCCGGCCATTAATTTTCCGGCCCCCCTCGCTTGACCCGCTCTCGTCTTGTCCGATGCTCCTATAGGCTGGTGTGGGCATAAGTGTCAGTTTCGACCGACACCAGTCGGAATTGGTTCCTCCGTATTGGCGCCCACACTGGCCGCCATCTGTCGTTGTCCCCCCCGCCAATGTCCCACCGCTCCCTGTAGGTTGGCGCCCATGTTGCCATGCCGCTTGGTTCTCTTCTTCGCCCGCGTGCGCGAACTCGCGCCCCAATGGCAATGGTCCTTCCGCCTCAGCACCACTGCCCATGACCGCCCCTGGACCGAGGACGAGATCCTGCAACACGGCTGGCCCCGTGACTCCATCTACGGGCTCGACGTCACCGTGATTTGCCCTGTGCCCAACGGATGCTTCATCGCCTATCGCCGCGTGAACCATCAACGCGCCGCGCGATTCTTCGCCGCCGAAGCGCGTCAGTTGGTGGACGACATCGCCGCCGAATTCGCTCCCCGTCTGCGCGCTCGCACGCCCTAGGCGGTTCAATGGCGGCGTGGATTCGGAATGCTCCGTTCGTGCGGCCCGAAGGACCTCGGGCCAGGCTGCCACCTCTCGCCGGCTGTGATTCGAGGCGCGCTGTCCGGCAGGGGACGATTGCAGGTGGTGCTGCCACCTTTCCCCTCCGCGCTACTCGGGTTCCGATTGGATTCGGATATACACGTTATCCCCGGGCGGCTTCACGCAAATCGTTTCATTCGTCCCATTCGCGAACAGGTTCGTTTGCACCGTCAACCCCAGCCAGTTCGTCGTGGTCAGATTGGTGTTGTACTCTGGCAGCACCGCCCAGCCAGCACTGCCGGTCGATCGCAATACCACGTTCGTGCCCACCTTGAGGTCCGTTATGCTGATCACCGGGGCGACCGGCGGATCCACCGTCAGGATCAGCCCAACCATACTAGCGTGGACCGAACACCGGTACCCGGGATTGTTCGTGGCCGGCGCATTCGTCGCCACGGTATATGTGATCGTCCCGGAGGAAGTGTTGTTACCCGATGCCGGCCCCGGGCTCATGATTTCAAATGGATGGTTGACCGATGTGCTGACCGCAAACGTGTAGGTCCGGCCCCGCACCAAGGTCAGCGTCGGGTTGGTTGATGCGCCATTGATCGAGTAGAAGAACCCCGGCGAGGTGACCGTGAAATCCGCGCCCAGCGCCCCCGGGGTTCCTGTCAACCACGCCGCTGCCATCATCTGAATTGGCCAGTTCAATCGCGTTCTCATGCCCATGCCTTTTGTTTGGATCAGACCTGTTGACATATTTCATAGTTCCAGGCTGCGCAATCCTCTTTCCCGGAAAGTTCGCTCTCCGCTCTCCCTTTCAGCGTGTCAGCGTTTCAGCATTTTAAGAAGCCCTCCGCTCCGCGCTTCCCGCTTTGCGCTTCCCGCTTTGCGCTTCCCGCTTTGCGC
>JAFMIZ010000074.1 GCA_017853715.1 Pedosphaera sp.
GAGGACCGCGAGTATTTTTGGACCCTTAAACGTGCCTTGGGGGTGGCCTCAGCGTCGCTGGGCACCAATCACCCCACCGTCATCGAGGGCAACGCCGCTTACGCCGAGGCCATGCAACTCGCCGTCTGGCCCACGGCCTATCCTTACGAACCCGCCCGGGTCTTGCAGGTGCGTGACCGGATTGCGCAGGCCATTGAGGCGCTGGACGATGGCAGTCCATATCTGGCCAAGCAGCCGCTTTCCAAGGTGGTGAAGGTGGGTGACAGCGAGCGTTTACGGGTGGAAGTGGTCGGGTGGCCGTTGCCGACCATCCAGTGGCAGCATGAGGGAACCAATATCCCCGGCGCGTTGGGGGCCAAGTTGTCGCTCACCAACATCGCATCCGATATGGAGGGCGACTACCGCGTGATCGCGTTCAACAGCAGCGGCTCGGTGACCAGTTCTGTCGGGCGCCTGACCGTGCTGGTGACCAACCGCTTGCCCGTCATCATCAAGCATCCCGATTCCCTGGTGCGCACCAATGGCGCCCGGGCGGTATTCGGCTCCGGCGTTTCGAGCCTCACTCCCGTGACCTACCAGTGGCTCTTCAACGACACGCCCTTGGGCGGCGCGACGAACGTCACCGTGCTGCTCGCCGGCCTGAATGTCACCAATGCGGGCCTGTATGCCTTCATTGCCAGCAATCCCCACGGTGCGGTGACCAGCGCGCCCGCCCTGTTGAGCATCTCCAGCACCAATGGCTCACTGCCCCCGCAAATCACCAGCCCGCCCGCCGGCCAGTCCCTCGTCAGCGGGCAGTCGGCTCAGTTCAGCGTCACGGCGACCGGCTCCGCACCCCTGAGTTACCAGTGGTCGGTGAACTGGACCAACGTCCCCCCCGGTGGCACCAGCAATGTCCTGACGTTGCCCAATGTGCAGTCCAGTCAGGCGGGGGATTATCGCGTGATTGTGGCGAACAGTGTCGGCGTTGTGACCAGTGCCGTCGCCACCCTCTCTGTTCAGGACTTGCCGCCCTTCATCGGCACTCAGCCGACCAGTCTCATCATGTTGCAGGGCCAGTCCGCGCAGTTCAACGCCACCGCCGGTGGCAGCCTGCCGCTGGCTTATCAGTGGTTCTTCAACACGAGCAATTCCCTCTCCGGGGCCAATAGCGGCGTCTTGACCCTGACCAACATCCAGCCGTCTCAAGCCGGGGTGTATTCGTTGCTCGTGACCAATAGCTTCGGGGCCGTCACCAGTGCGCCCGCCGTGCTCGAAATCGCGGGCATGCCCAACTACACCACCGAACCGCCCGGCATTGCCGCCCTCGAGCAAGGCGCCACGTTTGGCCTCTCCCTCGCGCCCGATAATCGGAACCGCGAGATTCTGGCCTCCACCGATCTGGTGAACTGGCAGTGGTTCTATTCTGCAACGCCTTCCGCCGCCCAGATCTTTGTGCCCGTCCCGACCACCAATGCGCCAAGCCGCTTCTTCCGCATGCGCGTCGTCCCATAACCGGCGCCGGTCGCACGGGGGACCGCCTCACGGCCGGCGCCCCCTCGTTTTTGTGGTTTGCTCGTCGCAGCTCGCCCGGCCCAGAGCACGCTTGCTTCACCCGTCTCGATTATGATTTCGTTGTCGGAATGAAAGGCATCATTCTGGCCGGCGGCGCGGGCTCGCGGCTTTATCCGCTGACGCTTGTGGCCAGCAAGCAGCTCCAGCCCGTGTTCGACAAACCGATGGTCTATTATCCTTTGACCACGCTGATCGAGGGCGGCATCCGGGAGTTCTGCCTCATTTCCACCCCGCAGGATCTGCCGCGCTTTCAGCAGTTGCTGGGCGACGGCCGTCAGTGGGGCCTGAACATCGAATACCGGGAGCAGGCGCGGCCTGCCGGCATTGCCCAAGCCTTCACGATTGCCGATTCATTCATTGGCTCGGATGCGGTGACGCTTATCTTGGGCGACAACATCTTTTACGGCGGCGACATTTTTCAACGGGCGTTCGCTGATTTCCACGGCGGCGCGGCCATCTTCGGCTATCACGTTAACGATCCGGAACGCTATGGCGTGGTGGAGTTTGACGCGCAGGGCCAGGCGATTTCCATTGAGGAAAAGCCGAAGAATCCCCGCAGCAATTACGCCGTGCCGGGATTGTATATTTTCGACAACGAGGTGGTGGCGGTTGCCCGGGCGCTGAAGCCGTCGGCGCGCGGCGAATTGGAGATCACCGACGTGAACCTCGAATACATGCGGCGCGGACAATTGCGTGTGTTCCGGCTGGGGCGTGGCTTTGCATGGCTCGATGCCGGCACCAGCTCCAGTTTGCACGAGGCTTCCGCGTACGTTCAGACCATCGAGAAACGCGCCGGCATCAAGATCGGCTGTCCCGAGGAGGCTGCGTTCCGCCGTGGGTTTCTGTCGCTCAACGATCTTGAGGCGCTCACCGCCCGCATTCCCCAGTGCGAATACCGCGACTATCTTCTCGAAGTCGCCGCTGAGGCCCGCCGTCTGCAGAACCCCAGTGCCGCATGAAAGTCATTGCTGGAAAACTGCCCGGGGTGCTGATTCTGGGCCCCGTGATTCACGGTGACGCTCGTGGCTTCTTCGTGGAGATGTGGAACCGTGCGCGTTATGCCGACGCTGGTTTGGATGTGGACTTCGTGCAGGACAACCTGTCCCTCTCGGCGCAGGGCATTCTGCGCGGGTTGCATTTCCAGAATCCCAACCCGCAGGGAAAGCTGGTGCAGGTGTTGCAGGGCGAGGTGTTCGATGTGGTCGTGGATCTGCGGCGCAGCTCGCCTGCTTTCGGGCAGTGGGAAGGGGTCCATCTGTCGGGCGAAACCAAGCGGCAATTGTATGTCCCGCCCGGCTTCGCGCACGGCTTCGCCGTGCTCAGCGCGTCGGCATTGTTCCATTACAAATGCACCGCCACCTATTCCCCCAAGGACGAAATGAGTCTGCGCTGGGACGATCCTGACCTCGATATCCGTTGGCCGGTCGATCAACCAAAACTGTCGGCCAAAGACCAGAATGCTCCGCGGCTGAGGGATATTCCGCCGGACCGGCTCTTTTCCTGATTCTCATGGCACTTCCTCGCATTCTACTCATTGGGCGCGTCGGTCAGGTCGGCTGGGAATTGCGCCGTGTGCTGGCGCCGATGGCCCAAGTCACCTGCGTGGATTATCCCGAGATCGATCTCACGAACGCTGAATCCATTCGCCAGCACATCCGCACCCTACAGCCGCAGGTGATCATCAATGCCGCCGCCTATACGGCAGTGGACAAGGCGGAAACGGATTTCGATACCGCACTGAAAGTGAATGGCATCGCCCCGGGCGTCATGGCTGAGGAGGCTGGGGCGCTGGGCGCCTGGCTGGTCCATTACTCCACGGATTATGTGTTCGACGGCAACAAGGATTCCGCCTACCTGGAAACCGACGTTCCCAATCCGCTCGGCGCCTACGGCCGCACCAAGCTGGCCGGAGAACAGGCGGTGCAACGGAGCGGTGCAGCGCACCTGTTGTTTCGGCTGTGTTGGGTCTATGGCGCGCGGGGGCATAATTTCATGCTCACGATGATGCGGCTGGCCCGGGAGCGCGAGCGCCTCCGCGTCGTGAATGATCAGGTGGGTTGTCCCACGCCCTCGCGGCTCATTGCTGAGGCCACGGGGCTGGCGCTGCAACGTGTATTGAATGATCCGTATCCGCAGCGTTTTGTGGGAACCTATCACTTGGCGTCGTCGGGACGAACCAGTTGGCACGGGTTTGCGGACGCCATCATTCGCGCCATGCCGGTCGACGGCAAACAATGCACTCAAGTGGATCCCATTCCCAGCAGCGAGTATCCCTTGCCCTCACCGCGCCCCAAGAACTCTGTGCTGAACTGCGACAAACTCGAGGCCACGTTTGGTTTGCATCTTCCTTTGTGGGATGTCGGCTTGAGCCTGGTGCTGGAGGAATACGCCAGTTAATGTTCTGGCGGGACCTTGCTGGCTGGATTCAGTTGCACCCCGCCTGTCGCTTGTCCGTAGTCCAAGCGTTTCTGCGTCGAACTTTACTCTGCCGCCCTTGCTCTCTAGCTTGCTGCCGCAACGAGTGAACTGGAGTTCCATAAAGTCATTCCCGTGGGTGGACACACGTGCCAGGTTTGTGGCCCGCGTGCCCGCTGGCGGGCGCCTGCTGGACCTGGGATCTTCCGATGGCGAGACCTTGCGCCACATGTCGGAGCTTCGCCCCGACCTTCGTTTTCATGCGGCGGACCTGATCGGATGCCCTGAGGCGTATCCCGCAGGTTGCCAATTCGTCCGACTGAACCTGGAGCGTGATGCCTTCCCTTGGCCGGATGCCTCCTTGGATGCCGTGACATGCATGCACCTCGTGGAGCACCTGTCGGAGTTGGGGCATCTCATGGGGGAGGTGGCGCGAGTTTTGAAGCCCGGCGCCCGCGCTTACTTTGAAACGCCGCATCCCAAAACACTCCGATTCAACAGCCCCTCCGGAGCGGCAGCGGGCATGTTCACGATGAATTTTTACGACGATATCACTCACGTGCGCATCGTTTCAACGGGCGCGCTGGCCAGACATGCTCGCACAGCCGGGCTTGAGGTCGAGACCAGCGGCACCTCACGCAACTGGATTTTTGCCGCCTCTTGGCCGCTCCTTTGTTGTGCGCCAGCCAGCCGCAAAAAATTCACCGCCCAAGCGCACTGGCGTGGTTGGTCCGCCTATTTGATCGTGAGGCGTCCCCTATGATCAAACCGCGATTGCTGGTGGTCGAGTTGTGGGGCTTGGGCGATCTCATCATTGCCACGCCATTCTTGCGTGCGGCCACGCAGCGGTTTGACGTCACGCTGCTCGCCAAACCGCATGCTGCCCAACTGAAACCTCATTTCTGGCCGGAGGTGCATGTGCTGCCGTTCCACGCCCCATGGACGGCCTTCCACCAGAAGTATCACCTGTGGCGCTGGCCTTGGCGCGTTATTGCCCAGCTTCGGCGTCATCTTGGCGATGAAAGGTTCGCCGTATCCGTGTCTTGTCGTCGGGATCCTCGTGACCACTTTCTGATGTGGGCGGTCGGGGCAACTGAAAGGATTGGGTTTCCGCGCTGGCACAGCGAAGCGTTTCTTACTCGCCCGATCAGTCAGCCAAACCCGCTGGCCCACCGCCATGCATACTGGCTTGCCGCCGCCGGCGAGTTGGGCTTGCAACTGGATGCCCAACCTTTTCCCCTTCGCTCAAACCTCCCCTCTCGGCGCGTGCTGTTGCACACCGGCGCCGGGCAGCCCATCCGCTCGTGGCCGTTGAAGGGGTATTTGGCCGTTTGCCGCCGCCTGCGCGCTGCCGGATATGACGTTCAGGTGGCGTGCGACCCCCATCAAGTTTCATGGTGGAAAGCGAACGGAGAATCGGAGGTGGCAACGCCCGGAAGTGTGGACGCCCTCAGATCGCTGCTTCTCGCTGTCGATTGCTTTGTGGGCAATGACTCTGGACCAGGGCACCTCGCTGCGGCATTTGGCTTGCCCACCTTCAGCATCTTCGGGCCGCAACTGCCCGAATGGTTTGCGCCGCTATCAGCTCGGGGACATTGCGTCGAAGGCAAGCCTTGCCCCTATCGGCCGTGTTCGGACTATTGCCGGTTTCCCGTTGCGCATTGTCTTGAGCGCATCACGGAGGAGGAGGTTTGGGAGCAATTGAGTGCGTTTCTCACGTCCGGTGGTGTCGCAAACAAAGTCTAGCCCGTTTGCGTGAGTGGCGGTTCAGTCTTGAACTCTTGCCGGGTCAAGGCCACGTTCTGCCATGCTTGCCCCCCCCGCGGAATGCAGGCTTAAACGCGTCTCAAGTGTAACTCATGAATCTGCTCATCACCGGCGGTGCCGGTTTCATCGGCTCAAATCTGATCCGGCACATCATTGGCCAACCCGGCATCGCCAGATTGGTCAACCTCGATTGCCTGACCTACGCCGGCCATCTCGAGAATCTCGCCGGCGTGGATCGCAACCCCAAGTATGTCTTTGAGCGCGTGGACCTGCGCGACAAGGCCGAGGTGATCAGGGTCGTGCATCAACACGCCATCACTCACGTCATGCACCTGGCCGCGGAATCGCATGTGGACCGCTCCATCACCGGGCCGGGCGACTTCATCCAGACGAATATCGTCGGCACCTTCAATCTGCTGGAGGCTTGCCGTGCCGCTTGGGCCGCTGGGGCCGCCAATCATCGCTTTCACCATGTCAGCACCGACGAAGTTTATGGTTCACTCGGACCGACGGGTTATTTTACCGAGACCACGCCTTACGCCCCCAACTCGCCTTACTCGGCCAGCAAAGCCTCCAGCGACATGCTCGCGCGCGCGTATCACCATACCTACGGGCTGCCGGTCGTGATCACCAACTGCTCCAACAACTATGGCCCTTATCAGTTCCCGGAAAAGCTAATCCCCGTCGTCATTCAAAGTTGTCTTACCCGCAAGTCCATTCCGGTCTACGGCGACGGCATGAACGTGCGCGACTGGCTTTTTGTGGGCGACCACGCGGAAGCCTTGTGGACCGTGCTCCAGCGCGGTGCCAACGGGGAAACTTACAACATCGGCGGCCACAACGAATGGGCGAATATCCGCATCGTGGAATTGATCTGTGATCTGGTGGATGAGATGCGCCCGCAGCTCGGTGGCGGAACCCGCCAGCTGATCACCTTCGTCAGGGACCGGCCCGGCCACGATCGGCGCTATGCCATTGACGCCTCCAAAATCGAACGCGAACTCGGCTGGAAACCGGCGCACACCTTCGAGCAAGGGATTCGGGAAACGGTCCGCTGGTATCTCGACCAGCAGGAGTGGGTCAAAGTCGTTTTGCAAAAGGCGCATTAGCATTGGGCCGTGTTGCCCTGCACCGCAATGCCCAGCTCCGTGTCCGGCCGGGAAGGACGAATTTAGTTTGAAACCACCGGCGGGTTGGGGCTAAACCATGCCGCCCCGCAACCTGTGCACCCTAAACATTTTCAACCTCCGGTCGGTTAGCTCGACGCCATGGCCCGCTTTGAACGAGTCCCCCTGGATGCTCCTGTCTGGAGCCGGGCGCACGCCGGGTTCGGCGACCGCCTCGTTTTTCAAAGCGCAGAGTGGCTGAAATTCCTGGCCGAGACCCAAGGCGTCGAACCCGTGCTGGCGGAACTCAGGGAGGGACAAGAAACGCTGGGCTACGTTACCGGCGTCATCTTCAAAAAGTTCGGTCTGCGCATCTTCGCCAGCCCGATTCCCGGCGCCTCCACGCCTTACATGGGTTTCAACCTGCGCCCCGGCGTGTCGCGGCGAGTTGCGGTGCAGGCCTTGCCGGAATTTGCCTTCAAACAGCTGCGCTGCGTCCATCTCGAAGTGGTGGATGCCTTCCTCAAAATGGAGGACATCGAAGGCTTGGGCTTCAATCATAAGCACCATCCCACGCTTGAAGTGGACCTCACGGGCACGGAGGAGGAGATTTTCAATCGCATGACCAAATCCTGCCGCTGGACCGTGCGCAAGGCGGAGAAGAACGGCGTGGTCATCGAAGAAGCCAGGGACGAGGGCTTTGCCGACGATGTGGCGGCGCAACTCACCGAGGTCTTTGCCAGGCACGGACTGGCCTTGCATTTTGGCGCGGACCGCGTGCGGGCCATGATTCGTTTGCTCCAGCCTGCGGGAACAGTGCTGCTGCTGCGGGCGCGTGATCCGGAAGGGCAGTGCATCGGAACCGGCATTTATCCCGGGCTGCACGAAACGTCGTTCTACCTCATCGGGGCGAGCTGGCGCAAATATCAGAAGCTCTACCCCAACGAGCTGCTGCTCTGGAACGCCATGTTGCATTGGAAGCGGCGCGGGGCTCGCGTGTTCAACATGGTCGGCAACATGGAATTCAAACGTAAGTTCGGCGGCGTGGAGACATCGGTCCCGCTCATCTCCAAGTCGAGCAACGCGCTCATCGCCTTCCTGCGCACCCGCGCGCCGGCGATGGCCAGGGCAGCGATGAAGCTGGCCTACAAACTCAAGCCGCGCCGCCCTGCGCCGCCCGCAGAACCAAGTGAACCCCAGGCGTAGCAGCACGCACGGGTCTTCAGGCCGGATTCAAGCACGTCAAAAGGCCTTCACAAACACGGTCCACGTCCTCTGGATTCATCCACTGCGACAACGGCAGATTCAAGACTTCAGCGCAAAGCGTCCGCGTGTTCGGAAATGGCGCCGGGTCCAGTGCCGTGTCAAAGGCCCACAGGTTGATGGTGTAAACTCCGCGTTCCAGCAGGGCGGCTTTCAATGCGTCCCGCTTTCCGTCCGGCACGCGGAGGGTGAAGTGGCTTGGGGCGAAATCCGACGCAGGCGGCAGTCGGATTCCGCTCACACCACGAAGACGCTCCTGGTAGCGCGCCGTTAGTTCAAGGCGGCGGGCGTGGTTGGCCGCGTTTGTGGCGAGATTCCGCAGGGCGAGCTGCCGGTCCACACCGGTGGAGGGCGCGCGCCACTCTTGGCTGAGTTGGTTTGCGTCGGACCACGCGGGAGGAAATCCGGCGGAGCCTGGCGCGGTCGCACTCTGGGCAGCGGTTGGCCGATGACGCAGGGTGCGGCTCCAATACCACAATTTGCGCGTGGCGGAAAAAACGGCCGGGTGCTGCGTGGCGGTGCGCAACCCGATGCTCAACCCGCGTTTCCAGTGCAGCTTGGCGCTGGTGTTCCACAGGGTCCGGTCGCGCTGCTGGCGCACTGCTTCCGCCAGGGCGGTGTCGCGCGTCAGACCCACCGCGCCCCAGCCCGCGAAAGCGTTCTTGCCCGCGCCAAAGCTGACCACGGCAAAGTCGTTGCCGCGCAGGCGTTGGAACAACCGCGGCACGGGCACGGCCATCGCCGAGTCCACGATGCGGATGCGGGGTTCGGGCAGCGTTGGCTCGCTCAAGTCTTCCAGTGCGTATGTGTGGCCGTAGGGTTCGGACAGGACCAGGGCGTGATTGGCACCGGCTCGCGCAGCGGTCAGCGCGGCGGCGTCCATGTGAAAAGAATCCACCGCTGCATCAACGAATGCCGGTTGTCCGCCCGACCGAACCATGGCCTCATGCACCACCGAGCAGGTGAAGGCCGGTCCGATGACGCGTGTGTCTGGCGCGATGGCGGCCTTCAGCGCCCACCCGATGCCCGCCCGGCCGGAAGGCAGCCAGACCGCTTGCTCCACGCCGCAAGCGTCCGCATGTGCAGCCTCCCACTTCGCCAGGTCCCGGCTTCGCGCCGTGGGCGCAATCATGGCCGCGATCACGGCGCCGAGACCGAACGCTGGGCGATGGGGAGGGATCATACGCAACAGCTCAATGGGCAGGCGCGCAGGTGAACACAAAAAAGGCTTGGCCGTAGTGCGTGGCTTCCTTCGTCAGCTTGAACGCGGCGTGACCGGAGATGGTTTGACGGTGTGTATCGGTTGCGACCACGCGCTCGGTGTAAATCAGCGTCAATGTCTTCTTCTGCTCGGAGGCGCGCCCGGCGATTCGATCCAGCATGCGGGTGAGGAATTCGCCCGAGAAAGGCCGGAACATGAAGAACACGTCATCATCGGAGGTGGTGCAGTAATCGAGCGCGTCCGCCTGGACGATCTGGATTGTTGCTCTGGCCGCCGCGCTCAGCCGGCAGTGGGCGACATTCACTCGCGCGGCTTCGCATAGTTCCGGAGCGAGTTCAACCCCGGTCACCCGGGCGTAATTCATCTCCGCCGCCAGCACGCAGATGCGGCCCAGCCCGCAACCGATGTCGCAGAAATGGGTCGTTGGCGGCAGTTTCAAGTCACGCAGCACTCGGCGCGCGGCCCACCCGTTGGTGGGGCCGTATTGGGTGGCGTCCTTCAGGCGCTCGGCTTTGAAGGAAGTCTCACGCAGGTTGATGAAGCCGCTCGTGCGGACGCGATACCGCCGGTCAAAGGTCTTGATCCAACGGTCGTCCACGGTGCCCAGTATCAGGGCGCAGGTGTTGAACCACCCGAGCGCACGCATAAGGTTGCGCAGGCGGTTCCAGGCGGACGATACTGAGTGTGTTCCCAGCAGGCGTGTCATGTGTCTTGAAGGTTAATTGATCAGGGACCGGTAAATCGCGTCCATCTGCGCTGCCTTGTTGGGCCACGCATAAACGGAGTTGATGCGTTTCAGGGCCGCCTCCCCCAGGCGCGTCCGCAGCGCGGCGTCACCGGCAAGTTTCACCAGTGCCTCGCCCATGCCTGCAGCCGTGTCGCGGGCCGTGCAGGGAACCACCCTCAGCGCGGTTTCGTCCGTGGCAATCTGCTCGGCCCCGTGGTGACGCAGGGTGACCGCCGGTAATCCGAATGCCATCGCTTCCAATAGCACGTTGCCCGAGGTGTCGCGCAGGCTCGTGAACATGAAGATGTCATGCTTCGGCAGCAACGCCTTGACGCCATCGAGCGAAACTTTGCCGGTCCATTCCACGGCCTCATGGATGCCCAAACTTTTTGCCAGGGCCCTTGCTTTGGTTGTGTCAGGCCCGTCGCCGACCATGGTGAGTCGCAGGTTCGGCTTTTGGCGGTGCGCGTGGGCAAATGCCCGCAAGGCCAGTGGCGCGCCCTTGATCGGCACCAGGCGGCTTACCCAGATGACGCGCACAGGATCGTCTGCTTTGTGTTGGGTGGTTGCAGATGGTGCGGCCGGAGGCATGCCCGTTTCCAACATCATTTGAACTTTGGACTGGAATGCTTCAGGCACCCGGTTCGCCGTGTCTTGATTGGCGCAAAGAATGACTGCTGCATCGCGAAAGCTGGCGCGGGCGAAGGGGTTGAGGGCATTCAACTTGACGGTCGTTGAGCGCAAAAACTCGCCGGGCATCGCCCGGCCAAAGTCACCCATCAGCCGCCACGGGCAAATTTGCCCGCCGCCCAGGGGTCCCAGCACGATGGGGCGACCGCACGCCCGCCAATGGCCCGGTTGCCGGAAGGAATTGAAGGTGAGGTGATGGATGAGGTCGAAATCCTTAAGCCGGCCCGCGACGTGCCGGGCAGCGGCCCGTTGCCACTGGAAGTAGTAAAGGGCAACCGGGAGGCCGCGCTTCTTCCATGCCTGCCAACCGGGAGAGAGATCGAAATAGATGAACTGAGGCTGCGGCCCCGGCAGCGTGGCCATTCCGCGTTCGATCGGGCCTTGGTTGTTGGCTCGGGTGAGGACGGTGACCTCATGCCATTGCGCCAGGTGCGTGGCCCATTGCCAGCCCACCTCGGGCTCCGAGCCGCGCCCGGGTTCGCAGGCGTAGGCGGAGAGCAGGATTCTAAGGCGCTTGGCCATGATGGCGGGCAGAGGCTAGTAGGGCGGGGGGAGCCGGGCAAGCGCATGTGCCGAACAAGCATGCCATGATTATCCGCTTCCAATCAGGGCTCACCCGGCTAGCATCAGACTGCTCGTATGTTGGGCTTGTTCAGCAAGTATGTCTATCTGGGCGCTGCCCAGCGCCGTTTGTTTCAACACGGGCCAGCGATTCTTACCTACCATCGTATCGGCAAAGCTCCCCCGGGCGCACCCGATCCGTTTCTTTACGACACCGCCAGGGAACTTGACGCGCATCTAACCCGCGCCCAGGAGGCCGGACTTAAATTGGTCTCGCTGGGCGAAGCCGTTCATCAGGGGAACTTGCGGCAGGGCTGCCTGGCGGTCACCTTTGACGATGGTTGTGTCAGTGTGCTGCAGGAGGCTTTGCCGGTTTTGCAGAAACACAAGGTGCGGGCGATCCAGTTCATCGTGTCTGGACGGATCGGCGGTTTGAACGACTGGGACCTCAGCAAGAACGATGTGCCCGAGCGCTTGATGGATAAGGAACAGATCCGCGATTGGCTGGCCGCCGGTATGGAAATCGGCTCTCACTCCCACTCCCATCGAAACTTGCGCAAACTTAAATCGTCGGAAGCCCGGGAGGAGATTTTTGGCAGCAAGGCCAGGCTGGAGGATGTGTTTGGCGTGGCCATCCATCATTTCGCGTTTCCGTATGGTGGCTGGCGTAGGAGCGAGGTTCGCGATCTGGTAAAACAGTCCGGCTACGAGAGCGCGGTGACGACGGCGTTCGGCGTGGGTTCGGCCTCAGCCGACCTCACCCGCGAGGCAGGCTATCAATCCGCCTGCACGGCCGATTTTGGCGTGAGCATGGACGGTGCGGAGTTGTGGAGCTTGCGGCGCATCACACCCCTCACGGGGCCGGAGTTGGTCCACAAAGTCTTTCACCGGCTCATGCGCAAAGTGCGCGGGCTTTAAATGGCTCTTTCCGCAATTCCCCGAGACCCGGTCCTTGCCATCCTCAGATCTTGAAACTATTCTGAATCCGCGCTCGGTTTCTCAACTTGAAGTTTGGGCCACGGGAGCGCCAAGGCGGGTCACGTGGGCCAGTCGGGTGGCCAGCGCGGCGCCACCGCATTGATGGAGACGCGCTAAAATTCAAATTGCACTTTTTCTGCACCAAAAAGAGGGGGCTGCCGTGGAACCCCTTATTTCAGGGTGTTTTTAAGGTCCCGGTGCAGTTTGAGGTGCAGTTTGATTGGCCGGTCATCGCTTCAACGATTTGCCCCAGCACCGGGGTGAAATTGGGTAAAGCAATGGTAAAGCCACCGGGTGCCTCTGGTGGAATTATGTTTTGTAAGTGGTTTTATACCAAACAGATAAAAGTCTTTGTGAGCTTCCTTTCGGTTCGGTGGGAATCCTTCGGGAGCTTTACCACT